>JAUPTY010000040.1 GCA_030917845.1 Actinomycetota bacterium | reverse complement strand
GTCGAAAACTTCGACAAGTCCTGCTTCGGGCTGATCCCGGTCCGTCTGGCCATTCTCGGCGGTCTGGTCCTGGTCGATCTGAGCGGCGAGGCCCCTGAACCTGACGCCCACGTCGGCGAGCTGATCGATCATCTCGATCGCTACCGGACGGCTGATCTGGTCAGCGGTGGCCGGATCGATTACGAGGTCGACGCCAACTGGAAGGGCATCGCCGAGAATTACAACGAATGCCTCCACTGCCCGGGAATCCATCCCCAGCTGAACGCGCTTTCCAACTACATGAGCGGCGAGAACATCTACGGGGAAGGGGCATGGTGTGGGGGTTCGATGTTCATCACGGCCGAAGACGCAGCGACCATGGCCAGGGAGGGTGGCCACGCCAGCGGCCGGCCGAGGATCGAGGGTCTGACCGAGGGCAATGACCGGACGATCCTTTACTTCGCACTCTTCCCGAACGCCCTGGTTTCGATGCATCCCGACTACGTGATGCTCCACACCCTCTATCCGAAGGGGCCGGGAAAGACCGACGTGATCTGCGAATGGTTCTTCGAGAAGCGCACGGTGGAAGCCAGCGACTTCGACCCGACCGACGCAATCGAGTTCTGGGATCAGACCAACCGGCAGGACTGGTACGTCTGTGAACTGACCCAGAAGGGAGTCGGGACGACCGGATACACGGCCGGCAGGTACTCGGCCGAAGAGGGCACCGTGCATGAATTCGACAACCTCGTCGCCGGGAAGTACATGGAGGCGCTGAACGGAAGGGTGGAGGCATGACTGGAGACAACGGGACTTCGGCTTCGAACGGGGCCGTGCCGCAGGACCTCCTGGCGGCGACCGGCAATCCGGTGGCGGCGAATCCCGTCGCGGCAAAGCTGGGCAAGCTCGGCATGCCGGAACCGCTTTCGTCGCTGGCCTCGAAGGATTGGGATGTGGTTGTGGTCGGGGCCGGACACAACGGTCTTACTGCAGCGGCGTACCTGGCCCGGGCCGGCCAGAAGGTGCTGGTGCTCGAACGCCGCGACCAGATCGGCGGAGCCTGCACCCTCGAGGAGCCGTTCGGTGAGGGCTACCTGGTCAGCCCCTGCGCCTATGTGGTCGGCCTGCTGGAAAACCTGGTGATCGACGAACTTGAACTTCGCAAGCGAGGCCTGCGCTTCTTCACTGCCGACCCGAACCTCTGGGTGCCCTTTGAGGACGGGACGGCCTTCGGCCAGTTCCTCGATGACGAGAAGACCACGGCGAACATGGACGCGCTCGGAGTGTCCGCGGTCGACCAGAAGGGCTACTGGGAATACGAGGAACTCTTCGACAAGACCCGGATCAAGCTGCGAAAGGGCGAACGCGACACCTGGGTGGGGGACACTCCGACCCGGGCACAGATAGAGGAAATACTCGACGATCAGGAGATGGTCGATCTGGTCTTCGAGGACTCGATCGCCGATGTCCTCAACCGGTACATCGGCAACGAGAAGCTGAAGACCGCGCTCTACGGCCAGGGAGTGATCGGAACCTGGGGCGGGCCCTATGAACCGGGCACCGCCTCGATCAAGCTGATGCATTACCAGGGCGATCTCGAAGGCCAGGGACCGGTCTGGGGTTATGTCGAGGGCGGCATGGGAATGGTCAGCTTCGCGATCGCCGACGCGGCAATCGAGGCCGGGGCTCAGATCGCCTGCGGTGTCGAAGTCGCCGGCATCCTTCCCGGCGAGGGCGTGGTCTGTGAGGACGGCACCATGATCCGGGCCCGCAACGTGGTTTCGAATGCCGACCCGAAGCGCACCCTCGGCATGCTCGAGGTCGACTCCGGCGGGGGCATCGACAGCGCCTTCAAGAGCCGGCTCGACGCCTGGAAGATCCGCAGTCCCGTGGTCAAGTTCAACGCCGCACTCTCCCGCCTGCCGGAATGGGCGGCGGCCCGAGGCGAGAGCTGGCCGGCCCAGGCGACGATCGATGCCTGCGGTCCGATGGACGAGGCCCAGGCCGCTTTCGAGCGTTGCGCGGCGGGCGAACCGGCTGTAGCTTTCGCCGAGATCTATATCCAGACCGGCTACGACCCAACTGTGGCCCCGGAAGGGAAGCATCTGATGAGCGTCTTCGGGCAGTACGCGCCATATGACATCTCCGGCAGCGACTGGGATGCAGCGCGGGACGGGGTCGCCGGGCAGTTCATTGACCTGATCAGCCGCTTCGCCCCCGACTTCGCCGAATGCGTGACCGTCCACGAGGTGCTCGGGCCGCCTGACATCGAATCGAAGGTCGGCCTGACCGGGGGCAACATCTTCCAGGGTGAGGTAACTCCCGACCAGATGTGGGAGGGCCGCCTTTCGTCCCGGACTCCGGTGCCCGGCCTCTACATGTCGGGAGCCGCCACACATCCGGCTGGCAGCGTGATCGCGCTGAACGGGAGGAACGCCGCCGAGGCGGTGCTGGCTGATGCCGGTCTGGGGATCGGGGCCACGGCAACTTGACAACCGAAGCTCCGATCAACGCCCGCGACCGGATCCTCGATGCGGCTTGCGCCTCGATTGCCGAGGACGGGATCGATGACGTCCGGATCGCCAGGGTGGCGATGCGGGCCGGAGCCTCGACCGCACTGGTCCACCACTACTTCTCGACCCGGGAAGAACTGCTCGAGGAAGCGCTGATGCATTCCTACGAACTGGCCGCCGAGGACCGTTTTGGCCGGCCGGTTGACGCCGACGCCAGCGCCACCGAACGGCTCAAGGTGATGATCGACGAATGCCTGCCGATCGAGGGGCGGCAGCGGCAGGAGTGGATCCTCTGGGTTGAACTCTGGCTGCGCGCCGCCCGTGACGAAACGATGCGTCCCCTTTCACAACGCCTCTACACCAGCTACCGTGAATGGATGCTCACGGTGATCCGTTACGGAACCGAGCGGGGAGAGTTCGTGGTCGATGACCCCGAAGAGACAGCCGACGTGGCGATCGGCCTGCTCGACGGTCTCGGCGTGCGCCCATTGACAGGAGACCCGACCATGGACGTGGAGAAAGTCCGGGTGCTGGCGGCGACACGAATTGCCCGGGAACTCGGGATCGACCCGAAGGCACTGACCGAATGATCGCCGCCCGCACCCACAGAAACGAGGTGCGGGAGGGTGAGTGAACTGGAGCTGAATCGACGCCAGCTGCTGCTGGCCGGGGCGGGACTGGTGGTCACCGCCTACGGACTCAGCGGCTGCACCGTAGGGCGGTCGCTGGACAAGTCCGCCGCCGGCAGCCTGGTCGAGCCGAAGATCGACGGGGACCTGCTGATCTTCAACTGGGCCCAGTACATGGACCCGGCCCTGAAGAAGGAATTCGCCGAGAAGTACGGGGTGGCGGTCAACGAGGTCAACTTTGACAACCTCGAGGCGATGGTCACCAAGCTCAGGGCCGGTGGTGCCTATGACCTGATCTTCCCTTCGACCGAATACGTACTCCGGCTCAGGAACGAACAGCTGATCCGGCCCTTCGACCGGTCGAAGCTCAAGTTCGCCGATTCGCTTTCGCCCTACTACGACAGCCCCTGGTACGACCCGAACTCCGAGTTCTCGGTGCCCTACGCCTATTACACGACCGGGATCGCCTGGAACACCGAAGAAGTCTCGACCACGACCGAATCCTGGGCCGACATGAGCAACGAAGAGGCCTCCGGCCGGATCTTCATGCTCGACGACTTCCAGGAAGGGATCGGCCAGGCGAACCTGCTCAACGGCTTCTACCTGAACACGGAAAAGTCCGACCAGCTGGAGATCAGCAAGGCAACTCTGCTCGACCAGAAGGAAGGCCTGCGGGGGTTCTCGACCAACTCCGTCCAGAACCTGGTCTCTGGCGCGGCAGCCCTGACCCAAGCCTGGAATGGCGACGTGGTCAACGCCAGAAACCAGGTCGACGACCCTTCGATTTTCGCCTACGAAACCTGCAAGGAAGGGGTGCCGGTCGGCTCCGACCTGATGTGCATTCCGATCACTTCGAAGAGTCCCGGGACGGCGATGATGTTCATGGACTGGATGCTCAAACCGGAGAATGCTTACCGGAACGTGATGTGGAACGGCTACCCGCAACCTGTCGCTGGCGGTCGTGAAGCTTTTGCCGAACTCGTCAAGGACGACCCGTCAATTGACGTCGACCTGAACCAGTTGGCCGATTCGGCGATGGAGTTCCGGCTCGATGATCCCGAAGCCAGGCAGGAATGGACCACTCTCTGGACCCAGGTGAAAGCTTGACCTCGAAACGTTTCTGGGACTGGTTCATCTTCCCCGGCGGCATCTGGATCGCCCTGCTTTTCGCGATCCCGCTGTTCCTGGTTCTGGCGCTTTCCTTCGGCCACGTCGACGACTTTGGCCGCGGGGTTTACGGCTTCAGCCTCGACAACTACCGCGACGTCTTTGACGCTACCTACATTCCGGTGCTGGTCCGCTCGGTCGCGTATGCCCTGGCGACCGTAATCCTCTGCCTGCTGATCGGCTACCCGGTCGCCTACTTCATCGCCCGCTACGGCGGCCGATACCGCTACGCCCTGGTTGCCGCCCTGGTCATCCCGTTCTTCGTCAACTACCTGGTCCGGACCTACGCCTGGGTCGCCCTGCTGGCCGACCAGGGTCTGGTCAACAACCTGCTGGTCGACTGGGGGCTGACCGAGGCGCCGATCCAGATGATCAACACTCCCTTCGCGGTGGTCGGCGGGCTCGTCTACGGCTACATAATCTTCATGATCCTGCCGCTCTACGCATCGATCGAACGCATGGATCCCAGCGTCGTCGAGGCGGGCAAGGATCTCTACGGATCACCGTTCCAGACCTTCATCCACGTCACCCTGCCCGCCACCCAGGCCGGGATCCTGGCCGGCTGCGTCCTGGTCTTCCTGCCAACCGTCGGTGACTTCGTTTCTGCCCAGTTACTTGGCGGACCCGACACATACATGGTCGGAAACCTGATCCAGGACCAGTTCTTCGCAGCCTCGAACTGGCCGTTCGGCTCCGCCCTGACCGTGGTCATGATGCTATTCCTGGCGGTCTGGATGGTCTTCTACCTGCGACGGGCCAGCAAGGGCGAGGCGGAGGTCCTCTGAGCAATGGGTGCCTCGCCCTTCTACAAGCCCCGTTTTCTGAAGGTCTTCACTGGCCTGGTCTACCTGTACCTGTTCATCCCGATCGCGATCGTGATCGTCTTCTCCTTCAACAGCCAGAAGTCGCTGCAGGTGATGGACGGACTCTCCTTCCGCTGGTACACCGAGTTCTTCAACGATCCGACCCTGATGGATTCGCTTCAGGTTTCGGTCCAGATCGCGGTGATGACGATGATCATTTCGACCATCGTCGGCACCGCCCTGGCGATCGGTCTCGTCCGGGCCCACTCGCGAACCTCGAAGGGTTTCAACGTACTGATGCTGGTGCCGCTGATCACCCCGGAGATCGTGGCCGGCATCTCGGCCCTGCTGATCTTCTCGCAGCTCGGGATCGCCCTTTCGATCTGGACCATCGTGATCGCCCACATCACCTTCTCGATTTCCTACGTGACGATCGTGGTTCGCGGGCGGCTGGCCTCGATCGGGGTCGAGGTGGAGGAGGCGGCCCAGGACCTTGGTGCGAGCAAATGGCAATCCGTGCGACTTGTGCTCGTGCCGGCCCTCTGGCCGGCGATCGTCGCCGCGGGGCTGCTGGTCTTCGCACTCAGCTTCGACGATTTCGTGCTGAGCTTCTTCACCACCGGTGAGGATGCCCAGCCGTTGCCGGTGAGGATCTGGTCGATGATCAGGTTCGGGGTCTCGCCGACCATCAACGCGGTCGGCACATTGATGATGGTCGTCTCGATCAGCGCGGTCGCCCTGGCGGTGCTGATCCCGAGGATGTTCGGACGTCGCGAAAGCGGCGTCAAGGTGCTTACCGGAGCGGAGGAATGAGATGAGTGGCGAAGCGATCGGTATTCAGGGGATCACCAAGAAGTTCGGTGATTTCGTCGCCGTTGATGACATCAGCCTCTCGATCGCCCAGGGCGAGTTCTTCTCCCTGCTTGGCCCCTCCGGCTGCGGCAAGACGACCACCCTGCGGATGCTGGCTGGTTTCGAGGCCCCGACCTCGGGCCGCATCCTGCTCGAAGGCGATCCGGTCGAGAAGGTGCCGCCCCATCAGCGCAACGTGAACATGGTCTTCCAGAGCTATGCCCTCTTCGAGCACCTCGACGTCGAGGGCAACGTGGCCTTTGGTCTGAAGCGCAAGAAGGTGCCGAAGGACGAGATCCGAACCCGGGTCGCCGAGGCACTGGAACTGGTGGCCCTTTCCTCCCGTTCGGGGTCGAGGCCGAACGAGCTTTCCGGCGGGCAGCGTCAGCGGGTGGCGCTGGCCCGGGCCCTGGTCAACCAGCCCCGGGTGCTGCTGCTGGACGAGCCGCTCGGCGCTCTGGACCTGAAGCTTCGCCGGCAGATGCAGATCGAGCTGAAGGCGATCCAGCGGGAAGTCGGCATCACCTTCGTCTACGTCACTCATGACCAGGAAGAGGCCCTTTCGATGTCAGACCGGATCGCCGTGATGAGTGATGGCAAGGTCGCCCAGTGCGGGCCTCCGGAAGAGGTCTACGAGCACCCGAAAGAAGAGTTTGTGGCCGGATTCATCGGCATCTCGAACCTGCTCGAGGGCAAGGTCGAATCCGGTGGCCGGGTCCGGATCGGCGAGGACTGCCTCGAGGTTCCCGACCTTGGTGATGGCCACACCGAGGGTGAATCGGTCCGGATCGCGGTGCGGCCGGAGAAGGTGGCCGTAGATGAGATCGGCAGCGCGGCCTACCGGATCGAACCGGACATGTTCACGGTCGAGGGCGAGATCGAAAGCAAGGTTTATCTGGGAGTCGGCAACCAGCTGACCCTGAAGCTCGGTAACGGCGGCCGCCTGGTCGCACTCGAACAGGCCACCTACCGGATGCGGGCCGATGAGCAGTGGGAAGTCGGCCAGAAGGTAAAGGTCGGCTGGCACCCCGAGCACTGCATGGTCCTGGGCTAGTCGTAGCTCCGGTCGTCTTCCGACGGGGGATGTCTGGTCAGGGCGGCGGTGCGGCCGGTATTCGAGGTGACCCAGCGGGAGCGGCGGATGAAGACCTTTTCGGCACCTCCGACCCTGTCCGTCTTGCGGACCAGGAAGAAACTGGCGAGAGCACCGAGCAGGGCGATGGCAGCAGTCGTGTAGAAGACGAGTTCGTATGCCGCAACATCGCGGAAGCGGCGCTGAAGATGACCGCACCGATGATGAAGATCTTCCGCAGTCCGAAGATGTCTCCGAGCCGGCCTCCGAGCACCATGAAGGCCAGCGGCAGCATGTTCGCGGTGAGGATCCACTGGCCGGCGCTGGCCTCACCGTCGAGATCCGACATCGCGTCGGGGATCGCCAGAGGTACCGAGGTCTGATCGACCAGGATCATCGCCGAGCTGACCGTCATTGCGATCAGCGTGATCCACATTTTCCGGCGACTGCCGGTATCGGGTCTGGCGGATGCGGCCATCCTCAGATCCTAGGCCAGAATTGCTTTCCTGCCTGTTCTGAAGGCGTTTGACCACCGTATCGGTGGCTAATCGCCATCAGAAAGCCGGGGCCGAGGTTGTAACCAGGTTCAGCGGCCTTCGAAGGTCGCTTTGCCGGGTCCGTTTTCGAGGAAGGAGTCGACGGAGTTCCTGAGATCTTCCGTCTCGAAGAGCTCGGCGGCGTCGCGCCGGGTGACCCTGTCTGCGCCGGCCATGCCGTCATCGCGCCAACCGCGGAGGATCCGCTTGGTCATCGCGTGGGCAAGGGTCGGGCCGTTGGCCAGGCGTGAGGTGAGCTTGCGGGCGTAGGCGTCGAGTTCCTCATCCGGCTTGACCTCGTTGACCACATTCCAGCGCTCAAGGGTCTCCGCATCGAAGAGCCCGCCAGTCATCACGAGTTGACGGGCCCGGCCGGAGCCGGCCCTTTCGGCCAGCCTTTGCGGGCCGCCCATCGAAGGGGTGAGGCCGACCACGATCTCGACCAGACCGAACTGCGCGGACTCGGAGGCCACGATCAGATCGCAGGCCAGCGAAAGCTCGAAGGCGGCGGTAAGGGTCAGACCGTGAGCAGCAAAAACCACCGGGAACGGAAAACCCTCGACCCGGTCAATCAGGCCCATTAGCTGTTCCCAGAGCCGGGTTCCTTCGGCGGTAGAGAGCCCTCTGAATTCCTGCACATTGACCCCGCCGGAAACGACCTTGCCTTCGGCTCGAATCAGCAGGCCACGGGGCGGGTCATCCAGGACCTGCTCCAGGGCGGCGATCAGCTCTGAGGTCATCGCCCGGTCGAAAAGATTGAGCGGCGGGCTGTTGAGTGAGATGACGGCCATCGGGCCATCGCGTTCGATCGTGACGAGTGACATGGCTCAGACTTTGGCGAATCCTTCGAGGATTTGCCTCATGCCCATGACGAAGAGCTCTTCGTCCCGCTCGGGATCCATCTCCGAGAGATCAAGCACAGCGTCCAGCGCGGCCCGGGTGTCCTCGCTGGAAGTTCCCTCGATACCCGCGTTCCGGCGGAACACTTCGAGTTGCTCGTGGCTGGGGTGTTCGGGGCCAAGCTCCTGGTTTGCGCCGAGACGGCTGGCCGCGTAGAGCGCGTTGCCGAAGCAGTAGCTCGCGAAATAGTGGAAGGCATTGCCTGCCTCGGCCCCCGAGACCCCGAGCCGCTCAAACACGTTGGCAAAGAGCGACATGCCGCCGGCGGATAGCTCGCCCGAACGGGGGATGGCTGCCATGTAGGGCGTGATCCTGAAATGACGCAGAAAGGCGCGGCGGGCGTTCAGCCCGACCGTGAGCAGAACTTCCAGCGGCTCGGCCTCGAACGGGTTGCCCACCGCCACAGTGGTCTCGGCCAGAATCTCGGTCCAGACCAGCTCTACCGCGGCCTGGACGATCTCGGCCCGGGAATCAAAGTGGTGGTAGATCGCCGAAGGAGTCACGTTGAGCGCGCTGGCAAGTTGCCGGATGCTCGGGTCGCTGCCTTCGTCAAAAAGCCGCAGGGTCTCCCGGGCGATCTCTTCGGGCTCAAGATGCGTGGTTCGCCCAGCTGCCAATCGGGTCATACGTTCACTGTCTCCTTCTGCCTGCGGACCAGCAGGACCTCTTGTCCGGGCCAGCGGATTCCATTCAGGTAACTGAACAGCGCACGGAATTAAACCGCAATCCCGCACACTTAGTATCCATCGTGGTGTCCCCGCAGACTTCAGACCTGATTGAAAGGGAGCGTGAGCTTCGTCAGCTGTACCGTCAGCTTGATGACGCCTGCGCCGGGCAGGGGTCTCTCATGGTGGTCGAGGGTCCGGCCGGAATCGGCAAAACAAGCCTGATTCGCGAGTCCATGGCCAAGGCCAGGGAGCGGGGCATGACCGTGATCTCCGGCCGGGGCGGAGTGCTTGAGCAGGATGTCGAATACGGCGTCGTGCGCCAGATGGTCGAACGGGTGGTGATCGAGGCCGGCGATGAGGAAAGGGAAATCCTGCTGGCCGGTCCCGCGGCGCAGGCCGGTGTGGCGCTGGGCCTTGCGGAGCCGCCGGATGACCCGGGGCCGGGCCGGGACACATCCGAGAACTTCCTCCACGGCTTCTACTGGCTGACCGTGAACCTCGCCGAACGTGGCCCGATCCTGGCTGTTTTCGATGACGCTCACTGGGGTGACACGGCCTCGCTTTCGACTGCTGCTTACCTGGCCCATCGGGTCGAGGGGCATCCGATCGCGATGCTCACGGGAGTCCGCGATGACGAACCGCTCTCCAAGTCCCGGTTTCTGGCTCCCGTGTTCGACGAGGCCGGGGCCACTTTCATTCGTCCCGGGCCACTGACGGTTGACGGTGTCGCCGCGGTCCTTTCGGATGCCTTCGACGGAGCGGAGATCCCGCCCGAGCTCGCCGAGGCGACACTCCGGGCCACGGCGGGGAACCCTTTCTTCGCAATCGAACTGGCCCGTGAACTTGCTGCGTCCCATGACGATCCGGCCGGGCTTTCGCCCGAGCATGTGCTCGAGGCTGACCCGGCCACGGTCAAGAGGACTCTCCTGATGCGCCTTGGCGCCCTCGGTGACCCTTCCCGCAAATTGGCCCAGGCACTCGCCACTCTCGGCGGTGAGGGGGAACTCAGGCATGTGAGGGCAATCGCCGGCCTTGAGCAGGGTGAGGCCGAGCGGGCCGTCGACACTTTGGCCGGTGCCGGTCTGGTGGAGGGGATGCGACCGGTCCGGCTCGCCCATCCGCTGGTCAGGGCCGCGATCGCCGATGACATTCCCACATCCGCACGGGCGATCGCCCATCGCCGCGCTCTCGAGATCCTTTCCGCCGAAGGCGTCCCGGACGAAACCTTGACCGTCCATGCCCTGAACGGCGAGCCGGACGGTGATCAGGAGACGGTCGCTCTGCTTAGACGCACCGCCGAAAGGGCACGGCTGAACGGTCTGCCGAAGACGGCAGCCGGCCAACTGAGGAGGGCTCTGGCCGAGCCGCCGGATGTCGGAACGAGGCCGGACGTGGTCGCCGAGCTGGGCCGGGCCGAGGTCCGGGCCGGCGAATTCGAGGCCGGACTGGGGCATCTGGACGAGTCCCTTGAGGAGCTCAAGGGCGACGAAGAACGGATCGCAGTCCATCGCGACAGGGCTTTCGCGGCCTTCGCTTCGGGCGGCATGGACGGGGCCCGCGACCTGGTGATCGGGGCCGTGAACGAACTGGACGACCGGGATTCCGATGAAGCCCTGCAGCTCGAGGCGGACCTCGCGACTTTGGCGTGGCTGACCGGCTCCGATGCCGGGATCGATCTGAAACGACACCTTGGGATCGAAGGCAGGACCCGTGCCGAGCGGACAATCCTCGGCCTGCTCTCACAGGAGGAGCACGCGACCGGCGCCCACCCCGACCAGGTGATCGAACTTGCCAACCGGGCACTTGGAAACGGCCGCATGATCGCCGAAGACACTTCCGAATCTCTCGCCTGGTACATGGCGACCTACTCTCTCCTGACCTGTGAGGCCTTCGATGAGTCGCGGGCAACTATCGAACAGGCCCTGGCTGACAGCAAACGCCGCGGTTCGGCGTTCGGTCAGGCCGGAGCGCTTGGCTGCCGGTCTGTGCTTGCGATCAATCAAGGCCGTCCCGGCGACGCCGAAGTGGACGCGAGAACCGCGGCGGCCGGCGGAATCCCGCCAATCATGGTCCCGGTCAATGCATCGTTCCGGGTCCGGGCATTGACCGAGCAGGGCAGGCTGGAAGAAGCCCGGGAGGAACTAGTGGCAGGCGGCATCGAGCATGGTCCAGGTGGACCCACAGTTCTCAGATGGGTGCCATGGGGTCGGGCGATACTGCATGAGGCCGAAGGTGATCTGGCGGCAGTCCGGGTCGATATCGCCCCCCTCCAGGAGGACGACGAGGCCGGACGTTCGATGAAGGCACTCTCCTGGCGGGCACTTCTCGCCCGGACGATCTCTCGCGACGGGTACAGCGAGGAGGCTGACCGGCTGGCCGATGAACACCTCAGTTGGGCCGAATGGTGGGGTCGCCCGGCAGCCCTCGGAATCGCCCGGAGGGCAAGCGCCCTGGCCGGACCGGCGGAGGAGCGAGTGGATCGCATGACCGAAGCGGTCGAAACCCTGGCCGGGTCCTCGCTGCGAACCGAGGAGGCGAAGGCGAGGACTGAACTCGGCGTCGCCCTGCTGAGATCAGGTCAGAAGAACGCGGGCAAGGCAGAGCTGGAGTCAGGGCTTGAACTTGCGACGACGGCCGGGGCCCGGCTCACCGCGGAGACGGCTGCGCAGGAACTCGAGGTAGCCGGGGCGGCGCCGAAGCGGCTGGCTTTCGATGAGCTGACGGCGTCGGAGCGCCGGGTTGCCGAGTACGCAGCGGACGGCCGGACCAACCGCGAGATCGCCGAGGAGCTCTTCGTCACCCCCAAGACGGTGGAGAACCACTTGACCCGGGTCTATTCGAAGCTCGGGGTCGGTTCCCGCCGCGAGCTCGCCTCCGTTCTATAGAGCCAGATTCCCCGGATACGGGGGATCGATGGGGTACCCCCATACCCCCCAGAGCCAAAGACAGGGGTGTCAACCCCCCATGAGGTCGGGGCCGCCCTGGTTCAGGCTGCTCCCATGTCCCGAGTTCACCACTTCGAGCTTCAGTGCGAAATCGACCCGCAGCGCGAGTCGATCCACGGAGAGATGAGTGACCGGCAGGGGAAGAAGCTGCCGTTCAGCGGCTGGACCGAGTTCTCCAGCGTGTTGATGGAACTGGCAAAGGACGACAGCAAGAACAATTCAAACGACCAAGAGGAGAAGTGAGTAAATGAGTTACCTGAAGAACATGAAGCGACCGCAACTGGGAACCATCCTGGCCAGTCTCGCCCTGATCGTCGCCCTCGGCGGCACCGCGACAGCGGCGTCCGGCCTGATCAACGGCAAGAACATCAAGAACAACACGGTGACCGGCAAGAAGCTGAAGAACAAAACGATCACCAAGAACAAGCTCGCCCCGAAGACGATCAA
>JAUPTY010000211.1 GCA_030917845.1 Actinomycetota bacterium | reverse complement strand
GCGCTCGTCTCCGGCGAATGGGGCGGCGTCTGGCCGTACCTCGTCGGCGAGATCGTCGGCGCCATCCTGGCCTTCGTGGTCTACAAGTTCATCATTGCTCCGGGATCCGGTGACAAGCCAGATGCCGAAGTGAAGAAGCCGTCGACGATTCCGTCGCCGGAGGCCTGAGCACTCAGCTTCAGAGCTGAACTGAACGTCGAAAGGGCGGCCTACGGGCCGCCCTTTCTTGTTTCGGGCTGCTGCCCCCGGGTGGCGTCAGGAGCCACCAGGACGGCGCTGCCGGCGTCAACGGCCGGAAACGGCTGCTCATGTACCCGCGTACTATCGCGGCCATTTCCGGCCGTTTTCCTTGGCAGCCCCGCCCTGGAGGCCCCTGACATCCGCCCTCTCGTGCTCAGGACTGCCGTGTCTCGCCCGGCCAGTCGCTTCGCTCCTGGCCTGACTCTCGGTGGACTCGGATGTCTGGTTCGCGCTGTTGGGCGCCCGGGTGGTGGGGCGTGTTGCCCTGAGGGCTCTCAGGCGGGGTGTGGGGGTGTGGTTCCCGGACCTCTGGATGGGGAGCGCAGCGACGGTCCGGGATGCCATACCCCCACGCCGCGCCCCGGACCCAGCCCGCGTCCCGGACCCAGCCCGCGTCCCGGGGATGCCTACCGGCCCCGCAGCGTGACACAAAGCTCGCTATCCGGGGCTAGGAGGTGATGGCGTGCCCGAGGGCTACGGCAACGAATCCCGCAGCGGATGAGACGGCGATGTTCAGCCAGGCCAGTCTTGCCTGGTCGATCACGGCGAGTTCATGGGTGTCGAGGATCCAGGTCGAGAAAGTGGTGAAGGAACCGATGACTCCGCCGGCGACAATCACCAGGGCCTGCCCCTCGAGGGTGCTGCCGGCGACCAGGCCGATCAGGAAAGCGCCGATCAGGTTCACCACGAGGATTCCGACCGGGAACGGAACCCGGACATGCCTTGAGATCTCGGCGTCGAGCAGGTAACGGGCCCCGGCGGCCAGGCCACCGATCAAACCCACCAGGATCCAGCCGAGGGCATTCATGTGCGGGTATCCGGACGTGAGGCTTCAGTCGCGATGCCCAACCTGAGAGCGAGGTAGCCGACGGCGAGACTTGCGGCCAGGTAGACGCTGGCAAGCGCTGGCTCGCCGGCGTCGACCATGTTGAAGAGTTCCAGCTGCATTGTGGAGAAGGTGGTCAGCGTGCCGCAGATTCCGGTCGCGAAGAAGGGATGGTGGATCTGATCCGGACGATGGTCGCGAAACGCGGCGAAGAAGTAGCCGATCAGGAAGGCGCCGGCAACGTTGACCGCGAAGGTCGGCCAGGGCCAGGCGTCGACCTCGTGGGGGAACGCCTCCGAGAGCCCGACCCGGATCAGGGCTCCGACCACGCCGCCGATGAAAATCGCGGCGAGCTTCCTGGCTGGGTGGCGTTCAAACATGGAGGCAGAAAAATACCCCGGATCCGGGCGGGTCCGGGGTATTGGAGGCTGCGTTTCAGGCCCCTACTGGACGGTCAGGGTTCCCTTCATGCCGGCCTCTTCGTGACCGGGGAGTGAGCAGTAGAAGGTGTACTCGCCGGGCTTGGCGTCAAATTCGGCGATCGCGCTGTCGCCGGTGATAACCGGAGTCGAGGCGACTTCGTTGCCATCGGCATCCTCGACGACCACGTCATGGCCGACCGGGGAGTCATTGGTGAAGTCGATGGTCGCCTTGCCCGCCTTGGCGGTCAATTCGGTCGTGTCATAGGCGAGTGCGCCTGATGGGTCGGCGGCCAGGGCGACGACAGTCGACTTGCCGGTACTCGCGGCGCCAGCGCCGGAACTGCTGTCGGCAGGCTGAGTCTGAGTCGTCGACGTGTCGGTCGAAGCCGAGTCATCAGAGGAATCGTCACCGCCGCAACCGGCGAGCAGAGCTCCGATCGCGAGCGGGATGACCAGGAGCTTCAGGGAAGTCTTCATCGGGTTCTCCTTGCGGTGGGTGGGCGCTGCTCTTTCACCTTACTCCGGGGTGGGCCCCGGGGTGCGAACGTACCTCTGCGGTAGGTTGAACAACCGATGCGCAGGGTCACCTTTTCCCGTAACTACACGATCTCACTGTCGCGGACCTGCCAGTGCTACTGCAAGTACTGCGCCTTCGCTACCCACCAGGCCCACGTCCATCCGCCTGAGGAGGTCGAGCGGATGCTCGATGAGGCGGTCCGTCGACGGACCAAGGAACTTCTCTTTCTGACTGGAGAGAAGCCGGAAGTGAACCCCGTGGTTGCGGAGCAGCTCCGGGCCTGGGGGCACGAAGATTTCACCTCATATGTGGTCTGGGCATGTGAACGGGCACTGGAGCGGGGCATCCTGCCGCACACCAACATCGGTGCGATCGGAGAGGAAGATCTCGCCCGGCTGCGCGAAGTAACCGCATCGCAGGGCCTGATGCTCGAGTCCGCTTCGGAGCGACTGATGAAGACGGTTCATGCCGGGTCTCCGACCAAGCATCCGGCTCATCGCCTGAAGACCATCGAAACGGCCGGAAGGCTGAAAATCCCGTTCACCACCGGGATCCTGGTCGGGATCGGCGAGACCCCGGAAGAGCGGATCGAGTCCCTGGAGGCTCTGGCTGAGGTCCAGCGCAAGTACGGCCACATCCAGGAAGTGATCATCCAGAACTTCGTGCCGCATCCGCGCTACTACGGGCAGGAGCCAGCGGACATCGCTGCGAAAGCATCCGAACGGCGCTGGCAGGAAAGCGACCAGTCAGTGCCACTTGACTCGGGAGTGGCAGGTGCTGAAAACGAGGGTCGACCCTCGATCCCCCTGCCGGAATGGGCCTGCCCGGTGTCGATCGAGGACCTGAAGCACCTGATCCGCGAGACCGCCCGGCTGTTGCCGGACGTCGGGGTCCAGGTCCCCCCGAATCTCTCCG
>JAUPTY010000210.1 GCA_030917845.1 Actinomycetota bacterium | reverse complement strand
TGTCGAGATTCTCGGCCACGCATTCATGTGGCAGCCAGGGCTTTCGCGGTGCCTGGGCCTGGTCCCTGATCAGCACGACCTTGCCCGAGTTCTCCTCGAGGAAGTTGAAGGTCTCGATCATTCCGTCAACCAGATACGGCTCGCTGGCTTCGCGGCTCAGTTTCTGGCCATCGATGGTGAGGCTGTAGACGGCCTGTGTGGAGGTGGCGACGACGACAAGGTCAGGCTGCTCCTCGGCGATCCGCTCGAGGGAGTTTGCTCGCCACTCATCGCAGTACTGGTTCAGGTCCACTTCGGCGATCGCGCAGTTCGCCCGGGAGAGGCCGGTGATCTTCCAGCCCCTTTCATCGCCGATCGCATCGAGGGTCGGCATGTACATCATCGAATGTGAATCTCCGAACAGCACGACGCTGACGTCACCGTCGGGGTCGCCGTAGACGCACTCGCCGGATTCGGTCCTCGGCCCGAGCAGCAGGCAGCCGTCGGCGTACATCTCGCCTCGGTCCTCACGGGCGTCAAGGGGATTGGGCTTGATTCCATCAACCGAGTTGACCAGCGGAACCTTGCCGTTCTTGACTACCGCGGCACCGAGGATCTGATCCTGATCGAGTTCCTTGACGTCTATCCGGTTCGATCCCATCCAGAGCCCGAAGGCGGCGGCAGCGATCGAGCAGGCGGCACCGATCATCAAGGCCCGGTTGGGTCGCAACTTCAGAGTCTTTGCGCGACGGACCGGATCCTCGAGCAGGGTGTGGCTGATCTGGGTCGGAATCCAGGAAATCAGGGTGGCCACGACCAGCCACGGCCAGGAGAGGTCACCGAATATGCCGATGGCGAAGACGACGAACGGCCAGTGCCACAGGTACCACGAGTAAGAAATGTTGCCGACGTACTGGAAGGGGCGGGTCGAAAGGATCTTCGTCGTGATGCCCTCGCCGGAGGCCCCGACGACCAGAAGAACGATCGTGGCCACGACCGGGATCAGTCCGTTGGTACCGGGGAACGGGGTGGAGGCCGACATCGTGTAGGTGGCCCAGAGCAGCGTGCCGACCGCAGCGACCCCGAGCACATGCGCGGACCAGGTCGGCAGGTAAATCCGCACCTTGGGCAGGGTCATTGCCAGGATCGCGCCGAAAGCAAGCTGCCAGGCCCGGGCGATGGTCGAGAAGAAGGCGGCTTCAGGGTTCGCATTGGTGAACCAGACGCTGTAGATCAGGGAGGCGATCGCGACCGGCACGATGATCATCAGGACGATGACCTTGACCCGGCGGCGGAACCTGGTGGCGAGGGCCCCGGCGGCCAGAAGCAGGAGCGGCCAGACCACATAGAACTGCTCTTCGACCGAGAGCGACCAGTAGTGCTGGACCGGGCTGTGAAGGCCGTCGGCAGCGGCGAAATAGTCGACGCCCTGGATTATGAAATGCCAGTTGACGAAGTAGAGCGCCGCGGCAAAGATGTCACCGCCGATCTCGGTCTGGCGGGCCAGGGGGAAGATGAAAAGGGAACCGATCCCGATGAAGACGAGGACCAGCGCGGCCAGCGGCAGTAGGCGCTTGGCTCGTCGGGCGTAGAAGTTCCGGATCGAGACCCGGCCGGTCTTTTCGATCTCGCGGACAACCAGACCGGTAATCAGGAAGCCGGAGAGCACATAGAACACGTCGACGCCGATGAATCCGCCCTCGGCCCAGGGGATGCTGGCGTGACAGAGCAGCACAAGGGTGACCGCGATCGCACGGATTCCCTGAATGTCGGGCCGGAAAGCCGAACCCGCCTGTTTAGCCGTAGGGGAACCGCCTTCTCTGGCGGCGACCTCGGCACCGCCAAGAGCCATCCGGGCAGGCTACCTGTTCGGCATGTCGCGCCGCCGGTTCATCGCCCGACCCGCCGGGAGGCCGGGAGCGACCTCAGGCCTTGATCCAGAGAGCGTCGTTGCCGAGCGGGATCCGCTTCACCTTCTGCTCGCCGAGCAGATGCACGAGCTGGCGCTCGGCGTCGGTGCGGTCCGGCCGGTGGATCCCGTTGGCCATGATCGCAGCGACTTCCTGGGTGGTGAGCCCGGCCGGGTACAGACCAAGGGCATCAAGGGGATCTTCGGCCGGGGACTTTCGATCCAGGTCGGGATCGAGGTTGGCGACTACCACGTCATATGCCTCGACCGGCTGAAAACCACCGACCTCGATGCGTCTGCCTTCGTGTTCGAAAATGATCGAAGGTGCCGTGAATCGCTGGCCGGAGTCGGTCGAGGCGGTCTTGTCCTGGAGGTGAGTGGCCCCGCCGACCGCCGACCTGGCGTGAGCGAAGTCTTCCTCGTAGGCGGACTGGACTTCCGGACTGTCAAGTGCTGCCATCACTATGCCGGCATCGAGACCCGGCACGGTTCCGAGTGCCTCGGAGAGCTGGGTTTCATCGTCAAGCAGCAGCGGCGTGTTGAAGTTCAGCAACTGGAGGGTGCGCAGAACCCGCCATTCCGACCCCGGGTAAAGAAGCCGGGCCGCGGTGATCACCTGACAGGCCCGGGCGCTGGTGTAACGCCGAAGCTTGATCTCGATCGCAAAGGGCATGCCGAAGCACTCACGGAAGTCGAAGTAGCGATCAGCCATCTCCTCCGGGGCGAAGCGGCCGGGGTTGTTCTCGTCGGAAAGACCGATCACCGCCAGATGCCACTCGATCTGGTCGCGGTAGCGCCACTCGAGGGTCCTCAATGCCGGACTGGCCGAGTAACCGAAAGGGCAGGACGGGTCATTGAAGAGAAGGGCCTTGATCTGCGCCATGAGCCGAAGCCTAGTGAGTCGATGTACCCGGCTTCCCGGCTACACTCTTGGGGATGGCCAAGCGGCGGACAGTTTCTGCCACGCACACTGCCGGACTGCTTCTGGTCGCGGTCGCGTGGGCACTTCTGCTCTCACTTTCCGGGTCTCCGGAGG
>JAUPTY010000209.1 GCA_030917845.1 Actinomycetota bacterium | reverse complement strand
CCACGAGCGTTCCGGCCGGTCCCGATCGCGCGGCGGCATCCGGAGCCAGCCATCGCACCGCCCGGGCCAGGTCCCAGCCGTAGGCCGAGACGGCCGGATGCTGACGACATGTCCCCGGCTCCCGCGGACCGCAGGCGATCCGGTTGGCGATCCTGATCCCCAGCCCGTGGCCGGGAGGGTCCCGGACCCCGGTCAGGTAGATGCCGACCAGGACGGCGAAGAGTGCTGCCAGCATCAAGACGATCCCGACCTGCTCGACCGTCGCTGATCCGCTGGTCCCTTTGGCGCTGCGTGACATGACGCGAAGGTAGGCAAGATCTGCTCAAGGATGGTTCGACAGTCGTAAAAATTCAGTGACACCGACACGGCCGGCACCCTCCGGCCGCTAGATTGTTGGCATGGAAGGTTCCCCGTTCAACATGTTTGGTGACCCCGACGAGCTTCGTGCACGAATGCAGGAGATGGCTGACCAGATGCAGTCATCCCAGGAAGTCGCGTGGGCTGACAATGCAATCCGGCTCGCGGTCGAAATGACGGTCGCATCGATCGGCCGACTCGACCTCAATGGCACTTCGGACGAGCAGGCGATGCAGGTGCGGGATGCGATCCGCGTCGTCTTCCCCGAGGCCGTGACCCTGGTCCGGGAAGCCCGCCAGGGACTCCGCTGAGCGAGCTTCACGTCACCGACCGGGGCGATGGGCCCCCGGTACTGCTGATCCACGGCACCGGCACCGACTCTTCGGTCTTCGACGATGCGGTCGGTTCACTGGCGGGAAGCTGGCGTCTGATCACGCCCGACCGCCGCGGCTGGGGTGAATCGGTCCCGGTCGACGAATACCGGCGCACCTCGATCCCGGAACAGTCGATCGAGATCGCCTCATTGCTCCGCGAGCGGCAGACCGGACCGGCGACCGTCATCGGGATCGGCTTCGGGGCAGTGGTCGCGCTCGAGCTTGCCCTTGCCGATCCGGATCTGGTCGCCCGCGCGTTCGTGATCGAACCTCCGGTTTTCGGGGCCCTCAGTGAGGCGACCACCGGCATGTCCATCGATGTCGATGCGATCCGCGCCGCTGCGGCGGAGGGCGGCGAGGAAGCTGCCTACGACCTCTTCCTTGGGGGCGAGCTCCAGACCCTTGGCTGCGGTGCCGAGAGATTCAGTGACAAGGCGGACCGCGGCCCTGCGGCCGCCCGCTCGTTTCTGGTCGAGCTGCCGGCGGTGCCCGCCTGGCCTCTGGATCCGGTCCGTCTGGTGACCCTCGAACCCGAGGTCACAGTCGTGACCCTGCCGTCAACTCCGGATCTGCTCAAACGGGCGGCCCGGGCGGTAGTTGAACGGGTTCCCGGTGCCGGGTCGCTTCACTCCAGCCGCGACGGCATCGCTGCGGTCGCAGCCCTGCTCGCCTGAGGCAGGCGTTAGAGGACCTGGACCTGGGCCCGGGCGGCGCTGCCCTTGCGGAAGAGAATCGCCAGCAGTTCAAGGGGCGCGGCGACTACGACTGCCGGGAGTGCGAGGACGATCGAAATGAACCAGTCCAGGGCCCGTTTCCAGGCCCGGTCGGCGACGACCTGATGGGACTTGCCCAGCGCGCCCATGACCACGTTCTGGCCGAAGGTGAACATGTTGATCCCCGACTGCCACATCAGGGCGATGCCCCGTAGTGGCCGCCAGCGGGTCTTGGTCACCAGCTGGTCACGAGTGGCGATCAGGTCGGTGACCGCCTGTGGCGTAAACCGGTACCGGTGGTCGGTGCCAAGACCGACCCAGGCTCCCCCGGTGAGCCAGCAGGCCAAAGAGGCCCGGTTGTCAAAGGTGTATGAGCCGTCTTCCTCCCGGCTCCGGTCGAGCTCGGCCAGGGCCTCGGCGGCGGTGCCCGGGTCGAAGTGGAAGTTGATCCTCGGTCCGCGATCGTCCGGGTCGCGCTCACCCGGGCGCTTTCGGAAATCGAACTTCTCCCCGTGGCTGAGGACGCCGAGGCCGCAGGCCTCGCAACGGTGGGCTATCCCGGTGGCGACGGGCATCCCGACCCAGGGGAAAAGCGGTTCGCCGCAGGCCGGGCAGGGAGGGTTCTGCGGGCCGGCGCCTGCTTCAAGCGGTACGTGGGGAAGATCAACGGTCACGGTCGCTGTAGCGTATTGACCAGTGAGTTCCTCCGACCCCACCGCTGAGAAGATCGAATCCGTGATCGTCGCGGCCGCGCCCCTGCTCGATCTTGTCCTTTCGGTCGGCGAGCGGATTTCGAGAATCGCCGAACCGGTCGATTACGAGTACTACCCGGTCCACGAGGAAACCGAAGAGGGAAGCCCCGAGGCCTGACCGGTCTATAGGCTTGCCGGGCCTTCCGGCACCTCATCTCATGATCTCCAAATCCCAGATACTCGCCCGTGAAAAGAAGTGGTCGCTGATCGCCGGCATCGCCTCGGTGATGGGCGTCGCGATCATCCTCGCCACTTTCTCCGGATCCTCCGCCTCGGTGCGGGCCTCGGCTGGTCTGGCCGAGGAACTGATCAGGATCGACGGTGACCGTTCCGGGCTCTGGATAGCCAGCATTGGCCAGTTCATAGGCTGGTCGCTGCTCGCGATCCCGCTCGTTTTCATGTTCAAGGCCGCCGCCGCGAGATCGCCGAGGGTTCGCACCGCCCTGATCGGGGTGATGATCATCGCCCCGCTGCTGATCGGGATTGGCAGCCTGCTCAGCGCCGGTTCGGTCCTGCAGGCCGCGACCGATTATCGCGACGTCGACCAGGCGACGATCACGAAATGCGTCGACGAGAAGGTTGCCGACGCGGATACTGAAGTCACTGACGAGGAACGTGACGACTTCGTCACCGAATGTGAGGACGAAGAGGCGGCGGACATCCGCAGCGCCACTTCTTTGGCCAACATCGAGACCGGAGTCGGACTCGCCGGTCTGCTCGGGTTCACCATCTCGATCGT
>JAUPTY010000208.1 GCA_030917845.1 Actinomycetota bacterium | reverse complement strand
GGCCGGCCGACGCACCATCCGGCCAGCAGCCCCAGGGCGAGCCAGCCGAGGTTGATGAAGATCGAGAGAAAGTCCCGCCCGGTCAGGACCATGCCGATTCCGTGGATCAGCTCGGAGTTCTGGGGGTAGAACCAGTTGAGGAAAACGGTCTCGGTGTGAAGGAAGCTGGTGACCACACCGGTCCGGGCCATCTCCGCCGCGAAGGGCATGTGGTACCAGACGGAATCGAAGTTGGAGATGCCGTGGTCGAGGTTGTAGGAGGTGAAAGCTCCCCACTGGGCGAACACCGCGAAGGCCACTAAAGCCGCGAGGATCTGGGCCCCTGTGGAGACAGGCGGCGATGGCGGAATCGAATCATCGGGTCCGGCTGGCCGGGGCAGCACCCGGAGCCAGACCACCACAGCCAGCACCCCGAGCAGGATTATCAGCGGGAAGACCTTGAGCAGGCCAAAGAGACCGAGCAGTTCGGCCGAGACGACCAGCAGACCGACCGCGACTACCGCCTCGACCAGGCGGGCCGGAGCCCCGCTCCACCCGGGCAGCAGACGGGCCCGCAGGCGCCAGGCGGTGAATCCTGTGAAGCCGGCGACAAGGACCAGGTGGACCAGGGCTGCCAGGAACTCGGAGAAGCTCATCGGAGGCCCCCGGCCCCTTCGCCTACTTGATGCCGTTGATGACCCAGGCCCGCTCGCCGGGCATGATCATCCCCTGGCGCCGGGCTTCCCGCTGCAGGGTCGCGTTGCTTTGCGCCTTTTTCACCTGACGTTCCAGAGCCGACTGTTGGGCCTGGGCCTGATGCAGACGCACCTTGGTCTGCCCGGCCAGGCGGTAGGTATGAACGGCGTTCCAGATCGGCTTGATCGAGACAAGTACGAGCAGTGCCACGACGGCGACCAGAACAATCCGCCCGAAGCGATCCCAATGGATCCTTCCCGCACCGGGCTTCCCGGCATTTCGCCGTGGGGCGGGCCGACGACGCTGGGATCGCCTGGCTTCGCCATAGGTCTGGGCACGCACTGACACATCCGACCCTTCTAGGCCGGACGGTCACTTCCTTCAACCGCCGCGTTTGAGGGCAGAGATTCCGCCGAAGCGGGCCTTATCGCCCAGTTCTTCCTCGATCCGAAGCAGCCGGTTGTACTTGGCTACCCGATCCGACCGTGAAGGTGCCCCGGTCTTGATCTGGCCGGCCCCGGTCGCGACCGCGAGATCAGCGATCGTGGTGTCTTCAGTTTCACCGGAGCGGTGCGAGATGACCGAGGTGTAACCGGCCTCTGAAGCCATGTGGATCGCCTCGAGAGTCTCGGTCAGGGTGCCAATCTGGTTTACCTTGACCAGGATCGAGTTGCCAACCCCGAGATCAATGCCCCGCTTCAGCCGGGCCGGGTTGGTGACGAAGAGATCGTCACCGACCAGCTGTACGGAATCGCCAAGCTTCTCGGTGAGTAGCTTCCAGCCGTCCCAGTCTTCCTCGTCCATGCCGTCCTCGATCGAGACGATCGGGAAGCGCTCCGCTGCGCTCTGCCAGTAGGAGGCCATTTCCTCCGGGCTGAGGTCGCGGTCCTCATGCTCGAGGCGGTAAATGCCGTTCGAGTAGATCTCGGAGGTAGCCGGGTCGAGAGCAATGAAGACCTCCTCCCCCGGCTTGTATCCGGTGGCCTCGATGCCTTCGATCAGCATTTCCAGCGCAGCTTCGTTGGAGGAAAGATCAGGGGCGAACCCGCCCTCGTCTCCGACTGCTGTGGCAAGCCCGTGGCCGGAAAGGATCTTCTTCAGCGAATGGAAGACCTCGGTGCCGACCCTCAGGCATTCGGAGAAGGTGGCGGCGCCGGCCGGCATCACCATGAACTCCTGGAAATCAACCGAGTTGTCGGCATGGGCTCCACCGTTCAACACGTTCATCATCGGCACCGGCAGGAGCGATGGATCGGATTCGCCGTACATGTCACCGAGGTAGCTGTAAAGCGGGCGGTTCTCCATCGCCGCGCCAGCCCGGGCTGCGCCGAGGGAAACCCCGAGGATCGCATTGGCCCCGAGGCGTCCCTTGTTGTCGGTGCCGTCAAGATCAATCATCAGCCGGTCGAGTCCGGCCTGATCGGTCACATCGAAGCCAATCAGGGCCTCCCGGATCTCGCCATTGACGTTGGCGACCGCCCTGGTGACGCCCTTGCCGAGATACTCACTGCCACCGTCGCGAAGCTCAACCGCCTCGAACTCGCCGGTGGAGGCACCGGAAGGTACTGCGGCAAGACCGGTGTATCCGTTTTCGAGGGTGACCTCGACCTCGACTGTGGGGTTACCCCGGGAGTCGAGGATCTGGCGGGCGTGGACCTCAGTAATGGTGCTCATTTGACCGCCTACTCTACTTTCGGGCGGCCTCCGCGTGACTCTCGGCCACCGCTCTCAAAGCCAGCTCGGGGTCGACTCCTCTCCGACGAGCCTCGGTTACTGCCTCCCAGAGGAGCCTTCCAACCTCGGCTTCGTCGGCCGCGCGATCCGGATTGTCGGCCCCGGCATTGGCGGGCCGTTCCTCGGGATCGAGTTTCCACTGGACCTTGTTCGCATAGATGAGCGCCGGCAGAGCCGGCTTTCTCCAGTCCTTCTCGGACTTGCGACCCTCGACGTCCCGCTTGATCTCGTCCCACTGACGGCGCACGTCATCGGCAGTCTCGATGCCCCCGGTGCCCTCCTGCTCCTCTGGCGGATACACATGGGGGTGGCGCCGGACCAGTTTGTCGGTCAGCTGACTGGCCACCTGCGCCAGGTCGCCTTCGCCGCGCTCTTCAAGCAGCAGTGAAAGGAAGACCACCTGGAAGAACACATCTCCGAGTTCGTCGCGCATCGCGGCGTCGTCACCCTCGCGGGCTGCCTCCGCCAGTTCGTAGGCCTCCTCGACCGTATGCGGGACGATCGAGCGTGCGTCCTGCTCGCGGTCCCACGGGCAT
>JAUPTY010000207.1 GCA_030917845.1 Actinomycetota bacterium | reverse complement strand
CGGCCAAGGTTGGGATATAAACGGTCGGAGTAGTCAGAAAGAATGAGGATCGGCCAAAACCCAGCGGATGTCAAGTGCCGCGTCTCGGCGCTAACCTTGGAGCTTCATGACCGATATCAAGGGCCTGATCCTTTCCGGTGGTGCTGGCACGAGGCTGCGCCCGATTACACACACTTACGCCAAGCAACTTGTGCCAGTGGCGAACAAGCCCGTGCTCTTTTATGGGATAGAAGCCCTGGTCGAGGCTGGAGTCACCGACATCGGCATCATCATCGCCCCGCTCACCGGTGACGAAGTCCGTGAGGCGGTTGGCGACGGATCGCAGTTCGGGGCGAAAGTCACCTACATCGAACAGGCCGAACCGGCCGGCCTGGCCCATGCTGTCCTCACGGCAGAAGATTTCCTCGCCGGTTCTTCATTCGTCATGTATCTCGGTGACAACCTGCTTCGTGATGGCGTCCCGGCCCTGGTCGAGAGGTTCAGGGACGAGACCCCGGACGCGATGATCCTGCTGACCCAGGTCGATGATCCGACCGCCTTCGGCGTAGCCGAGCTGGAAGGCGAGAAGGTGGTCCGCCTGGTCGAGAAGCCGGAGGACCCGCCCTCGGACATGGCCCTGGTCGGCGTTTACCTGTTTTCTCCCACAATCTTTGACGCGGCCCGCCGCCTCGAGCCGTCGGCCCGCGGTGAACTCGAGATCACTGAGGCGATCCAGATCCTGATCGACGACGGGCGCGAGGTCCGCTCCGAAGTGGTCAGCGGCTGGTGGAAGGACACCGGCCAGCTTTCCGACATGCTGGAAGCGAACCGCCTCGTCCTCGATGACATCGGCACCCGGCTCGACGGCACGATCGAGGATTCACGGGTCGAAGGAAGGGTGATCGTCGAAGAGGGCGCGGTACTGCGGAACTCGGTTGTGAGAGGACCGGCGGTGATCGGTCGTGACGCGGTGGTCGACAGCGCCTACATCGGCCCCTACACCTCGATTGGTGACCGAGTCAGGGTCACGAACTCGGAGGTCGAACATTCGATCCTGCTGCCCGGGTCCTCGGTCGAAAATCTCGGCGCCCGGATCGAGGCCAGCCTGCTCGGCCGCGAAGTCCGGGTCACACGCAGCGATTCGCTGCCGAAGACGATGCAGCTACTGGTTGGCGACGGCTCCCAGATCGAGATCGTCTGATGAAGATCACCGTGCTCGGAGCCCGGGGAATGCTGGGAAGTGATGTGCTGGCGGCGGCGGAGAACGAGGGCCATGAGGTTCACGGCTATGGCCATTCGGAGGTGGACATCACCGACACCGAACAGGTCCGCCGCCGGTTGCGGCTCGACCGCCCTGACGCGGTGGTCAACTGTGCCGCCTGGACCGACGTCGACGGGGCCGAGGACGAGCCCGAGGGCGCGCTTGCGGTGAACGGCACCGGGGCCGGGATCGTCGCCGAGGCCGCCGCCGCCGTCGACGCCAAGGTCCTCTGCGTTTCGAGTGACTACGTCTTCGACGGCAGCAAGACGACCCCGTATGTGGAGAGCGACCCGACCGGCCCGATTTCCGCCTACGGCGCCTCGAAGCTGGCCGGCGAGGTGGCGACGCTGAACGCCAACCGCCGCAGCTTCGTGGTTCGTTCCTCCTGGCTTTTCGGCGTCAACGGCAGCAACTTCGTGGACACGATGATCCGGCTTGGATCGACTCAGAAGCAGGTGCTGGTGGTCCGCGACCAGATCGGTTGTCCGACCTACACCTGGCACCTCGCCTACGGGCTGGTCAGGCTGCTGGATTCGGACGCCTACGGGATCCATCACATGGCCGGTGGCGGGCATTGCTCCTGGTATGACTTCGCCAAGGAGATCTTCAGACTCTCCGAAATGGAAGTAACGACGCTCTCGGCAACCACGGAAATGTTCGCCGCCAAGGCACCCCGGCCGGCCTGGTCGGTTCTGGAGAGCGGCATCGAACACGCGATCCTGCTGCCGGAATGGCAGGAGGGCCTGGCCGCATTTCTCCAGCAGAGGCGGAGCCTGGAAGGAGCTGGCTCATGAAACTCCTGGTCACTGGCGGGGCAGGCTTCATCGGTTCCAACTTCGTCCATCACATGGTCGAGACCGGTTCCGGGGACGGCCTCGTGGTGCTCGACAAACTCACTTACGCCGGTCGCAGGGAGAACCTCGAGGGGCTGGGGGTCGAGTTCGTGGAGGGCGACATCTGCGACCGGGATCTGGTCCGGGATCTGGTCGGCCGGGTGGATGCGGTGATCAACTTCGCAGCGGAATCACATGTCGACCGTTCGATCGAGTCGCCCGGTGAGTTCATCACCACCGACGTCTTCGGGACATTCGTCTTGCTCGAAGCAGCCCGGGACGCCGGCATCAGGCACCTCCAGATATCGACCGACGAGGTGTACGGATCGATCGACGAAGGTTCCTTCACCGAGGCTTCCCCGATAGTTCCCTCATCGCCGTACTCGGCCTCCAAGGCAGGCGGGGACCTGATCGTCGGCGCCTTCCAGCACACCTACGGGGCCGACACCCTGATCGCCCGCGCTTCGAACAACTACGGCCCGCGCCAGCATCCCGAGAAGTTGATCCCGTTGGCCGTTCTCAACGCACTCCACGGGGATCCGATCCCCGTCTACGGGGACGGCAGCCAGGTCCGCAACTGGCTGTTCGTTCGTGATTTCTGCACCGCGATCGAACAGGTGCTTCAGCAGGGAGAAGCCGGTCAGGTCTACAACGTCGGTGGTCCCGACGAGCTGACCAACATCGAAGTCGTCCGGACCATCCTCGAACTCACCGGTCGCGACGAATCACTGATCAGGCACGTCGGCGACCGGCTCGGTCATGACGTCCGCTATTCGCTCGCATCGGTCAAGACCGAAGGTCTCGGCTGGAAGGCCGCTGTGGACTTCCGCGAAGGGATCAAACGCACCGTCGACTGGTACCGGGAGAACGAAG
>JAUPTY010000206.1 GCA_030917845.1 Actinomycetota bacterium | reverse complement strand
GACTACTGATCGGCCGTCGTGGCCAGACCATAGACGCACTGCAGCTTTTGGCTTTCCAGGCTGCTTTCCGGGGACTTCGGGAGCGCAAGAGAGTAGTCGTTGATGCTGCCGGATATCGCGCCCGTCGGGAGGAAGTGATCTCCGAAAGGGCGGATCGCGCGGCCGAGAAAGCGATTTCCTCTGGTGGTGAGGTCGAACTCGATCCGATGAATGCCCGAGAGCGACGGATCGTCCACGAGCACCTTAAGTCCCGGCCACAGGTCGAGACCTACAGTTCCGGCGATGACCCGCAGCGCCGGGTCGTTGTCGCTCCCCTGATCACCGAGTGAGCCCGGAGCAGCCCGGATCCACCCCTCCCTGGCTTGACCGGGATGAGCTCGCGCGGCTCGACCCGATGCTGGAACTGCTGGCATCAAGCCACACCTCTCTCAGTTCGGTCACGAATCCGGATGAGGCACGTAGTATCCACGTGGCGGACAGCCTGAGCGGTCTCGCTTGCCCGGAAGTCAGGGGGGCCAGGAAGGCCGCGGACCTGGGTGCCGGTGGCGGCTTCCCCGGGATCCCCCTGGCGATGTTCCTGCCGAATTGCGAATTCACTCTGATCGACTCGGTCGGCCGCAAGGTCGATTTCATGAGCGAGGTTATTTTGGCTCTGGGACTGGGAAACACCCATGCAGTCAAAGCTCGATCCGAAGACTGGGCCCGCTCCGGGGGGCGGGAGGAATATGACCTGGTCACGGCCCGCGCGGTGGCTCCACTTTCCGCCCTTGCCGAGCTCGCTTCACCCCTTCTAGTTGAGGGCGGATACCTGGTTGCCTGGAAGGGCGAAGCAGAACCCGATTCGGAACGGGCGATCGAGGAGAACAGAGAGGCATTGGCGATGGAAGTGCTGCGCCAGGAAATCGTGGTCCCCTTCGCGGGTTCAAGGGAGCGACGACTCTACGTGCTCGCCAAGACCGGACCAACACCAGACGGGCTGCCCCGGCGTCCGGGCATGGCCCGAAAACGGCCACTGGGCGGCCGATGAATCCTCAACCAAATAAGCTGGCCTTCGCATGACCTCTTCCTCGTCCACGTGTGAATTCCTGCCTGATCCGGCGGCCCTGGGTTGATCTATTCGATCGCCAACCAGAAGGGCGGGGTCGGAAAGACCACTACCGCGGTCAATCTGGGTGCCGGCTTTGCCCAGCTCGGCAAGAAAGTGCTGGTTGTCGATCTCGATCAGCAGGCCAATGCCACGGTTGCTTTCGGCCTCGACAAGTCAGATCTTCCGACCAGTTACGAGGTCCTGAGCGGAGAAGTCACCCTTTCCGAAGCGGCTCTGCCGGCCGGTCCAGAGAATGTCTGGCTGGTCCCCGCAAGTCGCGACCTGGCTGGCGCGGTGGTCGAGCTCCCGACTCTCGAGAACCCCAATTCGAGGCTCAGTGAGCAGATCGGAAGCGTCGACGAGGACTACGACATGGTCCTGATCGACTGCCCGCCGGCCCTTGGCCCGATTACCGTCAACGCCCTGGTCGCCTCCGACCGGGTGATAATTCCGGTCCAGGCCGAGTACCTGGCCCTCGAAGGCCTGGTGGAGTTTCTCGACACGATCTCGATGGTCCGCCAGCAACTCAACCCGGGTCTGGCCCTCGGTGGCATTCTGGTCACCATGCATGACGAACGGACCCGGCTCGCCCAGCAGGTCGAGGCGGATCTTCGGGACCACTTCTCCGAGACGGTTTTCCGGACGGTGATACCGAGGACCGTGAGGGTTGCCGAGGCCCCGAGTTACGGCATTCCGGTTACGGATTACGCTCCCAGTTCACGTGGATCGGAGGCCTACCTGGCCCTGGCGGAGGAGGTCCTGAGCCGTGGCTGAGCGACGTGGACTGGGCAAGGGTCTGGGAGCGATTCTCCCCGAGAGCGCAACCGGCCCCGACATGCGGGAATTGCCGGTCAAGTCAATCGATCGCAACCCGGGCCAGCCCCGGACCAACTTCTCGCCCGAAGCACTCGAGGCGCTCTCCGAGTCGATCAAGGCCAGCGGAGTGGTCCAACCACTGATCGTGAGGCCTGCGGGACGGGGCAAGTTCGAGATCATCGCCGGTGAACGGCGCTGGCGGGCCGCGCAGATGGCCGGAGTCGAAAAGGTTCCGGTCGTCATCCGCGACTCAGATGAAGCCGACCGGCTCGAGGTCGCCCTGATCGAGAACATGGTGCGGGAGAACCTGAACCCGGTGGAAGAAGCAAAGGCCTGCGCCGCACTGGTCGAAGATCTTGGCCTGAGCAAGGAAGAACTCGGCAAGCGGGTCGGTCGCAGTCGCCCCCAGATCTCGAATCTGATCCGGCTGCTCGACCTGCCCGATGACGTGCTCGAAATGCTTGAACAGGGAGAGCTCTCCGAAGGCCACGGCCGGGCGATCCTCCAGGTGCCCGACCATGGAGATCGCCGCAAGCTCGCCAAACAGGCGAAGAAGGAAGGCTGGTCGGTCCGCCAGACCGAGTCCGGTGCCCGTGCCCTGGCCGAGACGGCACAGAAGCCCTCCCGCAAACGATCCCTCACCGCTGAGGAAAACGAAGCGATTAGCGCCGCAACCGAGAAGCTCGAAACGAGCCTCGACCGGCCGGTCAGGATCAAGCCGAAAGGCAAGGGCCTCGTGGTCGAGATCGAACTCGATGATCTCGACCAGGCGATCGAGATCGCCGACCGCCTCAGCTGAACTGTCGACTCCGGATCGCTGGTCCGGCTGGTGACCACTCACCAGCCGACGCGACGGACCAGCCGACAGTAGAATCCTCGATCCCTGCGAGGGCGATTAGCTCAGTTGGTTAGAGCGCGTCTCTGATAAGGACGAGGTCCGTGGTTCGAATCCACGATCGCCCATATAGGCACCGCAGTCGGTCCGGTCTGCGCCGGACCTCCGAATCGCACCCGCCCACCCCAGTCGAACAATCGAATAGTTGGGAAGGACTCTACCC
>JAUPTY010000205.1 GCA_030917845.1 Actinomycetota bacterium | reverse complement strand
CCGCGGTTCCGGTCGCCCCGCCGCACCTCACGCTCGGCTCTCGGCCGACGCTCGGGCAACCCGCTGAAGTCTTCGCTAACTCCGTCCATCGCGCGAGCAGAGTAGAACGCCCCATCCGGTTGGGTCCGGAAATCCCTGCTAATGAACGGAAATCTGCCGAGCTAGCGCTTCAGGCCGGTTTTCGCCGGGAGGCCAACAGGGGGACGACCAGGAAGAGCAGCGAAGCGCACAGGTAGAGGAAGAGGGCGACTTCGGGCAGGAACAAAGCGAAGACGACCGCAATCCCCTGGAACACGAGGAGCCAGTTTCGCTCTTTGACCGAAGCCATCAGGTCTTTGTCGGACAGGTCAGTTGAAGCGAGCTCGGGAACCGACGCTGAGTAACGGATGACCACGGTAAGCAGCACTGAGGCGAGGAACAGGTCCACTCCGTAAACGGCAACAGCCGTGTGCTCGCCTTCCTGGCCAATGAAGCTGGTCATCAGGGAGGTCGCGAACGGAATCAGCGAAACGAACAGCAGCCAGAGCAGGGTAAGGCGAAACAGAATCGGATCGCCCTTGTCGATCAGCCGGGTCGCGTTTGCGTGCGCGACCCAGGAGCCGCCGACGAATACGAAGCTGATCAGGTAGCCGAGGTAGCTGCGCCACTCTTCGGCCAGGGTGTGGAGCAGTCCGTCTGGGCCCGCCCTGTCAGGAATCTCGAGCTCAAGGACGAGGATCGTGATGACGATCGCGAGCACGCCATCCGAGAAAGCTTCAAGTCGGTTCTTCGGCAGCAAGTCACTCGCCGTGCTTTCGGGAATCGGGATCGCCAAAGCGCTTCATGAGGCCGCGATCCTAAGCGGATCGTGAACTGCCTGCTTTACCCGCGGTAGCACCTGACGCTACTGGCGAGACCCGATCCATTCCGCGATCAGGCTGTTGACCCTGTCCTGGTCCTCGAGGTGGAGGAAGTGACCGACCCCGGGGATGGCCTCGAAGTGGCTGCCATCGGGCAGTCGGTTGGCGTGCATGCGGCCGATCTCGGCCTGGGCGCAGCCGTCGTCCTCGCCGTGGAGGTAGAGGGCGGGTGCAGCGGGCTTCATCGCGGCGAGTTCCCCGATGTGCCGGGTCAATGTGTTCCGGTAATAGCGGAGGGCGGCCCGTCGCCGGCCGGGACCGGCCAGTGACTCGAACACGCGAGCGACATCTTCCTCGCCGTCATAACCCGGTGACCAGTCTCGCCAGAGCTTCGGGATCAGCCAGCCGAGACTGCGCTCGCTCTCGGGCAGTTGATTGAACAGGAAATACCAGCTCATCCCGATCTGTCGCAAAGCCACAAGCAGCGTTCCCGGTGAAGTCAGCGGAGCCACGATCGCCTCGGGCGGAGGCACGGACATGGCGACGTATGAGGAGAAGCGCTCCGGTTCAACGGAGGTCACCTGCCAGGTGGCTACAGCTCCCCAGTCGTGGCCGATCAGCGCCGCGTCGGGACCTCCACCAAGTACTTCGTGAAGCGCCAGCAGGTCAGCGGCCTGGTCGGACACCGCATAGCGGTCGTCCGGAGCCAGATCGGTAGGGCCGTAGCCACGGGTGAAAGGCGCCACCGCACGCCAGCCTCGTTCGGCGAGGTGAGGCCCGAGGTAACGCCAGGTCCAGGCGGTGTCCGGGTAGCCGTGGACCATCAAGGCCAGCGGCGCGTCCGGGTCACCCCAAGCGAGCGCACCGAAGTTCATTCCTCTCGTTTGGAGGTTCAGCGTCTCGGGTTTCAGTCCGTTAGCCACCCGCTGAACTCCCGGATCAGACTTCCCCGCGGCTCTTCGCCTTGACCACCGCGTTGCGTCCCGCCTGTTTGGCCCGATAGAGGGCCGAGTCGGTTTTCGCCAACCATGCCTCAAGGGATTCGTCAGGCAGGGCCTGGCTGGCACCGATGCTCACCGTTAGCTCTGCATTGCCGACGAATGGCTTGGAAGCGACGTCTAGACGCAGTCCCTCGGCGATTATGCAGGCATCTTCGACTTCGCAAAACGGCATGAAGACCAGAAACTCGTCGCCTCCCCAGCGAGTCAGGACATCCGTTGTCCTGATCGCTGATCTGATTCGTTGGCTCAACTCGACAAGGACCTGGTCGCCACAGCCGTGACCGAGCGAGTCATTGACATCCTTGAACCGGTCGATATCGATCATGAGTAAGGAGACCGGTTCGTTCTCTTCTGGTTTCGCTGCTGCTGCGCTTAGAAACTGCTTTACGTGACGGCGATTGAAGCAGCCGGTCAGCTCGTCAGTAGCCGCCTGGAGATGAAGCTTCCCGTTCATGGCCGTGAGTTCTTCATTGGCCTGCTTCAAGGCTTCGTTTGCGACCTCCGTTTGGCGTCTTGCCTCTTCGAGTTCTTTCTCGTGGCGCCTGCGTTCTGAAATGTCACGGGAAACGCCGAGGATCTCGATCAACGAACCGTCGGGAGCCAGGTGGGGGATCACCTGAACTTCGGTCCAGACTGTGGATCCATCGCTGCAGTAGTACTCGAGCTCACCGTGGAATTCTTCGGGAGGCAGCCCTTTCTGGAGCTGGGCGTCCAGTCGCTCGAAGTATCCGAGGCTTACCGCCTGGGAATCGGGTGGGTGGATCTGTTCGATCGATTGTTTCATCGCCTCTTCTGGAGTAATGCCTCGCATCGCTTCTACCGCGGGGCTCACGTAAGTGATTTCACCCAGGGGCGACATCGTCCAGATGACATCCATGGCATGTTCGGCAAGGAGCCGGTGGCGCTCTTCGCTCTGTCGCAGAAGTTCTTCGGAGGTCTCCATTTCAGCGTTTCCCCATTTTGTGATCTCGGCTGTTAGCGGGCGACCGTCTTCTGATGGGCACGGCTGGTTTCGAACCAGCGACCTCTCGCGTGTGAAGCGAGCGCTCTCCCGCTGAGCTACGCGCCCGGGAGCGGGCATTGTAAATGGGGCGGGTCCCTGCTGGTGCCCCGCCCGGTCGGCTGGC
>JAUPTY010000204.1 GCA_030917845.1 Actinomycetota bacterium | reverse complement strand
GAACAGCCTTCAGGCAAGTGCCGATCGCCTGGGCTCGACGACCCACCTGGCGGCGATGGACTCGGACGGTCTCTGCGCCTCGGTCACCTGTTCGAACGGAACCGGCTCGGGCATGGTGGTTCCTGGCTCCGGCATTCATCTGAACAACATGCTCGGGGAGGAAGATCTCAACCCTCGCGGGTTCCACCAGTCCGTACCTGGTGTAAGGATCAGTTCGATGATGTCTCCGACCCTGATCCTCGAGCACGGCCAGGTCCGGGCCGGGCTTGGCAGCGCCGGTTCAAACCGGATTCGTTCAGCTGTGCTTCAGACCACCATCAACCTGCTTTCCGGGGTCGACCCACAGGCCGCGGTCGATGCACCACGGATTCATCTCGAAGCCGGGCTGCTTCAGGCTGAACCCGGCGTTGACGAGGGTGCACTGGCCCGGATTGAAGCTTCAGGCCAGGAAGTTTTCCGCTGGAGTGAGCGGAATCTGTTTTTCGGCGGAGTTCAGATAGTGACCCGGGACCCGGAAACCGGCAAACTGGACGGAGCAGGCGACCCACGCCGTGGAGGAGCGGTGGCTTATGGCTGAGTACCCGGATCCCGACGACTATCCCTCGCCCGACCTGCGGCCGTTCATGGCCGCGGACGTTGCGACCCGCGAGCTGCCCGACTTCGAGGCGGAGGGGTTGCTGGACGGGGTCGAGGAGGCGGACCGGGGAGCCCGGATCAAACTGCTGACCGAGCTTTACATCGAAGATGGCGTCGATCTCGAAACCCTGAAGGACGAGGCGGACGCGAATCGCCTCGCGCTGCTTCCCGCCGACCTCGTGCTGGGTCGCAGCAAGGTGAAGTACACGCCTAGCGAGATTGCCGAACTTGCCGGGCTCTCGGTCACCGATTTCCAGAAGCTGATCGCCGCGGTCGGTTTGCCCAGACCCGGTCCCGAACAGAGGACCTTCGATGACGCTGACCTGCTTGCCGCCCGCCGGTTGAAGCGCTTCCAGGAAGCCGGGATTCCGATCGAGAACCTGCTCGCCGCAACCCGCCAGGTGGGGAGCTCGGCAGCCCGCATCGCCCAGGCCCACCGTGATCTCGTCGCCTCCGACATCATCACCCCGGGAGCCGATGAATACGAGGCCGCAATCCAGCTGAGGCAGGCTTCACTGCAGCTACTGCCGCTGGCTGAGCAGGCTGTCGACTACGCGCTTCGTTCACATTTCCTTGACCAGATCAGGAACCAGGCGATGGCGATGGCCTCTCCCGGGCTGCTCGGCAGCGGCGAGGGGGCGGAGGTTTCGGTCTGCTTCGCCGACCTGGTCGGATTCACGCGGCTCGGTGAACGAAGCGAGCTGGAAAAGATCGGGACTGTTGCAAAGCTGCTCGAATCGCTGGCGATCGAGGTGACTAACCCGGAGGTCCGGCTCGTCAAGACGATCGGGGACGCCGCAATGCTGGTCTCCGAAGACGGGGCAGCGCTCTTTGACGCGGCGATCCGCTTCATCGAGGTCGGCCACGAAGCCGGGGACGAACTTCCTGCCCTCCGGGTGGGCGTCGCCCGCGGCCAGGCGATCCCCCAGGTCGGGGACTGGTTCGGTCCTCCGGTCAACCTGGCCAGCCGGATCACGGAGTCGGCTCGTCCCGACAGCGTGCTTGCCGACAGCAAGGCGGTCGAGGCGGCCGGCGAAGAGGACTTCAGCTATTCATGGGTCGGCCAGCACAAGTTCAAAGGCCTGGAACGCCCGGTCAAGCTCTACCGCGTTCGTCGTAAAGACGACACCGCGTAGTCGCTACGCCGTGGTGCCGGGTCTCCAGCCCGGTCGAGGGGCCCGGTACGGGGTATGCCCCCTTCACCGTCGCTGCGCTCCCCATCCAGAGGTTCAGGCGGCAAACCCCGAACCGAACCCTGCAGGACCGGTTATCTCACGGTTACCTGGTCCGTACGACCTCCGGCGGAGTCCGATCATCCATTCATGGGATTTTCTGATCGGACGGGTTGAACCGGGAGGCGGAGCGAAGCTCGCCGACTTACTTGTTCAGCCAGGTTTCCTGGCCGATAGCAGCAAGTTATAGAAGAGCTCGGCGGGGAGGTGGGGCTCGAGGACGTTGTTATCGACCTTCTGGAAGGCGATGTAGCTCTGGAAGGCGAAGTTCCTCCAGCCCGGCGGTATCGATTCCGGCTCGGCGGTCGACTCCAGCGAACGCATGCCCCATCCCCAGACGTTGGCGACCAGTTCCTCTCCATTCACCTTCGTGTCAACGAAGCCGGAACGCGGCGGAATCGCCCTCAGATCAGCCGGGACGAAGGCGTGGACATCGACCTCCGGTTCGAGGCTGTGCTCGTCATCGGCCAGCTCTTCCTCGGAGTGTTCGAGGGTGCTGGCACCGAGGAGTCGGCGCCAGACCGGAGCGACGAAGTTCCCGGTTCGCTTCGGAACGACCGCCAGACGATCCCCGTAACGGGAAGGCTCGCCGCAGAAGACGATGCTGCCGCCCGGCCGGAGCACCCGGAAGAACTCCGAGAAGGCCCGGTCGAGGTCCGGGATGTGATGAAGGACGGCGTGACCGATCACGGTGTCGAAGCTGGCGTCTTCGAACGGCAGCGTTTCCGCCTCGGTGACCACGGTCTTGACGGGAAAGTCGAGTGACTTCGCGGTGCGGGCGAGGGAAGTCAGCATCCCGGGGGAGATGTCGGTCGCGGTGAGCGAATCGATCAATCCCTGGCTTGCGAGGTTGAGGGAGAAGTAGCCGGTTCCGGCTCCGATCTCCAGGGTGTCCCCGAGCGTCGCCGGCATCTCGCCGAGCGCCTTCTTCAGCTTGAGCGCGACCTGATGCTGGCCGATGTCACCGAAGTCGATGCCCCACTTGGCGTCGTACGAGTCGGCCGCAGCGTCGTGGTAGCGGGTGTTTACGTCCTTGATGTGTTCCGGCGTAGCGGTCGGGGAAGCGGGCATGGCGGAGAAAGATAGGGAAGAATCGCTCTCCTTGACCGACAC
>JAUPTY010000203.1 GCA_030917845.1 Actinomycetota bacterium | reverse complement strand
GCCACGATCAGAGTGAAGATCGCGAACAGCACGTGGACTACTGCCCAGGCCGCAACGAAGCGCAGGGCCTGTCCGGTCAACCAGGAGCGGCGGGTCCCGGGGTTCCGGACGGCAGCCTCCACGGCGATCATTCCGAGCACCGCACCGGTCGTGTAGAGCAGGCCCTCGAGGGCCCAGATCGCGGAGACTCCGACCACCGCCCAGGCCAGCAAACCGAATGGCTTCGACCACCTCGGCTTCCAGAGCGACAGCATGCGAAGGAAGATGAAACAGAAGGGCAGCAGGCCGAAACGGATCGAACCGTTCTGAAGGATGCCGCCGACCGGATAGGTCGTCCCCCAGACCAGCACCGGGAGGATCAGCAGCAGGACTCCCGCCGAGAGGGCCCGCCCGACCCCGGCCATGCGCATGATCGCCCACCCCATCGCGTAGACCAGGGCCGCCAGAACCGCGTCGAGCAGGCTCAATGTGCCGTAGTCCATGGGTATCAGCTCGAAGACTCCGGCAATGAAGTAGATCGACCCGACTCCGTATTGCGAGGCGGTGTCGACCGGCAGGTAGCGGCCATGCTCGATCGCGTTCGCGGCAGCGAGCCAGAGGGCTGCGTGGAACTGCTGCACTTCGCTGAGGAATTCATCCATCGGAGCCTCGGCGAACTCCCCGATCCGGTAGATCGGCACGTCGACGACCGCGAACAGGAACACGACGACCAACACCAGGTCGAACAGCAGACCCTTCCAGCCGGAAAGCACGGGGATGGTGAGACGACCCCAGACCCAAGTGACGATTCCGGCGACCATCAGTCCGCCGATCAGCACCGGACCATCGAGCCCGGAGAAGGTGACGGCAGTGGCAAGGGCGAGCACGCAAAGCGCCGCCGTGGCAATCCAGACGGTTCGCTGGTCGGTTCGGCCAGCGAGGCTGGCGACGAATCCCGACCCAGGGAAGTAGAGGAGCAGGGCGAGAACCCACCAGGCGGCCGCGACCAGACCGGTCATCACGAGACTTCGCTCGACCCCGACCAGATCGGATAGCCGGACCGTGATCACTGCGAGGGCAAGACTTCCGAGGAGCAAGGCGGACAGCAGGTCGGCGGTCTCGGACGAATGCCGGGTCGCGAACCGGTCGGCGATGCGGGGACCGGCAAAGATTCCGGCCGGAAACAGCACGAAGAAGAACAGGAGATAGAGCAGCGTCTCGGCGTCCTGATGCTGCTCCGGGAACGGTTCGAGGGGCACCCCGGGGATCAGCAGGTACAGCGCCGGGAGCGCCAGAAGGAACAGACCGACGACCAGACAGGCTGAGATCAGAAAGGTCGACGCGAAGCGGGCTCGAACCGGCACCGGGCGATCCTACCGGCGGTCGCTCGGCGCCTGCGCCCTATAGTTCCGCCGAATGCCCGAACGGCGAGCCCGGGAGATCGACCAGTCAGAGCGGGAGGCAGCCCGCTACCTCCCGCCACCGAGCGGCCATCCCCGGTTCCCGCTGCTCGATCCGCTGCGTGCGGTGGCCGCGATCATGGTGCTTCTGGTCCATGTCGCGATTCTGACCGGCGGCTTCGACCCCTGGTACAAGGCACCGCTCGGTCACCTCGACATGGGCGTGCCGTTCTTCTTCCTGCTCTCCGGCTTCCTGCTCTACCGGCCAATGGTCGCCTCGAGGGTGATCGAACTACCGGCCCAGCGGGTCCGCGACTACATCCGCAACCGGTTCTTCCGGATCTTCCCCCTCTACTGGTTCATTCTGATCGCCACCGCGATCGTCCCCGGCATGTACGGAGCCTTTTCCGGTGACTGGTGGGTCTACTTCGGGCTCCTTCAGAACTACCCCGTCTACACGCCCGACGGAGCATGCACGGACGACCTCTTCCGTTGTGGTATTCCGCCGGCCTGGACCCTGGCGATGGAGGTCTTCTTCTACGCGGTACTGCCGTTCTTCGCGATCGCGATGGCCTGGATCACCCGCCGGTTCGGCAACTGGTTCCGCCTCGAACTGCTCGTACTGGCCCTGCTCGCCGCCATATCCGTGGTCATCCAGTCGAGCCACAGCGATGCGGACTGGTTCCAGTGGCTGGTCTTCTCGCCGCTCGGTCGAGCCTGGTGGTTCGGGCTCGGGATGGCGATGGCCGTTGTCTCGGTCCGGGTCCAGGAGACCGGTAACACCCCTGGCTGGGTCGCGATAATCCGGGACCACGGTGGCTGGCTCTGGATGACAGCCCTTCTCATGTATCTGGCGGGCACCTACCTCTTCTTCGACCGTGGCCCGATGCTCGCGGCGCCGGTCGGCCAAACGGGACAGTACGTCGCCCAGTACCTGTATTTCGGTGTTATCTCTGCCCTGATCCTGGCCCCTGCGGTCTTCGGCAGCGCCAGTACCGGGATCGCCCAGCGTACTCTCGCCCATCCGCTCCTGGTGTGGCTCGGACTGATCTCATACGGAATATTCCTTTGGCACTACCCGGCGATGATCTGGCTGTTGGACATCGGCGTGCTGGATCTGTTCCCCGGTCTCCAGTTCCCGTGGCTGGCGGTCACCACCCTGACTTTGAGCATCCTGCTCTCCGCGGCCACCTACGTCCTGCTCGAGCGACCGATAATGCGATGGTCGAGGGCCCGTTCCAGACGGCCCTGAGTCAGCGCAACCCGGCCGACTGCCGGAAGAGGTTCAGCGCCCGGAAGTCGTCGATCGGGTTTCCGGCATCCAGCCCGACCGGCTTGGGACGGATGTCGATCGCTTCCACTTCTTCCTCGACTCCGCCGTCCTCGCCCGGCGTCACCTTCCAGACTCCGGCTCCTTCCCGGGCGGTGAAGACCTCGGTCAGCTCACCGTCGGTGAAGAGCATCCCGGTCTGGTCGTCAGCCCCGTAGCCGGGCACAATCTTCTTGCCGACATCGGCCAGGTACCTTGCCCGGCGGTCCTTGTCACGGTGGTAATGGACGCAGAGGCTGCCCTTCAGCAGACCCAGGCCCTCGGCCGGTTCGG
>JAUPTY010000202.1 GCA_030917845.1 Actinomycetota bacterium | reverse complement strand
CCCGAGGTCAGCTCGGGTCCGGAACAAGCAACTCCCTAGCGCCGAACAACCACGCTTCTCCGGAAGAGGCCGGCAGGCCGCGGTCAGCCTGCGAAGAACCGGGTGAGCCGCTCGGCGATCTCGGCCGGGGCATCCTCCTGAAGAAAGTGGCCCACGCCAGGCAGAGATTCGATTTCCGCCTGGGGTACATCACGCTTGACCCGCGCGAAAGTTTCGGCGACATCGGGCAGGATGCGGTCTTCAGTGCCGTAGAGACCGAGTACCGGGATATCCAGATCGGACAACAGCCGGGCTATCTCGGCAAAACCGTCGGGGCGTAGTCCAATCCCGGCAAGAGCCAAAGCCTGGCGATCCTCGGCACTCCTGAACGGACCGACGACGCCGTCCATGACCTCGTCCGACAACGAGTCAGGGTTACCGACCCCGATTCGCATCGCCTCGCAGAGTCCCTCATCGGAGACCAGTGCCTCACGTTTTACCGGGTCCATAAGAGTGGTCACGAACTCGAGGACAGTCGGGTCGAAATCCGGGTAGATCAATGTGTTGAGGAGCGCAAGGCGGGAGATGCGACCAGGCCTGTGGAGAGCCCAATGGACCCCGATCGGCCCTCCGAGGTCATGGACGACGAGGCCCGGACCGTCGAGTTCGAGTTCCTCGACAAGTGCGTCAAGGACAGCCGCAAACAGTTTAAAGGAGTACTGGCGGTCCACCGGTTTGCTTGAGTCACCGAAACCCGGCAGGTCGGGAACGATGACCCGGTGCTTCTGCGCAAGGACAGGGGTGATGTTGCGGTAGAGAAACGACGAGGTGGGCCAGCCGTGAAGCAGAAGTACCGGCGACCCCTCCCCCTCCTCTACATAGGCGACCGTCAGGTCCTCAACATCCAGATGCGCTTTCGTGCCCTTGTCCACGCGGGTGCCCTTCTGTCTCTATTTCCTGACCGCGATCGTCTTCGTCACGGTCTTGCCACCGGCGTTGGACGAGGTGACCTTGAAGGCGGCCTTGATCTTGCCGGTCTTCTTCGGCTTGAGCTTGACCTTCACCGTTTTGGTGGAGCCTGCCGGGATGCTTCCGAACGAAGCGCTGGCGCTGACCCCGTTTCCGCTGACCTTGATTTTCACCCCTGCTGCCTGGGCGTTGCCAGAATTCGTGATCTGGACCTTGTATGTGGCTGAGCTGCCGATCTTCAGCCCGGCTGGACCGGTGACGGATAGCTTGCCGATCACGGCCTTCAACTTGACGCATTCCGGCTGGTTGCCGCTGAACCCCTCCGGGCAAGGGATCGGCTGACAGTCTGGCGGGGTTCCGGTCGTGAACTCGGAACAGACTGGCGGGCCGGAACCGGAGTCGACGGTGAACGTGCGCGACGCCGGGGTCGGATCCGGATTCATCGCCGCGTCGGTGGCCCGGACCTCGAAGGTGTGGGCACCATCGGTCAATGCGGCAACCGTTTCAGGACTCGAACAGGATGAGAAGGCTCCCGCGTCGATCCGGCACTGAAAGGTGGCACCTGGCTCGGAGGTGAACTCGAAAGTCGGGGTCGGATCGCTGGTGGTTCCGCTGTGTCCCGCGGTGATCGTGGTGTCCGGCGGGGTCGTGTCGGGTGTCAGGTTGACGGTCCAGGTTCGAGTCGCGGGGGTCGAATCGGGCGTGCCGAGTGAGTTCACCGCCCGGACGGCGAACGTGTGGCTCCCCTCGCTGAGGTCGGTGTAGTAGCCCTCCGAGCATGGGACGAAACTGGAACCGTCGAGGCTGCACTCGAAGTATGTGGCCGGGATCGAAGAGTTGAATCGGAAAAGCGCAGTGGTCGATCCCACCGTGCCGGAGGGACCCTCGGTGATGGTCGTATCCGGGACAGCGGCCGGCGGCAGCACGGTCCAGGTCCACGTGGCGGGCGTCGGGTCGACCAGGCCGACCCGGTCGATCGCGCGGGCCGAGAACGTGTGGCTCCCGGGGGCAAGGCCGGTGTACGACTTGCTGCGCCCACAGGCCGAATAGTCGGCACCGTCGAGGCTGCACTCGTAAAGGTCCCTCGGGCCTGCTTCGGGAAATGAATCGAGACCGAAATCGGCGGATGTCTCGTATGTGGTCGCGTTCGGTTTCGATGTGATCTGGGTGTCCGGCGGGGTGGTGTCGATGGTCCATTCCCAGGTCACCGGGGCGCTCGCGTTCGCGACAGTGTCTCGAGCGATGACACTGAGCGTGTGCTGCCCGTCGGAGAGGTTGTTGAGCTGGTAAGGCGAGGCGCAAAAGACGTAGGGCTGGGCGTCCAGACTGCATTCCGTGTAGCCGGATGCGGTGTGCAGGTCGGTCCAGTCGAAAGCGATCGTCGCCGACTTGCTGGTGGTCAGAGCCTGTGGCCCGCTTTCGAGAGTGGTGACCGGTCCAGTCGTGTCAGTCACCCAGGAGTATGTCGCCACGCCGGTGTCGCCAAGCGTACGGACGCCGAAGTTGTGCGGACCGTCGGCAAGCCCGGCGTAGGTCTTGGGGTCCGCGCATGCGGTCCAGCTACCGCCGTCCAGCTGACATTCAAAATCGGTGGCCACGCCGTCACTGAATCGGATCGTCACGCTGCTCGAACCGAGCAGGCTGGTGGGACCGATGCCGGCCGGATGTTCGTAGATCGTCGCGAAGCCCTGTGCCGCGGAAGGCAGGGCAAGCGACAGAAACACCAGGAAGGGGACGAGAAAGGCGCTGCGCACCGACGCTGGCCAACAGAGCCCGCGCGGCAGTCTCAACCCCTGGTTCCCGGAATCAGTCGTGCCTGACCGGCAAAATAGCCCCCCCTGGTTTTCGATGATCGCCTTTCCTGAAGCAAATAAGTCCGAAGGACATATGCCCCTCACATTCCCAAATATTACTGTCCGTCTACCGCTGCAGGCTCACCGACAGCACCGACTTTTTCGAGTTGCCGGCGTCGTCTGACAGGGTGACGCCGATCTTCGCCTTGCCCCTGGACTTCTTCAGGGCATTGGCGATCTTCTTCACGTCCCCGGACCTGGCCGGCT
>JAUPTY010000201.1 GCA_030917845.1 Actinomycetota bacterium | reverse complement strand
GGCGTGGCGGCCATCGATGCCAGTCTAGATACGAAAGGGCGGTCGGGCTTGGAGGCGCAGAACCGGGTTGGTGCCTTCACCAACCAGGAGCTCCCTTGATCGGGCCAGACCCGGCACCCAGAGAACGGTCTTATCGAGAACTACTACCGGCCAGGCCGAACGGCGTGATGCCGGAATCCTGGCGTCGGTGAACAGGTCCTGGAGGCTCTTGCTTCCCTCCATGCCGAGCGGATTGATCCTGTCCCCCTCGGCCCGGGGCCGGACGGCAAGGCCCCAATCGGTTCGCGGCACATCAAAGAAACCATTCAGGCTGCTGCCGAACTCCGACCGCGCCTGCCCGTCTCCGACCAGATCGGCCTGGATCATCCACTCACCGAAGGCCAGCTCCCCCTCGACCAACCGCTTTGGCCCCGGTGCAGCGGGCTCGTCCTCCAGCACCCGCACCATGCCGGTTTCAATCCGGAGGCTGGCTCCGCCGCCGAGATCGAGGCTGCTCGCCTCCGGGTTCTGACGAAGCTGAAGAAACTGCCTGGTCAGATCCGGCGTGACGCTGACCGGTCGATCAAGCGTCGACTCGGCCAGGATCCGGAGCATGCGCCTGACAACCGGTGGCTGCTGACCGAGAAACAGCCGCGACGACACGCCAGCCCCCGGTCCTTCCCATTCCTCGAGCAGCCGGCCGTTCGCGATTTCGGCGAGTGTCGCGTCGTCCTCGCACAACTCTTCCCAGGTCCGCGAGATGTTCGACTGGGCCGCTGGATTCAGCTTTTCCAGCTCGGGAATCACTTCAAGCCGGATGCGGTTCCGGGCATAGGCGGGGTTTTCATTGGTCGGGTCTTCAACCCATGGGAAGGCCCCTTCCAGCATCGACCTGATCTGTTCGCGGCTCAGCTCCAGCAGGGGCCTGATTACCTGCCCGGAGCGAGGTCCCATCGTCAACAACGGCCGCACACCGGGCGAGGAAGCCAGCCGGTAAAGGAAGGTCTCGACCTGGTCGGTGCGGTTGTGGCCGATCGCGACCCAGTCGAATCCGCCCCGGTCCCGCAGCTGTTCAGCTTCACGGTGCCGGATTTCACGAGCCCAGGCCTGCGTATTTCCTTCCGGCGGACCGGCCCGGTGAACGTGGCATTCAATCCCGAGGTCCCCGCAGAGCCGGCGGACCAGGGCTTCGTCCGTGCCGGCGTCCTCGCGCAGCCCGAAGTTGACATGCAGGACCAGCAGGTTCGCCGGCTCGAGAATCCCGGCCAGTCCGGTCAGCAAGGCAACGGAATCCGCTCCCCCGGAGACCATCACCACACCCCGGTCCCCAGGTGACACGAGGCCCGACCTGCGGATCACTTCGGCGAAGTCAGGTACGGGCACGGATCACGAAGAGCGGGGTCGGGACCGGAAAGCCCTTCAGTTCCACTTCACCGATCGGATCGGTCTCCAGATCAGGGTGATCCTCGATCGCCCGGGCCACCTCGTCAGTGATCAGGACTTCGCCACCCAGGGCCCGGTTCACAACGCGATGGGTCAGGTTCACCTGACTGCCGAAATAGTCACCATCCCGGAAGACAACGGCACCGTGGTGAATCCCGGCTCGCGGCTTTGGCCGGTCGGTGAAAAGAGCCAGAAATCCAACTGCCCATTCGGCCAGCGAGGCCGGGTCGGGTGAAACGACCATCACTTCGTCACCGATCGTCTTGACGATCCCGGCCTCCGGGGGCAGGGTCGCCCCGACCGTCTCGGTGAACTGTTCGATCACCGAGTACGCGGTCGCATCTCCCTCCTCCTCGTTGAAGCGGGTGAAACCGGTCAGGTCGATGAAGCAGAGCGTGGTCCGGATCTGGTCGAGGTTTGTGTCACCGCCGAAATCCGCTTCCATGTGGCCGATCACGTCCTGCTCGAGGAAGTACCGGACATAGCGATCATGCAGATACTCGAAGAGCGGCACCGTGGCGGGGGAAGTGACCCGGGCGAGCTCACCGAGTTCCTCGGCCATCTCGACCGCACGGAGGCCGTCGCGGATCATCGGTTCGTGGACAAAGAGGTGGAAGAGACGAACCTCGGCGTCGGCGATCCGCCGGACCGACTGGGCGTAGACGCGAGTCAACTGCAGCAGCGCCTCGACCGGCAGCCCGGCCTCGGCCACATCGCCCATCTGTTTGAAGGCCTCGATGTCCCGGGCGGAAAGAGTCTGTTCCCGGTCAGCCGGGGTTCCGAGGACCGTCATCACCCGCTGGATCACCTCTGCGCTCAAGCCGGTCTGTTCGGCTGCGGCCTCCAGATCGAAACGTTCGCTGTCGTCGACGAAGATGTCCTCCGCCAACCCGAAGGAAAGCTTGCCTTCCTTGCCGGCATCCTTTAGTTCCTCGAGGGTGTGGCCGCGCTCCCGCATCCGGGCCACGATCCGGGCCTGGGCTGCGGCGGCCGGGGTCCAGCGGCCCTTTCTGACCGGGACGATCTTCTCGTCAGCCCAGCGGGTCAGGGTTGCTGGCGAGACTCCGGCCCGGCGGGCCGCCTCATTGAGGCTGATGCGCTCTTGGTCGGGCATTCTTGTCGAGGCTATACGAGCAAACACACAGAGCCCGGTCAATCGAGTGACCGGGCTCCGGGTGCTGCTTCAAGCATGTGACGACGGGAGCCGCCGAAGCGAACTCCCGCCGCCAGCCTGTCAGCTCCGCGTTATTCCACGTGGACCTGGGTTACTTCGTCTCCTCGCTCGCCGGTCCGGATCCGGATTGCCTCCTCAACCGGGATAACGAAGATCTTGCCGTCTCCGATCTCTCCGGTCCTGGCATGGCGCAGGATCGTCTCGACGATGAGGTCTTTGTCCGAGTCGGCAACGACGATCTCAAGCTTCAGCTTGGGACGGACGTTGACGGTGACGGTCGAGCCTCTGTACTGCTCGACAATGCCCTTCTGCCTGCCGGAGCCCTTGGCTTCGACAATGGAGATGGAAGGAAATCCCTTCTCCAGCAGTTCGGACCGGATCGGCTCGAATGCCTCGTGGCGAATGAACGCTTCGATTTTCTTCATTTGAGTCGTTCCTCCTTTCAGGCCTGCTCAGCCG
>JAUPTY010000200.1 GCA_030917845.1 Actinomycetota bacterium | reverse complement strand
TGCGAATCGTCGGCGACATCGGGAATGTCCCGGTAACCGTCGTACTGGCCGCGCACGCACTTCTTCGGATCGGCCGAACGGATCGCTTCGAACAGCTCGAGCTTCTTCGCCCGGATCGAGTCATGCTGGTTCGCGTTCGGTGGTTCCATCGCCAGCAGGGCGAGCACCTGAAGCATGTGGTTCTGGACGACATCCCGGATCGCCCCGACTCCTTCGTAGAAGCGACCGCGGTCCTCGACCCCGAAGTTCTCGCTCATCGTCATCTGGACGTAGGCGACGTAGTTCCGGTTCCAGACCGGTTCGAGCAGAGCGTTGGCGAAACGGAGGTAAGTGATGTCCATTACCGGCTCCTTGCCGAGGTAATGGTCGATGCGGAGGATCTGGTCTTCGCGGAGAACCTTCTGGAGATCCGCCTGGAGAGCCTGGGCGGAGTCGTAGTCGTGGCCGAAAGGCTTTTCGAGAATCACCCTGGCGTTGCTCACCAGACCGGCGTTTGCGAGCCCGTGAACAACTTCCGAGAACAGCGGCGGCGGGACCTCGAGGTAGAACAGGGGCCGCTCGTAGTCAGCCAGTTCCCCGGCCAGTGACTGGTAGAGGGACTCTTCGTCGAAGTTGCCGTTGACGAACCGCATGCGGTCAGCCAGACGCTTGAAAACGGCGGGACTGAATTCATCGACCGAACCCCGGATCGCCTCCTCCGCCCGCTGCCTCATGGTCTCGTGTTTCCAGTCCTTGTTGCGGCCGACTCCGATGATCGGGCAGTTCAGCTTGCCCTTGGTTTCGAGGCGGTAGAGAGCCCGGAACGTCATCTTCTTGGCGAGGTCTCCGGTGATCCCGAAAATGACCAGCGCGTCGGTCGGTTCGGCTTCCTTGGTCTTGGTCATGATCGGCAGCGTACCCGGCCCGTAATATGGCGGCATGGAAATCGGGATTGTTGGTCTGGGTCGGATGGGGGCGAACATCGCCCGAAGGTTGATGAGAGACGGTCACAGGTGTGTGGTCTATGACGTCAACCCTGAAGCTGCGAAGGAACTGGCTGGTGAGGGTGCCGACCCTGCCGCCGACCTGGCCGAGCTCGCATCGAAGCTGAGCGCGCCCCGGGCCGTGTGGATCATGGTCCCGGCCGGTGACATCACCCGTGACACGATCCGCAAGGTTGCGGCGGAGCTGGACTCCGGTGACGCGATCATCGACGGCGGCAACACCTACTACCACGACGACATCCATTTCGCCGAGGAACTGGGCAAGCAGGGGATCGACCATCTCGACTGCGGGACCTCGGGCGGCGTCTTCGGTCTGGAGCGCGGGTACTGCCTGATGATCGGCGGTCCGAAGGAGGCCTACGAGCGGATCGAGCCGGTCTTCGCGACTCTGGCACCGGGCGTTGGCGACGCGGACCGGACCCCGGGCCTCAGCGGCGACCCTTCCCCGGCCGAGAAGGGCTACCTCTACTGCGGCCCGGCAGGTGCCGGCCATTTCGTGAAGATGGTCCACAACGGGATCGAGTACGGAATGATGGCCGCGATCGCCGAGGGTCTCAACGTGATCAAGGGTGCCGACGCCGGCCTTGTCTCCCGCGATGGCGATGCCGAGACCGCGCCGATGGAGAATCCCGAGTACTACCAGTACGAGATCGACGTTTCCCAGGTGGCCGAGGTCTGGCGCCGCGGCAGCGTTATCGGCTCCTGGCTGCTCGACCTGACCGCTGCTTCCCTGGCCGAGTCGCCGCAGCTCGAGGAGTACTCGGGCCGGGTCTCGGATTCCGGTGAAGGCCGCTGGACCTCGATCGCGGCGATCGACGAGGGTGTCCCGACCCCGGTCCTCACGGCTGCCCTCCATGAGCGGTTCTACTCGCGCGGTCTCGGTGACTTCGGGGACAAGGTTCTCTCGGCGATGCGCAAGCAGTTCGGCGGCCACGACGAGAAGCCCGCGGAGGGCAAGGCGGACTGATTGGTCACCAGGGTCGTCACCGACGATGAAGCTGCCGCGATTGAAGCGGCGCGAATTGTCGAGATGGTTGCTGATGCCGCGATCGCCGATCGGGGCCGTTTCAACTTCGCTGTGAGCGGAGGCAAGACCCCCTGGCGGATGCTGGAGCTGCTGTCCGAAAGCGAGCTCAACTGGACCCGAACCTCGCTCTTCCAGGTTGACGAGCGGATCGCTCCGACCGGGAGCATGCAGCGTAACCTGACGCACCTGGTCCTGACCCTGCCGTTGATCTGCCAGGCGGCGATCCGGCCGATGCCCGTCGGCGCCGATGACCTCGCCACCGCAGCAAGCGGATACGAATATTCGCTACCTGACCGTTTCGACCTGATTCATCTCGGCCTCGGTCCCGACGGGCACACCGCCTCCCTGATTCCCGATGATCCGATCCTCGAGGTCAGTGACCGGCAGGTGGCGATCACCACCGGCGAATACCAGGACACGCGCAGGATGTCACTCACCTACAAGGCGATCAACCGGGCCCGCCAGATCCTCTTCCTGGTTACCGGTGAGGGCAAGGAGGAGGCGCTGGACAAGCTGAAATCGGGGGATGGGAGCATTCCGGCCGGACGGATCGCGAACCCGAACATCACTCTGGTCACCGACATCGAACCGGGCAGGGAAGTCGGTTGAAAGCCTTGACCAAACTGAGGGAGAGGGGGAAAGAACGCTATGGGCTGGCCCTGACGCTGATCCTGGCTTCGATGGTGTTCATCATGGCCGCGCCTGAAGGTGGCTGGGTATCGGTCGTGTCGCTGAGCCTTCAGGCAGCCGCGCTGTTCGCGTCCCTCCGGGCCGCCCAGCCGAGCTTCAAGCTCCGGGTCGCCCTCGGCATCACGATCGGACTGGTCATCGCCGTAGCCTGGACCCAGGCTTCGTTCGGCGATCAGGTCGACTCGGGATATGTCGACATCGCCACTCTGGCCCTGGTCCTCGTGGCGGCGCCGGTGATCACCTGGGGCTTGATCAGGCAGGTGCGCGAACGGGGTGCCATCACGATTCACACGATGCTGGGCGTTCTCTGCATTTACCTGCTGATGAGCCTTGCCTTTGCCAGCGCTTTCGCTGCCGTGACCCAGATTTCCGGTGA
>JAUPTY010000199.1 GCA_030917845.1 Actinomycetota bacterium | reverse complement strand
TCGGTCGCATCTTCGCCGGCGTAACGGGCCGAATAGACGCCCGGCCGACCGCCAAGAGCGTCAACCTCCAGACCGGAGTCGTCGGCAATAACCGGCTCACCGGTGGCGTCCCGGGCAGCCCGGGCCTTGATCAGGGCGTTCTCCTCGAAACTGGTCCCGGTCTCCGGAGGCAGTTCAATCTGATCCGGAAGTGCCCGCAGGTCCACCCCGGGCAGGATCTCCCCCAGCTCGCGGACCTTGTGGTCATTGCGGCTGGAGAGAATCAAGCCCCGACCGTCACTCTCCGACCGCAGCCATCTGGAAGTCGCGCAGCCGGTTGATCCCGGCTTCAGCCAGGGCCAGCATCTCGTCCAGCGAAGCGCGGGAGAGTGGTGTGCGTTCGGCCGTGGCCTGAACCTCGACCAATCCCCCGTCTCCGGTCATGACCACATTCGCGTCCACCTCGGCCCGTGAATCCTCGGGGTAGTCGAGATCGCAAAGCGGCTGACCGTCAACCATGCCGACACTTACCGCAGCGACCGAAGTGGTCAGCGGCATGCGGTCAATCTCGCCTCTTTCCAGAAGCCCGTTCAGGGCAAGTCTGAGCGCGACCCAGCCGCCGGTGATCGAGGCGCAGCGGGTGCCGCCGTCGGCTTCGAGTACATCGCAGTCGACATAGACGCTGCGCTCACCGAGGGCCTCGAAGTCAATCCCGACCCGGAGCGACCGCCCGATCAGGCGCTGGATCTCCACACCGCGCCCGTCCTGCTTGCCCTTGCTGATGTCGCGCTGCTTGCGGTCTCCGGTCGAGGCCGGCAGCATCGCGTACTCGGAAGTGACCCAGCCACGGCCGCGACCTTCCATCCACTTGGGCACCCGGTCCTGAATCGAAGCGGTGCAGATGACACGAGTGCCTCCGCAGGAGATCAGGGCGGAACCGTCGGCACTGCCGACGAAGCCGGATTCGATCGTGACTGGACGGAGATCGGCGGCCGTGCGGCCACCGTTGCGGGAAACTGGTTCGCTCATTTGCCGCAGTCTTCCAGACCGGCTACGGTCGCATCACCAATGAACCGGCCGACCGAGCATCCGACCTGCTGAGTGCCGAACCGGATAACTGGATCTGGCCGGAGTTCAATGAACCGGACCTGATCGCGCGGCTGACCATGCCCGAACCGGAGTTCCATGAACTCTGGCTGACCATGATGAGCCAGATGCCTCCCCGCGAATATTCGGCCGAGGTATTCAAGACCGGTACCGGCTATCCGTGGCCCCGGCCCGAGGGCTCCTTCGTCCTCGGCGAGGGCGAAGGTCGGTTGCTGGCCGATCTCGAGCCGGCACTTCAGAGCGAGCTGATCGAGCGATTCACCGGACCCGGCAGCGGTCGCCCGCCGATGATCGCGATCGGCTCGAACGCTTCACCGGAGGGCCTCTGGCGCAAATTCGCCCACTTCGACGATCCCCAGGACCGGACCTTGCTGGCCGTAAGCGGCCAGCTTCACGACTTCGATGTCGGGGCGGCTGCCGAGCTCGCCCTCTATGGCGCCCTCCCGGCGACGATCTTCCCCAGCTCTGGCACCCGGGTGAACGCCACGGCGGTATGGCTGACCGATACCCAGTTGACCCAGCTCGCCTGGGCCGAGATCCCCTACTGGATCGGTCGCCTCGATACCCGGTTCGAGTTCGAGCCCGACATTGCCCGGCTGGGTCCCGAAGGACTGGACCGGGCCCTTGTCTTCGTCAACCGCTTCGGTGCCTTCGCGCCCGACGGCCATCCCCTCGCCCTGGCCGCGATCCCCGCCGAGAACCGCAAGGTTCCGGCCCTGGGGCAGGTCGAACTGCTGGAAATCACGGCCCGGCTGGCCGTCGGAGGGGATGTCGCCCCCGAGGAACTGGTCCGGCGCGCCTATGAGGCCCCGGAAGCGACCGGCCACAGGGTGACCGGGGTCATGACCGCGAACGCGATCCCATTCGAGTCCAGCCGCTGGACGCCGTTCCCGCAGAACTGAACCCGGGCTGCATTCACGATTTCGGGACCGTTGTCCGGAAACCGTGAATGCTCCGGGGCAACCGTCTAGCGGAAGGCCACCTTGTCGACTGCCGACTGGATCTTGTCGACGATCAGTTCGGCGAGTTCGGTTCCCTGACGGCCGGTGAAGCCCTTCATTGCCGCGACCATGCCGACCATCAGCAGCGAGACCAGCAGGATCAGGCCGACGTATTCGACCGTTCCCTGACCTGACCTGTCCGCGGCGGCCCGGCGAATCAGCTCGCCCCTGGAGACCGCGAGAGCATGTGCATTTCCCATCGCCCTGTAGATCATTCTTTCCTCCTCAATCGAGTGGTTTGTCCACCACCGATCCTTCGGAAAATGTTGTGACGGGACAAGACGAGACGGCAACAATTCGTGGAGGTCCGGGTCAACGAAGTGCACGGGGGATAACCTGCCCGGATGCGGGTTCTGGTCGTCATGAATTTCGGAGCCGATCCGGCCACACCCCAGCGGGGCCGCTGGGTGATCGATCAGGTCGAGGCGCTTCGCAGTGGCGGGGTTGACGTGGACCTGTTCAGTTTCCGTCCGGGCAAAGACCAGTACCTGCCGGCCACGAGGAAGATCCGCCAGCTTCTGAAAGAGACCCGGTATGACCTCGTCCACGCCCACTACGGGCTGGCGGGCTGGTGCGCGCAACTGGCCGGGGCCAAGCCCCTGGTGGTCACCTTCCACGGCACCGACGTCCGCCACAAGGTGGTCGGCAGAATGTCTCGCGCCCTGACCAGGAGAATCGCCCTGGTGGCCGGAGCATCCAGGGCACTCTTCGAAGAAGAAGCCGGGCGACCGGGACTGCCGCTGCCGGAGGGTCGCAGCGCCGTCCTGCCCTGCGGCGCTGATCTCTCGCGGTTCGAACCGATTGACCGGACCGCGGCCCGGAAGCAGCTGGGCCTGGACCCCGACACCCCGTACCTCTTCTTCCCGGCCGATCCTGACCGGCCCGAAAAGCGGTTCGACCGGGCCCGCGAGGTCGCCGACCGCAGCGGAGCCAAGCTGCTCACCGGCGGGGGAATCAAGCCGGAAGAAATGCCGCTCTGGATGAATTCGGCGAAC
>JAUPTY010000198.1 GCA_030917845.1 Actinomycetota bacterium | reverse complement strand
GATCCCCGCATCGATCATCGCCTGGCGCATGGTTCCGAAGTCGGGGTTGTAACCGACCTGGTTGGCGATCGCCAGCGAGGCGCCGAACTGAGGGGTTATCAGCGGCTCGATGTACTGGACGTTCTGGGAGGCGGCCCGCTGGGCCACCTGGGCGAGGCCGTCACCCTGACGACCGCTGAAGGCGGAACCGAACAGGTCGAAGGTCGCAAAGAAGTGGTTGTGACCAGAGAAGGCGTCCGGTTTGAATCCCCTCATCGACCAGGCACCAAGGATCTGGTCCCAGAGGACCGTGTTCGAGAGCGCGGCGGTCAGCGGCACCTGGCCGGCAACACAAGGGGGAAAGGAGGAGGCGAAGGTGGTGATGTCCACACACTTTCCGTCTTCGGCTCCCCACCTGATCATCGACTCCGCATAGACGGCACCCGAGAGATGGGTGTGAAGGTCCGTGCCCTTCGGCATGGTGAGGAGAAACTGGCGCAGCCGCTGGGGCTGGTCGCGCAGGTTGTCAAGCCGCTTGGCGGCACCGGAAACATCGGCGCCGGCATTCGCCGGCAGCAACAGGACGGCCACCAGGGCCAGGGCAGCGAGCAGGAACCGTCGGGACTTCACGCCCTGATCGTAATGCCAGGCTCAGATCCCGGGGGTCGCTTCAATATTTCCGGCCTCGATCTCGGCTTTGAAAGCCTCGAAGTCGGCCTGGTTCTGCTTCGCGTATCGCAGGCTGAACTCGGCGATCGCCTGGTCGAAGGTGTCCTTCTTGCCGAGGTAGTCGGAGATTGCGACGCGGTCTCCGGTCCTCGCGTGAGCCAGGGCAAGGGCCCCCGCGCAGAGGCGAACGAACTCGGTCAGTCCGATCTCGCCGAGCGCGTCGATGTCGATTGACATCTTTCCGTCCCAGAGCTGGCGCACGTAGAAGTCACGGGTGACACCGTCCGGCGCCTCGGCGCGGATCCAGCCAAGAAAGAGATCCGAGGCAGCCTGAGTCAGCCGCTGGCCTTCAACCACCCGGCGACCCTGAAGGCGAAACTTGGAAGCACCGGCATACGGGGCCAGTACCGAGTTCTGGGCCTCTTTGACCTGGAGGACCAGTGGATCCTTGCGGCGATTCGAGAGGAAGAGCATGACCCAGGCTCTGGTTCCGACCGAACCGACGCCAACGACCTTTCGGGCAAGGTCCACCAACTGGTAATGGCCGAAGAGGTGCTGGCGGTCCGGGGGCAGAGTGTCGGCATACTGCGCCATGAGAGAACGGATCAGGTCTCTGACCGCGTCAGCATCGGTAACGCCCAGACCTGCCGCGAGTTCCCGGGCCGGAACCAGCAGGGGAGGCCTGCTCGCGAAACGGGGTTCGCCGCCGCTTTCGTCGGTCAGCTTCTTTCTTGCCCGGGTGCTGTCCTTGCGGGACGCTTTGGCGATGTCCTTGCGCAGGTTCACTCCGGCTTCGTTGCCATGGGCGCCCTCGAGCATCTCGGCGATGTTCTCGACGTCAAGACGCGTGTACCAGACATCGAGGTAGCTCATCTCGGCCAGGCTTCTCATGGCATCGCGGTACTGGGCCATACCGGCCAGCACGATCTTCCGGGCCACCTTCTTGCTGGCACCATTGTGTCGTGCGGCAATCACCACGCTGGCAGCCATCCGCTTGACATCCCATTCCCAGGGTGCCGGGAGGGTCTCGTCGAAGTCGTTGAGGTCGAAGACGAGCTTTCGATCGGGCGCCGCGTAACCGCCGAAATTGGATATGTGGGCATCGCCGCTGGCCTGGACCCGGACCCCGGTGGTCGGGGTGGGGGCGAGGTCGGCTGCCATGATCGCGGCCCCACCCCGGTAGAAAGCGAACGCTGACGCGGACATACGGCCGTATCGGATCGGCAACAACTCCTGGACCCGGCTTTCTGCCTGGGCGAGCAAAATCTTCAGGGAATCCCTCCCGGGTGCTGGCTCCCATTCGGCGTGGCTTTCCCGGGAAGCCTGCTTGCGCAGTTCCTTCCCGGTCAGATGAGGTGAGTCCTGGGTCAGCGTCGAAGTGCCTGAAGCGTGTTTCATGCCAGCACGATAGCCCGGAAGTTCAAAGGCGACTCATTCTGATCGGATGAACCGATTCTTCCGCGGGCAGGGATCCGGGATGTGTTGTGTAATGGCTGGACACGGGGCATTCCCCGTTTGCAATCCAAGGAGGAGTTACACATGAGCGGTTCAAGCGGTACAACCGGCCACCTCGACATCGGAGGTGTGTTCGAGGCGACCGGTGACATCTACAAGAAGGCTTTCGGAACGTTCTGGATCGTCGCGCTGGTCCTACTGGTTCCGGTGGCGATTCTCCAGTGGCTCCTGGGCGGCAGTTCAGGCGGGTCGCTGATCGTCAACATCCTCCAGATCTTCGCCGTTGCCTGGCTGGCCGGGTCGGTGGTGCGGATCGTCCAAGACGTCGAGAACGACGGACAGGTCGATTACACGGTCGGCGAGCTGCTCGGTTCCGTGTGGCCGCGACTGCTTTCAATCATCGGCCTTCAGATCGTGCTCGGCATCGTCATCTTCATCGGCCTGATTTTCTTCGTCATCCCGGGAATCATCCTGGCGCTGGTACTTGCCGTTGCTCTCCCGGCCCTGATCGCCGAAGGCATTGGCGTGTTCGCGTCGATGTCGCGTAGCGCCGAGTTGACGAAGGAACACCGCATGCGGATTCTCGGCATCGGCATCCTGGTGATCCTGATCGTCTTCGGTATTGCGATCCTCGTTGCGGTTCTCACCGCGATCACCCCGATCATTGGCGCCCTCGGCGGCCTGATCCTCGGGATCCTGCTTTACCCGTACCTGTACATGCTCACCGCAGTTCTTTACTTCCGGCTCGTCGAGCTGAAGGAGGGCGGCGTGGTTGCGGTCGAAGAGACCGTGATTGTTGAGGAGGACGCCGGTCCCCCGCCCGCTGTCTAGCGGGCGGTGAACTTGCGCCGGCCCGGGTGGGAGCCCCCGGTCCAGCGCACTTCAGGGAAAGGCCGTGGCGCTTAGGCGCCGCGGCCTTCTTCTTTCTCCTGGTCGCTTCCGACAGCGGGCTCAGACCTCGATCTCGTATTCGATCCAG
>JAUPTY010000039.1 GCA_030917845.1 Actinomycetota bacterium | reverse complement strand
TAGCGCTGCTGGTCGGTGATGATCAGCAGCAGGTTGGGCGGCGTTTCCGCGGAATCCTTCTTCTTTGATTTGGCCATGCTCAGATACCCGCCTTCGGGCAGCCCAGCTTCTGGAAGTCGGCCTTGCTGGTGTAGGTGCCGTGAGGGTAGTACCGACCCATGATCTTTGCCGCATTGAACGGCGAGGTCACGTTCTGGATCGCGTGCTTGAAGCCCGGGCTCGGGATCACGTTCCTGGTCAGCAGCAGTCCGGAATCCTTGCGACCGGCACCGTCACCATCCGGGTCTGCCGGAAGCCAGGCAACTCCGCACTTGCGGGTCGCATTCCTGGGGCGATCACCTGCCATCGAGACGACGATCGTATAGCGGCGTTTCTTGCCCTTGAGCGGAACCTGTTCATCGAAGAGGCAGCGATGCGTCTTTGTAGTGGCGAGCGACTCGATGGTGCACATGTCCCACTCGGCGACCTGGCCGGCCCTGGTCCTTCGCTGGCCGGCGAAGGTCCGCGGAGTGGTCGGCATGCTGCCCTTGAGTACGAGAACCTTGCCGAACCGGAAGCTGAGTGCTCCCGTCATGTATCGCGCGTCGTTGTTCGCGTAGAGTGTGCCCTGCTCGATCGGGTTTGCCTCCCAGGCGTCGATGAACTCCTGCTCGGTCCGGTACCTGGCCATCGAGAGGTTGAGGTTGAAGAACTTGACGAAGCTGAAATCGGCGGTGGCCGGGTTGGTAAGCGGATCCTTGCCGGGCCAGTTGACCAACGCGTTGTAGAGAGGCAGGGGAACCGGGTTCGACACGTAGTTGTGGTTCGAGTTCAGCTCGGCGCAAAGTGCCTTGCCCTTTAGCACGGTTCCGTCTGAGAGGACCAGTTCCGGGGTCGGGATTCCCGTTCCGCCGGAAAGGCTGCGGCCCCGGTCGGGCACGTATACCCGGTAGAGGATGTCCTGATAGGCATCCTCAGAAGGTGCCGCGTAAAGGGTATTTCTGACAGGGTTTGGCGGCGCGGATTTGCCGACCACCCGGACCGTCCAGGAGCGCTTGCGGGCCTTGCGGTCGTTGCCGGGGATGCTGGTGTTGGCCGACCCCTTGTCGGGGCGCATCTGACGATCGGAGACCGAGCCGGTCGGCGTGCCGCCGCTCGATTCGTAGGCGTTGAGCGAGGAATAGCGCGCGTGGGGGAACTTGCCCCGAAGCCTCAGCACGGCCCCTGGCGGGGTGCGGAACTTGGCTCCCCAGTAGGTGATCTCGGTGCCGGGGTAGGCGGTGTTCGTAAGGTCGTTCGAGGCGGTGAAGGGGCCGGTCCAGAAACAGCCGACCGTCGGCAGACCCTTCGGGTTGTAGCCGTCGGGCACCAGTTCCGCTTTCGCCTGGGCCGCGAATGCGGTCAATGCAACCAGGGCTGCGACCGCAGCCGAAACCGATTTCTTCACTGTGCTCATCCCTCTTCTCCTGCCTCTCGTTGCCTGACCAGCATTGTGCCCGGGATCATCCCGGGGATTTCTGCGCACCCAGTTTACTGACGCGCGTCAAGTATTCGTAAAAAGCCGGTTTTGGCGAGTAGTCGTCGCGTAGCAATCCGAAGAACGACTGATAGTCGGGACCCTCGCTGTTGTTGTCACGCAGCCCGAACCAGCGGAAGTCGGTGATCCCGTAGGTGCCCCTGTAGCGGTGAGCCGTATTGACGAACTCCCGGGCGATCATCTTCTGCTCGGCCTCGCTTCGGCCGGGTCCGGTCGGCCAGCCCGTCTCTTCGATCTTGATCGGAAAACGCTCTCCGAAACCGGCCTTCGGCATGTAGCACTCGCGCGCCTGGGCCAGTGCCTCGAGAAAGGCATCGCCGTAATCCTCGATCACCACCGCTGGCGGCAGGTAGGTGCCGGGATAGAGATCGAGGCCGACCCAGTCGGTCGCCTGGCGGAGTTTCCGGCCGCCCATGGTCCGGAGTTGGTCCCAGAACGCCGCATCTGCCTCCGCGCCAAAGCGCCAGGCGAAGTTGAAACCGATCTTCATGTTTCCGTAGCCGAGCCGGTTCGAGTAGCGCTGCGCCGTCTTCACGCCCGAGACCAGCGCCCGGACCGGGTGCTTCCAGGCGCCATCCGAGGTATTCGGCGAGTAGGCCAGATTGACCTCGTTGGTTATCTGAAGCGACCTGACCGCCCGGATCGGACCGAATGCCCGGACCACATCCTTCACATAGGCAAGCCAGGCCTGGATGTCGCCATCCTGCTCCGGCCGCGGGTGGTAGCGAACCTGAAGTTCGACCCCAAACCCCAGCCGGCCGTAGTGACGGGCCATCTTCTGAAATCGGCGGATGCCCTTCCAGCCGTCAGAAAGGAAAAGACGGTTGAGGCGAACGGTGAAATCACGGTCACCGGCAAGGCGCTTCAGCGCCTGATCCCGCTTGCGCCAGTCTTCCGGGACCAGCGAAGTCGTTTGTCCGGTCCCGACTTCCCCGGCCAGGCGCGGGCCGATGCCGAAGTGAATTCGTGGGCCAGGAGCCGGAGCATCGTCGGCGTAGCTCTGCTGGCAAAGCGGATCGGGCATCTCCGGAGCCGGGGTTTCTGCCGGCGACAACTTGCCGCCCATGTCCCAGGGAATGGCGCTGGCGGAGCCGCTTGCCAGAAGGAAAAGCAGGGCCGAAGCCGCAAGGAGGGCCCCCGCTTGCCGCAATCCCGGCATCAGGCCTGCCCCGGTTTCAGTCGATGGGTTTCAGCGATCCGCTTGATCACATCACCTTCAACACCGGAATCTGCCACAAGCTCCGGCCAAGTGGCAACGGATTCGGTGACCTCATCAAGAATCCGCTCCACCCCGCCCCGCTTCTTCAGCCTCGTCAGACTGGTATCTCAGTCTAGATCGGGGTAGCCAGGACGTCGCTTCCGAATTGACTATGGCCCAGGAACCGACTGGCCTGCATGCGAACATGAGTTCGTGGATACCGCATCCATCCTCCACGCCGATCTCGACGCCTTCTATGCGTCCGTCGAGCAACGCGACGATCCGAAACTCCGGGGCCGACCGGTGATCGTCGGCACTGGGGTGGCCCTGGCCGCCAGCTACGAGGCAAAGGCCCGCGGTATCTACACGCCGATGAACGGTGGCGAAGCACGCCGGGTCTGCCCGGAAGCGGTCGTGGTCCCACCTCGCATGGAGGCCTACTCCGAGGCAAGCAAGGCGGTCTACGGGATCTTCAACGACACGGCCCCGGTCGTGGAGGGAATTTCGATCGACGAAGCCTTCCTTGAGGTCGGCGGTATGGAACACATCTCAGGCACTCCTCCCCAGATTGCAGCGACGCTCAGGAAGCGAGTCCTGAAAGAGGTCGGCTTGCCGATATCGGTCGGCGTCGCCCGGACCAAGTTCGTGGCCAAGGTAGCGAGTGGCGCCTCCAAGCCCGACGGCCTGCTGGTGATCGAGCCCGGCGGCGAAGAAGCCTTCCTGCATCCCCTGCCAATCGAAGCGCTCTGGGGCGTGGGCAAGGTAACGACCTCGAAGCTCAACGAAGTGGGCATCCGCACGGTCGGAGATGTCGCCCGGACAAGTCGGGTCAGGCTGGCCCCGATCATCGGCGATTCGGCCGCCGGTCATCTGCTTGACCTGGCCAGCGGCCGCGACCCCCGCCCGGTCGAGTCACGCCAGCGCCGCAAGTCAATCGGGGCCCAGAGTGCCTTTCCCCGCGGCTCCCGCGATCTGGGCGAGGTTGATTCCCTGGCCGCCGCCCTTGTCGACCGAACGGCACGGAGGCTGCGGGAGGCGGGGCGCGCAACCCGTACCGTCTCGATCAGCCTGCGCTTCGGCGATTTCTCAAGGGCGAACCGGGCCCGCACCCTCCCCTTCCCGACCGATCAGACGGAAGCGATCCTCGCCGCGGTCCGCGAACTCTTCGAAGCCTCCAGGGAGGAGATCGAAGCGAAGGACCTGACACTGATTGGGGTCTCGCTCGGCAATCTCGAGCAAGCCGACACGGTCCAGATGGAGCTACCGCTCGGCGGAAGACCGGAGGGCAAGAGCCGTGACAATTCAGCTCTCGATCAGGCTGTGGACGATGTCCGGGAGAGGTTTGGCGACGGGGTCATCAAGCGGGCCTCGATGATCGACGCCGATCAGGGAGTTCCGGTCCCGACCCTCCCCGACTGAGCCTCCGGCAGCAAGTCCGGAAAAGCAGCCGGTTCAGCGGAGCAGGCGCGTCCGCAGCCGGACGGTACGCCGGTTTCCGGCCTTGTCGGTCGCCGTAGCCCGATAGACGACAAGGCTCCCGCGCCGTTTCCAGATGATCCGGCAGCCCAGCACCCCGGATGTCCGGTCCCGGGCCACGCATCTCGCCCGGCGCAGCTTGGTGTAGGTCATCCCGCGCTTCACACCGCGGATGCGAACCACTGGCCGGGTCCGGTCAAGGTTGATCCCGCGCAGTCTCGCCGTCGCCTTGCCGCCGTCGAAAGCAACGATGGTCTTGCTCACCGTCAGGCCCCGCCCGTCCCTGGTCAGGCGGCGCGGGTACGGGCAGTCCTCGGTCAGTTGGGAACCGCTTGCCTGGCAGCGGAAGCTCACTGTGACCGGAGTCCGATACCAGCCTCGCGAGTTCTTCTTTCCCTTGCTGCTGATCCGGACCGTGATCGTGGGGTCAGAGCGGCTCACCTGATCGGAGGACGGATCGAAATCGGCATCGCCGGGATAGCTCGCCTCGATCTGGCGGGTGGCACCGTTGGCCACGTTGCGACTGAGCACGGCAATGCCGCCTTCGATCCGGGCCTCGCCGATCTCCGTCCCGTCCACCAAGAAGATCACCGCACCGGATGGCTCCGGCAGTCCCGCCGGGACAGCGTCCACCCGGGCGCTGAGCGCTCCCGGGGTGACGATCAGCTCGGTGGCTGTGGCGGCACCCTGAAGTTCCACGGCCTGCGCTTTCGCTCCAGCCTGATTGTGGAAGTGGACCATCATCAGTCCCTTTCCGGAATCCCCGGCGTAGGAGGCGATGTTCTTCGTGACGGTCAACTGCTCGTCAGGTTGGTCGCTGACCAGTGGTCCGTTCTCATCGCTATCGGTCACGGTCAGGCCCGGTTCAAAGAGGTTCACGCTGGGCGGATCGACGAGCTTCTCCGATTCGGCGTCTACCGCGATCAGATCGATCGGCTGGTCGGAGTAGGCGCTGTAAGTCTCGACTCCGTAGGAGACCCGCGGGTTCGCCGGGGTGACTCCGTAGTCGGCAAGCGCGTCGAGCAGGATCGGCAGCACCATCACATCGCTGTCGTAAAGAGCAGTGTCGATATTGCCGAAACGGCCGTTGGTGAGTTGCTGGTCGATCACCCGCTGGCCGGAAGGCTTGGCCGGATCAAGCAGCGTGCTGACGAAGACATCGCTATCGCCGAGCCGGCTGTTGTAGAGAAAGAGGTCGGGGTCGTCGTCGCCGTTCACGTCAAGGTCGACCTGGAGATAGAGCTTGTCCGAGGGGATCGACCAGGGCGCATGGACCGAGAGAGCAAAGTAGCCGAGCGCGTCCGCCGGATCACTGACGCCTGGCGCGTCAGAGGTATACCCGACCATCTTGATGTCGGCGTTTCTTTCCTCTGGCAGGCGCCAGCAGGAAGTCTGGATCTGCTGGCTACATTCGGGGGACTGGCCGCTCTCGGCCAGAAGTTCGAAACCGGCGGCAATCGACCTGATGTCGTTATTGGGGTCTCCGTCCCCCCTGCCGTTGTCGCTGGCGCCAGTTCCGACTCCGGTTCCGGTCAGCTCGATCGTGGCCTGCTGGGTCGGGTCGGTGGCGGTCCCTTCAAGGCGGTGAATGGTCAGGGAATCCGGCTGTGTCATCGCCGAGACGGGCCGTGGAGTGGCGTATACCGGGACCCGCAGAGTCAGTCCGGGAACGGTCGGTTCGAGCAGCAGCCGTCCGAATGCCTCGGCAAGGGTCTCACGGAAGAATCCCGAGGTACCGAAGCGTCCGACGGTCGGATCCACCGCCTTGGTCAGCTGCTTCGGGTCGCTGATCTCCAGGCTGACGGTCACTGTGTCCGTCTCATCCGGATCGAGACTCACCTGCGAAGGCGTGACCGAAAGGACGGCACCTGGCACTTCGTTGATCGGGTCGTAACTGACGTCATAGGTGACCGCCAATGCGGACTGGTTGTCGACTGTGACCTCGCGGCTCAGGGTCACTGGTGCCTCGGCTGCCACCGGTCCGAAGGAAACACTGGCCACGCCGTTCGCCGGGTCGTAGGCGAGCACCTCGTTGGCGACCGCATCCTCGGCATCGATCCTTCCGGCCCCAACCCGCGGCGGCCCGAAGCGGTCACTCGAGGGATTGGCGGAGCCGCCAACAAAGAGGTCGTGGCCCGCCGTATTCATGATGTCCGCCTTGACCTGAAGCGGAGTCCATTCGGGGTTTGCCTGTCGGACCAGAGCCGCGAGGCCGGCCACCATAGGCGAGGCCATCGATGTACCCGAATAGCTCACACCGTCGTCGCCGGTGCCGACCGCGGTCGAGAAGATCGAGCTGCCGACAGCGGCCACATCCGGCTTCACATTGCCAGCCGCGTGGATTCCGCGCGAAGTTGAAGCCGAAACCTTGTCGTTGTTGTCGGGGAAGCTCTGGATCACCGAATTGGTCACGGTGGCGTCGGCCGTCACAACGAAGCTGTTGTCCAGCGCGTCGCGAATGGCGTCGGCGCCGGTGGCGACCATGAGGACTCCCGGAATCGTGTCTGAACCATTGATTCCGGCCGAGAAGGTCTCGGAGTCGCTGGCGAAGATGAAGCCGACCGCACCGGCTGCCGAGAGGTTTTCGCCTCGAGCGATTGATCCGCATTCGGGCTCCGCGTCATGCCACTTGACCAGCACCACTTTGCCATCGAAAGTGTTTGCCGGGTAGGGACTGCAGGCGGTCTCGTTCTCCGGCGGCGCCGCTACGACCGGGCCGCTGAGATCGGAATCGTTCTTCCAGTCGTACCTCACCGCACGGGTAACCCCGAAAAGCTCCTGGCTGCCGTCGATCGTGACCTCGGCACCGTCAATCTTCGATTCGGCATCAACGCTGTTGGCCACGCTCAACACCCGCGGCGCATCGCCCGGAGACCCGGTGATGTCGGTCTGGTCTCCGGAGTTACCGGCTGCCGCCACCACGACCACACCCATCGCGGACGCGGCGTTGGCGGCGACCGAATCTCCGTCCTGGACCGAGCCGAAGTCAGATCCGAGGGAGAGGTTGATTACGTCAACCCGGTCACTCGGGTCACCGTCATTGTTCGGATCGACCGCATGATCGATCGCTTCGGTGACCACGTTGGTGCTGCCGCCACAGCCAAAGACCTTGATCGCGTAAACGCCGGCCTCGGGTGCGGTGCCGGGTCCGATTTTCATCGCGCCGAAGTCGGTCGAGTTGTCATATGCCCCCGTGTAGGTGGAACCGTCGGCATTGACTCCGTAACCCGCCGCCGATCCGGCGACATGGGTGCCATGACCGCCGCAGTCGAGCGGGTTCGGGTCCGGATTCGGGTCGGGCTGGTAGTCAGGCGAACTCGAAGCGGCGTTGTAGTCGTCTCCGACCAGGTCAATCCCCCCGATCACTTTCGCGTTGGGGAATAGTCCGGGGTCGGCGGGCTGGTCTTCGGTGTTCTGGGCTTCCTCGTAGGCGAGCTCGGTTCCGGGTCCGCCGAAGCCAGAGTGGGTGTAATCAACCCCGGAGTCGATCACCGCGATGGTCTGACCCTGGCCGAGGAATCCGGTTGCCTGCCAGGCCGCGGGTGCCGACTGGAACGGCACTGCGTAAGAGTTTCTCATCTCCTTCGGGGCGACGGGATAAACGGCGCTCACGCCCGGGATCTCCTCGAGCCGGGACTTGTCCGAGGCAGTCGCGGCGACCCCGATTCCGGCCAGCAGGCTGTGAGTCCGGTAGATCACCTCGGCATCTGCCGGGAGATCGTCGATAACCCCGTTCTGGACTCCCGAGATCTTCGACTTCTGTTCCCGCGCCGCCGCACGGGCGCTTCCGAGCCCTTCATCCCGGTTCTGGCGAAACACCCGGACCGTCGAAGCCGGATCCAGTTTCAGCAGGTAAGCCTGAGGCACGGCTTCATTCCCGGCAGCCGGAGCAGCCGACGAACTCTGCGAGGCAGACAGGGCGAGCATGCCCAGGAGCACGGACATTCCGGCGATGGCTGCCCTTGATCCCCGCATGCTGCTCTTCATGCTGCCCGACCCTTTACCTGGAAAGTGGCGCCACGGGTCGACGCTCGACCCGGACCGACAACAAGTTTAACCCCGGTCCACCTTGAAAGTGGCGGTCGTCCACCAGCAGGCGCCGGTTTCCACGGGCCGGTCAGGGCCTGAGAGTTCTGAACCCGCTGATCCGGTAGCCGATCTCGTCATCGGCCGCAAGGGCGATGTAGTCGATCGAGGTCTGCTTCGGGTATCCGAGCCGGCCGTCGTACCTGACGTCGAGAATCGGGACCTTCTGCCTGATCGCCTGGCCGACGATCCGGAACATCGCCGGGACTGTCCTCGGGCCGTACCAGGGCCGGGCCGAGATGCGGACTGCCTTGCCCTTGCGCACGGTCACCGTTACCTCCTGCGGGCTCACGCAGAAACAAGACCGGCTGACCGTCATCCGGTAATCACTGACGCCCCATCCAAGCCACTTTTCCCGGGCTTGTTTGAACTCCCGGGCCGCTTTGCCGCTGGCAATTCCAGGGTCGACAGGCTCGGGTTCTTCCGCCAGCGCCGGACCGGCAAGGACGAGCGAAAGAAGAACGGATGTGGTTGCGAGGAGCTTCTTCATTGGCCCATACGTCTACTACAGTCGGCTGATGCCTTACCTCCACGAGTGGAGTCCCGCCCTCCGGCAGACGCTTCCCCAAGTCGAGCTCGGCACCGGCCCGACCCCGGTCCGGCCGCTGCCGGGACTCGCCGACGACACCGAAATCTGGCTCAAGGACGAGAGCGGTTTCGGCGATGGCGGCTGGGGAGGCAACAAGGTGCGAAAGCTTGAATGGCTTCTCCCCGATGTGAAGAAGAAGGGGCGGAAGACGATGCTCACTTTCGGGGGCCTCGGAACAAACTGGGGGCTTGCGACCGCTCTATACGGTCGCGACGAAGGTCTCGGTACCGCGCTCGCGCTGGTCGACCAGCCAGTTGACCGGCATGTCGAAGCGCAGCTGAAGCGACTGGAAGGTTCTGGCGCCACACTGCACTACACCCACACCAAAGCCCGGACCATCGCCGCCGCGCCCTGGCTGATCCTCCGGCACTCCAGTGGATTCCGCCCCCCTTACATCCTCCCCGCCGGCGGCTCTTCCCCCTTGGGCACGCTCGGCTACGTTGAGACCGCCTTCGAGATTGCTGCCCAGATCGAGGCCGGAGAGCTCCCGTTGCCCGGCCACGTCGTGGTACCGGCGGGTTCTGGCGGAACCGCCTCAGGTCTTGCCCTGGGCTTTGCCCTGGCAGGAGTCCAGACCCGGGTGACCGGCGTCATCGTCACCGATCAGCTCCGCCTGGACCGGCGGGCTATGGCTAGGCTGGCCAGCCGCAGCGCCGCCCTGCTCAGAGAACGCGGGGCCAGATTTCCCGATCCGGCCCTCGACTTCGAGATGACTGCCGACTGGATGGGGCCCGCCTACGGAGCCGCGACCGCGGAGTCGGAACTGGCGATCGAACGGTCAAGGCCAGTCGGCCTGGAGCTCGACCCGGTCTATACCGCCAAGGCAATGGCAGCCCTGCTCGACAAGGCCGGGACCGGCCAGTTCGGGAATGGACCGGTCCTCTTCATCAACACCAACGGTCCGAGGTGAGGACTAACCGAAGAGCGTGAGGTCGGGTTCGCGTTCGCCGCGGAGGACGCCGAGGTCAACTTCAACGCAGGCGATGTCGCGGCCCTCCGCCAGGGTCCTGGCCTGCGGCTTTATCGACTGGGCGGCGAGCACGCCACGGCAACCGGCCATGGTCGGCTCGAGGTGGATTCGCTCGAGGTAGCGGGTGATCTGCTCGACCGCCTCGATCGTCCCGATCCTCTTGATCTCGACCGCGATCCAGTTGTCGTCCGGGTCCTGGCACATGAGGTCAACCGGACCGATGTCGGTGAACCACTCGCGCTTGACCAGCCGCAGGCCCTCGCCACACCAATGCGGTTGCTCGGCGAGGAGTTCCTGGAGGTGAGCCTCCACCCCGTCCCGCTCGAGCGCGGCAGCCTCGCCCATGTCGTGGGTGACGTCGGAGAGAACCTCGCTGATCCTGATCTCGACCCGATCCTCGGTCGCCCCGGCCCGCTTGGTCACGACGATCATCGCCGGTTCGTCGCCGCGGTCGGGAATCTCCTCGATCGTGGTTGGCGGAGTCATCCAGTTCTGGGGTTTGTAGCCGCCGGTATCGGCGTGGATCATCACCGACCCATCCGACTTGATCATCACCAGGCGGAGGGCCTCCGGCAGAAAGGTCTCCAGCCGCCCGGAATACCGGGCTTCGCAACGGGCAACGATCAGACGCACGCCGTGAGCCTAGCCAAACGCCGGGTTTCTCAGGGCAGTCGCCAGTCGATCGGTTCCGCGCCCTGCCGGACCAGCAACTCGTTGGTACGGCTGAAGGGTCGGGACCCGAAGAATCCGTGCCGGGCGGCCATCGGGCTCGGATGCGGCGATTCGACGCAGGGCACCGTTCCGAGCAAAGGCTTGAGGTCGCGCGCGTTGCGGCCCCAGAGGATCGCCACCAGCGGCCCGCCCCGGGCTGCCAGCACCTTGATTGCCTGCTCGGTCACCGCCTCCCAGCCCTTTCCCTGATGGGAGTTGGGCTTGCCGGGCTGTACCGAAAGCGAGCGGTTGAGCAGGAGTACACCCTGATCGAACCAGGGTGAGAGGTCCCCGTTCGATGGCTGCGGGAAGCCGAGATCGTCGCTGTATTCCTTGAAGATGTTGACCAGGCTTGGTGGTAGCGGCCGGACATCCGGTGCCACGGAAAAGCAGAGTCCTACCGCATGCCCGGGCGTCGGGTAGGGATCCTGGCCGACGATCAACACCCGGACCCGTTCGAGCGGAAGTGTGAAAGCTCTGAGGATGTCCTGACCGCTTGGCAGATATCCACGGCCAGTTGCCGACTCCGCACGGAGAAAATCTCCCATCGTCGCGATCTCCCCATCGACAGGCGCGAGAGCCTCGGCCCATCCGGGATCGATCACTTCGTTCAGCGGACGCTGCACGGAGTCACCTTGTGCTGGCTCGGCGCGAGCTACTTGCCGTTGCGTTCACGGTGTGAGCAGCCGGCCCAGCAGCAGGGGCGGCGCTTGCCTTCCTCCAACTCTTCCTGGGTCCGGCGAATGCGGCGGTCCCTGGTCTTGTCCTGCTTGGCGTCCTCCACCCAGCAGATGAACTCGTTCCGGGCCAGCGGCGTGATGTCTTTCCACAGGACCAGAGCCGTTTCGTTGCCAAGCAGAGCTTCGCGAAGATCTTTCGGAAGCTTGTGAACCGTTCCACCGGGCACTCTCTGGGTCTGAACACTCATTTGGCCCAGATTACAAGCGAGACAAGACTGTTCAGAATCGTTCGAGGCGAATCGTCGCCTTGCGACCCTTGATCCGGCTGTTTCGCATCGACTTGATCACGTCCCTGGCGGAGGAACTCGGCACATCCACCAGCGAGAAGTTCTCCTTGACCTCGATCGCGCCGATGTCACGCCCGCTGATGCCGCCTTCGTTGGCGATCGCACCGAACAGGTCCCTCGGGGTCACCGAGGCGCTGCTACCGAGACTGAAGAAGAGCCGGGTCCGGTCGCTGTCCTGCTTGCCCCTGTTGCCCTTGCCTCCCTTGCCTTTGCCGTAGTTGCCGGCCTTGCCCCGGGGACCCCCGCTGTTGGGACCAGCTCCGGGCGGCGGGATCTCGCTTTCGTCAACTGGCTGCGCCCTGGTTTCGTGGGCCAGCTTCAAAGCAGCCGCGGCGACCGCTGCCGGCTCGAACCCGGAAGAAAGCGATTCGATGACCGAGCGGTAGGGGGCAAGTTCGGCCCCGTCGGCATCCGGCTTTTCCAGGATCTCAACCAGAGCGGACTCGGTGTCCTTGAGCCGCTTCTTCTTCAGATCCTCCACAGTGGGAAGAACTTCAACGGACACCGGCAGTTTGGTCAGACGCTGAATCGCTTTGATGTGGCGTTTTTCACGCGGTTCAACGATGGTGATTGCGATGCCGGTACGGCCGGCGCGACCCACCCGGCCGATCCGATGGACGTACTGCTCGGCCCCGGTCGGAAGGCCGTAGTTGAAGACATGAGTGAGCTGGTCTACATCCAGGCCGCGAGCGGCAACGTCAGTTGCGACCAGCAACTCGGTGGAGCCACTCCTCAGGCGGGCCATTACCCGGTCGCGCTGCTGCTGGTCCATGCCGCCATGCAGCGAGTCGGCCCGGTAGCCGCGACTGCCCAGAGATTCGGCCAGTTGATCGACCTCGTAGCGGGTCCGGCAGAAGACGATCGCTGATTCTGGCCGTTCCATGTCCAGCACCCGGCCAAGTGCGGCAGCCTTGTGATTGCGAGGCACGAAGTAGGCGGTCTGGCGGATCCGGGGGCTTTCGCCCTGCGCGACTGCCTCGCGGCTGATCTCGATCCGGACCGGATCGTTCATGTGCTGCCTTGCGATCTTCGCGATCCGTGCCGGCATCGTGGCCGAGAACAGCATCGTCTGACGCGATTCCGGTGTGCCTTCGAGGATCGCTTCGAGTTCTTCGGCGAAACCCATGTCGAGCATCTCGTCTGCTTCGTCGAGAACGAGGATCTGCAGCTGATCGGTCCGAAGTGACTTGCGGCGGATGTGATCGAGAGCGCGTCCCGGGGTGGCCACGACGATGTCGACTCCCCGCTTGAGCGGGCCGAGCTGTCGCCCGATCGGCTGTCCGCCGAACACGGCGAGCACCGACGCGCCGGAGCCCCGGGCGTACTCGTGAATTGCATTCTGGACCTGGACTGCCAGCTCCCGCGTCGGAACCAGGATCAGGACTGACGGTGCTCCGCTGGTCTCGTGGGCGTCAACCCTGACCAGGGCCGGCAGAGCGAAAGCTGCTGTCTTGCCGGTGCCGGTTGAGGCCTGACCGAGCAGATCGCGGCCCGCGAGAAGCGGCGGGATCGCCTCGGTCTGGATCGGCGTCGGCTCCTTGTAGCCGAGCGACTTCAGGCTGGCAAGAATCGAATTCGGCAGCCCGAGCCCGGAAAATGTGGGCGAGCCTGCCTCGGCGGACGGGTCGGCGAGAGTTTCAGTCATCGTGGAATCAGATGTGGCAGAAGTCAATTCAGAGCTTTGTTGAGAAGGTGGAGGACCTGCGGCGTCACCGCGCTGCAGCGCGGCCAGGATCGTGGCCTTGAGAACGGGAACCCGCAGCTTCCGGGCCCTGGAGGGGCTATTAACTCTACTGGAGAACTAGCCCACGAAACGAATCGGCTCGACGCCCGAAGGTGGCTCCTTGCGGGAATAGTCGAAGATCAGGTCCGGGTTGCTCATGATTTCATCGCCGACCCTGGGGGTCTCGCCCGGCCCGTAGTGCTCCCCGTCG
>JAUPTY010000038.1 GCA_030917845.1 Actinomycetota bacterium | reverse complement strand
CGGCCGAGATCGCCGAGCGGCTCACCCGGTTCTTCGCAGGCTGACCGCGGCCTGCCGGCCTCTTCCGGAGAAGCGTGGTTGTTCGGCGCTAGGGAGTTGCTTGTTCCGGACCCGAGCTGACCTCGGGGGCGGTCGGCTCCGGAACTTCCCGGATCACCTGACGTCGCAGGACCTCGACTCCGGCGGCTGAAAGAACAATCAGCAGCAGGGAAGGAATCAGTCTCTGTGTGGCGACCAGCGGCCCCCACCAGAAGAGAATGATGAGGACGATCGCCAGAGCTCCGTATGCGTACTGCGGCTGGCGCAGCCAGGGAGTCACGGCACGACGGGCGGAGACGGCCCAGCGTGAGGGTCCGGCGAACCACGCCGCAAGGATGACCACGATGCCGTACACGAGGATCGACTGACCAGTGTCCTTCAGGAGCGAAGTGATGATGTCGAATGCCGAGCTGACAGCGGCACTGTTTGTCGCCGATCCGCTCAGGGAACTGACGATCTCGTTCGAAGCGACACTTCGGGCGAACAGGACGACCAGACCAATGAAGGCGAGGGAGATGCCGACGCCTCTGAGCGTCTCGCGCCGACGTCCGCGTCCAAGGAAGATGGCAGCGACGAAGAGCAGGAGAGTCAGTGCTGTCAGGAACCAGGCTGCTGTCTGCAGGGCCTTGACGCCGGTTTGAACCTCGGAGAGCTCGCTCGACTTCATGATCTCGATCGAAGCCGTTTCCGGGGGGAGCTTCGCGACGGCCTTGGAGCCGATGCCCAGCTCGTCAGTAACTGAAGTCAGCAGGCTTTGAAGATCGAGGGTGACCACCCCTCCCGAGGTAGAGACGAATTTGCCCTTGTCTTCGATCAACTGGACAAACTTCTGGTGGGTGACATCGCTGGCTTTTACGAAGAGGCCCTGAACCTTGGGCTGCTGAAGGGCTTTGTCGGCGACCGTTTCGGCCGGCGAGCGAAGTGCGGAGGCAATCGGACCCGCGATCGGGGCGAGTTCCGGAGGAAGGCGGTCGGCCAGGTCCTGTTCGACGTTGACGTTGGCGTAGATCTCGGTGACGATGAAATCGGCGAGGGCCGTCTGGATCTCGCTGTTCTCGACAAGCTCCTGGCTGGTCTGCGACCAGGTGTCCTGCTCCATCAGCTGACGCTCGGCCCAGAGTGCGAAAACCGAAATTATCCCGACCACTGTCGCGAGAACGATCAGGATGGTCGGCAGGGCCCGGCGCTGCTTCGGCGGCTCCGCCCGGGCATCCTTTTTCACCTGGGTCTTGGGGTCAGCCTCAGCGTTCACTGGATCTCCTCACTGGTTCGGACAAAACAACGGCGGCCAAGAATCGCACAATAAGCAAGACGGAACCGGAACAGGTCACCCGGAATGGGTGAAGCCGCTCTAGGTGGCTTCGGCTTTGGGATCGGCGGGTCTGGCCCAGGAGACCCCGTCGAGGTAGAGGGTGACCAGGTAGGAGGTGGCTACGCCGACGATCACCAGTGGCATCGCGCCCGGCCCTGCTGACGAGGCGAGGACGGAAGCAAGGACAAGGGCGGAGAGAGGAAGGCGCAGGACCGCGACTACGGCGGCACCGACGCAAAGCGCCACGGCGGGAGCCATCTCGAATCCCGGGAGTTGCCCCGCCATCAGGCCGGCTGCGGCGCCGAGGAAGAGCGCAGGGAAGACCGGGCCGCCACGGAAACCGCCGAGCGAAACGGCGTAGGCGACGCCCTTGAAAGCGACCAGCAACGCCAGGGCCGAGAGCGTCCACGAATCGGCGTTGGCTACCAGGCTGCCGACCGAGTCCTGGCCCGAGAAGAGCACCTCCTCGAATCCCTTGCCGGAAATTTCGGCAAAGGCGATTGCGAGTCCGCCCACCACCAGGCCGGACAGTGGTAGCAGCGCCATACGCCTCTTCTCGACGTGGAAGCGCACGTTTCGAGCCAGAACGAAGATCAGAACGGTGCCCAGGGCGACGGCCGCGGCTACCGGCACGGTCCAGAGGAAGTCGACCAGGTCAGGCCGGCCGAACTCCGGCAACGGCAAAGACCCGAGAGAGATGTTGCTGCTGTCGAGTCCTGTCCAGCTCGACATGCCGATCGAGACGAGCGATCCGATCCCGGCCGCCAGCAGTCCCGGAATGATTACCAGCGGCATTCTGTCCCGGCTCAGGCCGGCCGCCTCGATCAGGATCACCGCGGCGATGATCGGGGATCCGAAGAGAAATGAGAGTGACGCGAAGACGCCGGCGCTCGCCAGCAGCTGACCGACCTGGGGCGGGGCATCCTTCCTGAGCGCCCGGATCGTTATCAAGCCGATCCCGCCGCCGATCGCCATCAGGGGTGCTTCCGGGCCAAGCACCATGCCGAGGCCGATGGACGCGAACGCGGCCAGGATGACCCCGGGCAGTTCGATCGGCGGGAGGGTTCCCGGCGACAGGCCGTTCGACGGTTCGTGTCCGCCGGTGCCGGGAAAACGTTCGATCGCCAGAGCGGTGATCACTCCGGCAACCGTGAGTATCGGCAGCGGCCACCAGATCGGGGCCGAGTCAAAACCGAGTACGTCGGGGATGTCGGTGTAGACCCAGACCTGGATGTAATAGACGAGCTCCAGGAAACCCCAGGCGACGACCGAGGCGATCACTCCAACGATCGAAGCGAGAACGAGCAGCACCACGAATTGCCTGCTCCTGATCACGGAAGCCGGGTCGGGACCTTCTTGACCCTGGGCCGGATCAGGGGTGGTGGACGCATTCATCTACGGGAACATTGCCATTCGAAGTCGCAATTCACGTCACCTTTATTGGATGAGGTTCAAAATACCGGCGGACAGCCCGGGCCCGCCAATGCGCGTCAAGGAGGCTACTGGCAGCCGAGCGAGGAATCGCCGAATAGACCGAAAATATCTCCCAATGACAACTGATCATGCCGACGCGTCCGGTGGCGGGAACGCATCTTCGTCCGAGGTCAAGCCCACCTTCGCGCAGGGCGGACTTCTCCATCCTGGTCGAGGCAGGGCCTACCGGAGTCGGAGTCGATACGGACTGGGCGGTATACACCGGCCTGCCAGCCATGCTGGCTTTCATCCTCGCGATCATCACCGTCATCATCATCTTCCGCCGCTCACGATCGGCTGAAGCGAATCCGGCGACTCGATGAGACCACCTTCCCGGTGATCTCAGTTCAGCGGGTCGCTTGTCCAAGTCGCCGCTACAACCTTTAGCGGCAGCAGGATCCCTGCACAGCCATTTTCCGGTTTCCTGGAGGTGCTTAACGGGACTGCCGCTTGGCGGCCTCAAGGGCGGCGGTGAGGGTCTCACCCAGGAGGTCGACCAGTTGTTCGGGTGGCGTTCCGGTTTCCCTGGCTTCGTCAAGGACCGTGCCGAAGAATCCGAGGTAGCCCTTCAGGGCGACCCGGGCCAGGGGTGGCGGGTCTTCGGTCCCCAGATTGTTCAGAGAAACGGCGGCAACCACTATTTCAACGAAGTGGTCAATCGTCGAGCGGAGTTCGGAATCGGTTGAGCCACGCGCCAGTTGGTAGATGAGCCAGGCGTCGCTCGGCTCCATCGCGTGGGCGACCATGCGGGCGTTGTTGATGACCAGGCGCTCGGACAGGGGAATCGACTCATCTGTCACCCAGTCGTCGGTGAGGGTATGGCCAGCCTGCTCCGCCACGGCCCGGACGATGTCGCCCCTTCCGTCAGGGAAGTAGTGGTAGAGCAGATTGCGGGTTACATCCGCGTTGGCGGCGACCTCGTCGAGGCTGAAGCCGGAGAAACCGTCTCGGGCAATCAGTGGCATCGCGGCCGCAATGAGCTGGGTGCGCCGGGCATCCTTGGTCAGCCTACGGGGCCTCCGACCGTTGGCCGGTACGGTCGGATTATTGGCTGAAGTCGTTGTCACTTTCACGATCGTACTACTCGCTTCCCACTATTTACGAAATATCAACTTGACAAAATCTAAATAGAGACGCTACGATATCGGTTGAGAGCTTTGGGAATCGAGGAGAGGGGAAACATGCTCAACAATCGTTCGCGGGAATCGGCAGGTTCCGGAGGCACCGTCAGGCGGCTGGCTGCCGTCCTGATCGGGTTGGTTTCGATGGGGGCCCTGGTGGCAGCAACAGCGACCGCCAGCGTCAACTTCCTCCCCAAGAAGATCGCCCTCGAGACCAACGAGAAATACGGCAAGGATTGCTTCTGGGCCCCGCCCAAGGGGATGGACTACGCCAATCTCCCGGGAGCAATCCCGATCCAGAATCCGAACCTCTTCCCGGATGTCGGTTCGACCTACTTCGTCGCTCAGTACAAGCTTCCCGAGGGAGCCAGCCTGACCTTCCACGGCAAGTTCGGATACCAGAGGTACATGTCGTGGACGATCTTCGGCCGCCCAGGCCAGCTCGGTCAGATCGGGGCGGGGGATCAGATTCGTGACTTCAGGATCAAGCCCGACAAGGGCTCGATCAATCCGTTCCGGCCCGGTGCGAATCGGTTGGGCGGACCGAGGAAGTACACGCTCCACATTGTCTCCGGGGACATCCCGGCCAAGCCCGCAACGAACACGCTCTACACCGAGACGACCGATCCGGACGCGCGGCTGGGAATGAGCATCCGCAACTACATCCCGGACAAGGGCCGTGACGGAACCGGTGACGTCGGTCTGCCGAAACTGGTGCTCAACCTCGCCGGCGGAACAAAGGTTCGAGGCCAGGCGGCCTGCGCCATGCTCGATCCGATCGAGGACGTGAGCAAATCCACCTTTCCTGCGCCGCTCTGGAAGACGCTCGTTGCTGCCTCCGATGACCCGGAGAATGCGCCGGCCACCAATCCTCCAACCTGGGAGAAGTTCTGGAACGCGCTCTACAACGTCGCGGGGATCTTCATCGAGGATGAAGCAGAGCGTCAGGCGACCTATCCGCCCACCCAGAGCGGAGGCTTCCAGAACAACCCTGACACCAGCTACCTGCTGACGCCGGTAAGCCTCAAGTACGGGCCGCTGATCACTTTCTCCGGCAAGATGCCGACCTTCCCGAAGACCCTTCCGGCGGCAAAGACGTGGATCCCGAGGAAGTACCAGGTTCGCTACTGGTCTCTGTGCGCAGGCTCGTCGCCGGTCTCCGGGCTCGGTTACGACTGCGTCTATGACCAGCAGGTGCCTCTGTCCAAGGGCCGCCGCTACACGCTGGTCGTCGGCAAGGCCAAGGACCGTCCGCCGAACGCCCGCGCAGAATGCGGTTACCGCTGGATCAACTTCGGTGTCGGCGAGAAATACGACGACCCCGCGGCACGGGACTGGGTAGGCACCATGTACATGAGGTTCATGGCGGCGGATCCGGGCTGGAAACAGGCACCGCAGCGAGTCAAGAAGCCCGGAACCGAGAAGAAGATCATGGGCCCGTACTTCCCGACATCGAAGTACTGGACCAAGGCCGCCTTCCGCAAGCTTGGCTGCAAGGCCAAATGAAAATCCGGGCCGCGCTAGCCATCGCCACAGCCGCGCTGTTTGCGGCGGTGGCCGTCGTGCCCCAGGTCGCTACAGCGGCGCGGGGGGACATGGTCGACGGACGCTTCAGCACCTGTTTCTGGAATTACGGTGCCTTTGGAGTCAACGACTTCAACATCGCATACCCGGATGCCGGTGCTACCTACTGGGCCGCCGGCTTCCGCCGTCCGCCCGGCTCGAAGCTGACCCTGAGCGGCCGATACCCCCATTCGCGATACATGGCCATTCAGACTTATGACCTCCTTGGACGGGGAGTTGACGGACTGGCCGACTATCAGATCAGTCCGGCCGCCGGGTCGGTAAATCCGTTTCGGGTCGGTGCCAGCCGAACCGCACGCAAGCGCAGCTACAAGGTGAACGTGGTCGACGCCAAGAACCCGGGCTTTCCCCTGGAGGCCTTCGACGGAGAAGCGAAACGAAACTCGATTTATGTGATCCCCGAAACGGGTCCGATCACCGAAACAGTGGGACCTGACAGCTACGAGCTGAACCTGCTCATGGTTCGCGTCTATGTGCCTGACAAGGGGAAGGACCTGACCGGCGGTGTCGGGCTGCCCGTGCCCACGCTCACCCTGGAGGATGGCACCGTGCTGAAGGGTCAGGCCCTCTGTGACGCGGTCGACTCGGAGTCGAAGTCGATCGGGTTCACCCGTGTCCCTGACCCGGGCGCTCTCCTGATCAGCACCGATACCTACCGGGCGATGCGCTACCCGAACGAGCTCATCGCGCCGGTGAACGTTCTCGCAGGCCTGACCTCCGTGCCACGCGAGGTCCCCGACTGGTTCCCCGCCGTGCGGCAGGGCGAGTGGCGGGCACAGTACGACCGCCGTTACCTGCTCCAGCTCTGGACCGGTGACGACGCCCCGGGCGCCGTTGCGACCCCGCCGGCCCGCGGAGCCTCCGGAGGCTTCTTCCCGAACATTCACAACGCCTATGTCCGGACCGCGATCAATCGTCACTTCGGCAAAGTCGCCGTCTTCCGGGGCAAGCTCCCGACCTCGCCGCGCACCATCAAAGGCAACCGGAAAATGGGCAAGGGACAGGTTCGCTACACGAGCTTCTGCATGAACGAGGCTCCGCAGAGCACCAGGGTCACCGATTGCGCTTTCGACGAACAGATACCGACGGACCGCAAGGGCTACTACACGATCGTCGTGAGCCGGGCCGCTGACCGCCCAGCAACCGCGAAGTACTCCTGCGGCAAGGCCTGGATCCGCTGGAGCAATACCGGTGACGGGGACCTGGATCGTGATTTCGGCTGGTTCCAGGTGAGGAACATGCTGCCCTCCCGAAGCTTCAAGAACGCGATCCAGCTGACCACCACCCCCGGCGACGAAGCCGAGGTCGTGGGTCCCTACCTGCCGAAGCTCAAGTACTTCGCGGACGGCAATGCGTTCAAGCGATCGGCCCTTGGCGGTTGCCCCAAGCGCCGTTAGGCAGCCGTTTCGACGTTCGTGGCTGGTGGCCTGGCCCTTGTCGCCGGTCCGGCTTTCTCGCGAGCCGGGGCACGCAGGTCAATAGGATTCCGGCGTGCTGTTCCTCTCCCCTCAGGCAGTCGCGCTCCAGCCAGCGCTGCCAGGTTCTGACTGATGTTTCTCGCGCTGCGTGAAATGCGACGGGCCAAGGTCCGGTTCGGACTCCTGATCTCGGCAATCGGGCTTCTGGTTCTATTGATCCTCGCCCAGCAGGCTCTCCAGAACGGATTGATCACCTCGTTCATAGGGGCGATCGAACGGCAGTCAGCGCCGGTGCTTGTTTACAGCGTTGACGGCCAGCGCACCTTTCAGGGCAGCATCATCACGCCGCCGCTTGAGAAGAAAATCCTTTCGACCGAAGGGATTGGCAAGTCAGGCCGAATTGGTCAGGGGACTTTTTCGGTCAGGCTGAACGACGCGACCGATGACTCCGACGCCGCGATCATCGGCTACACCGACCCCGCGGTCGGAGCTCCCGACCAGCTGACGAGCGGCTGGCTCCCGAACGGGCCGGGTGAGGGCGTTGGGTCAGACACGGACTTCAGCATCGGGGACCGGGTGAAGATTCTCGGTCCGGGCGGTCCCGGACAGCAGACGGAGACGATCGAAGTAGTTGGCCTGGCTGACGACGCGCAGCTCCAGGTGACCCCGACCCTGTTCGTTGAATGGCCCGATTACCTTGCCTCCGTCAAGTCGAACAACCCGGACGCCGGTGCCGTGCTGCCCAGCGCGATCGGCGTCGCCCCGGTCGCAGGTCTGGACGCCGCCACCCTCGCCGAACGGATCAACGACTCCAGCCCCGAAGCTGACGCGCTGCCCAAGCAGGAAGCGGCAGACCAGACCCCGGGTGTCGCCGAGGTAAAGCAGTCCTTCCAGGTGATCTTCCTGCTGTTCGGACTGGTGGTGCCGCTGGTCACCGGGCTGTTCTTCCTGATCATCACGCTCCAGAAGTCGGCTTCACTGATTCTCCTGCGGGCGATCGGCGCGAGCACCGGCCTGCTGGTCCGGTCGCTCCTTTTTCAGGTCTTGCTGGTGATCGGCGGCGGACTGGCGATCGGGATCGCCTTCTACACGCCGCTATCCCAGGCCCAGGTCGGTGACATCAAGCTCAGCTTCGATGTGCAGGCCGTGATCACCTGGTCGGTCATCCTGCTCGTTCTGGGAATGCTGAGTGCGCTGGTCGCGGCCCGGCGGGTACTTGCGGTAGACCCGATCGAAGCGACGACCGGGGAGGGTGGAAGATGAGCCTCGCCCTGAAGGAACTCCGGCGCCGTCCCGGCCGCTTCGGCGTGGCTACCGTCATCCTCACCCTGATCGCGATCCTGCTCATGTTTCTCGGCGGCCTCCTTGATGGACTAACTGCCGGCAACACCGGCGCGATCCGGGCCCAGCAAGCCGACCTGATCGTCTATTCCGCCACTTCACAGGACTCTCTGGTCAGAAGCCGGATCGACCCCCCCGAACGCCGGCAGGTGGAGCAGGTCAAGGGAGTCGACTCGGTCAGTGAACTCGGCAGCGTCCAGCTTGGCGCCAGGATCGAAGGTAAGGGGCCGAGGGATCTGGTGCCCGTGGTCCTCTTCGGCTACGAATCAGCATCCACAGGTCTTCCTACCACACCGACCAAACCCGGGGAAGCCTGGGCGGATGACTCGCTGGAATCCGAAGGGGTCGAAACCGGCGACATCCTGAAGATCGGACCTGAACGCAGCCCGGTCAAGGTGATCGGCTTCGTGAACGACACCCGCTACACCGGCCAGAGCACCCTCTGGGCCTCGATGGAGACGTGGCGCAAGGTCCAGAACGAAAACCGTTCTGACGCAAGGGTCGCCCCCGGTGTAAGTCAGGCCCTCGTGGTCCAGGCGGCGTCAGGGGCCAACGCGAACGATCTCGCGATCAGCGTTGACCGCGCGACCAACGACCAGACCTCAAGCCTCACCGAGGACGAGGCGATCAGTGCGCTCCCCGGAGTCGAGTCTCAGCAGAGAGTCTTCAACCAGATCATCGGGCTGACGGTCCTGATCGCGATCATCGTTGTGGCCCTCTTCTTCGCTCTCATCACAGTCGAGCGGATCGGGCTCTACGGTGTTCTCAAGGCGCTCGGCGCAAGGTCAGGCTCACTGTTCGCGGGCGTCCTGCTTCAGGCGGTGATCGTCACCCTGATCGCGTCGGTGATTGGCGCGATCGCGGCCCTGGCCATGGCCGCGGTTATCCCGCCGGGCTCGATCCCGTTTATCGCAACCGGATCGAGAATTGCCGGCAGCGCGTTCTTCCTGCTCCTTGCTGCCGTGATCGGCTGCGCGTTCTCGCTGCGGCGGGTGCTCAAGGTCGACCCAGCCCAGGCGATGGGGGCCGGACAGTGAAATATCTTTTGTTCGACAATCCGGAGGAACGATGACCGAAACCAGTCCAGAAAACGATGGCTCGGGCGCAACCGGAACTGCGGCGCAGGCCAACACCCCGGCGCTCGAGATGGAAGGCGTGCGAAAGGTGTACGAAGTCGCCGACGAGGAGGTCGTGGCACTAGATCACGCCGAACTGATCGTCGGCTCGAACGAGATCATCGCCCTCGTCGGTCCCTCAGGCTCGGGCAAGACGACGCTCTGCTCAATCGCCGGCGGAATCCTCTCGCCGACCGAAGGCAAAGTAATCGTCGGTGGCAATGACATCTCCGGCTACTCAGCGAAACAGCTAACCGAGTTCCGCCGAGACTCGGTCGGCTTTGTGTTCCAGACCGTCAACCTGATCCCGTTTCTCACGGCCCGCGAGAATCTCCTGGTCGTCGACGAGATCAGCGGCCGGGACCGCAAACGCGCCAACAAGAGGGCAGACCAACTGCTCGAGGAACTCGGACTCGCGGACCGTGCCGGCAATCTGCCCTCCCAGCTTTCCGGCGGCCAGAAGCAGCGGGTGGCGATCGGCCGCTCGCTGATGAACGAACCTTCGCTGGTCCTCTTCGACGAGCCGACCTCGGCCCTCGACACCAAGCTCGGTGATCAGATGGTCGAGCTGATCCGGGAAGAGATGAAGTCACGCGGGACCGCCGCGATCATCGTCACCCACGACGAGCGCATCACCGGTTACGCCGACCGCACCGTCCACATCACCGACGGTCGACTGGAAGCCTGAATTTTCGGCCGGAGATCACGGCAGGCAAGGCGGAAATACATCCGGCCCGACTAGGGTGTCCGGCTTATGGCGAAGGTTCTCTTCCTGGCGCTGCTGTCGGCGGTCTATCCCACATTCGTCGCACTCGCGATCCTGATGCTGGCCCGGCCCAATCCGGTCAAGCTCTTTTCGGGGTTTCTGATTGGTGGCATGGTCGTGAGTATCGGAGCGGGAATCAGCATCATCCTGTTCGCCGACCCGGCCTCGGTCGGTTCCGGATCAAGCGGTGCCACAAGACCGATCCTCAGCCTGGTCGTCGGGTTGGCCCTCATCGCCGTGGCAACAACCCTTCTGCTCGGACGTGAGCTGCCAGGGGCCGAGCGCCGCGCCAGGCGCAAAGCCAGGAAGAAAGCGCTTGCCGAAAGCGGTGAACTGAAGCCGTCCCGGGTGACCCGGTTCATCGAGAAGGACTCGTTCTGGCTGGCAATGGGTATCGGAGCCCTGCTCAGCATTCCAAGCGTCTGGTACCTCTCGGCCCTAGCCGATCTTGACGCACAGGGGTTCTCCACCATCCTCGAGATCGTGATCGTGATCCTCTTCAACCTGATCATGTTTGCCCTGATCGAGTTCTGCCTGGTCTTCTGCTTCGTGGCCCCGGAACGGGCGGCGGCCGATGTCGCCCGCTTCGACTCCTGGACCAACTCCCACATGCGCGAGATCGGAATTGTGGTCGCCCTTGGAGGCGGGATCTATCTCGCGGTCAAGGCCGTTGTCACCCTGATTTGAACCTACTCCCAGCGGATTTCGACCGGGGTTTTCGAGAGCTCTTCAAAGGTCTTGCGCTCCATCCGGTAGGAGGCTCCCCTGATGAACCGGCCAGCCGGTCCCCAGAGGGCGACCCAGGCAATCACCACGAAGGTCTGGGCGAACAGGGTCTCGACGCTGTCGCCGTCGCTGCCGTTGCTGATCAGGACCGAGATCACCATGGCCACGAAGAAGACCAGAAAGCCGACCCGCGTTTCTCTCGCGACAAGGCTTCGCCGGATCCAGTGATGGCGGGTGTCGAGGCTCGTTTGCTCCATGTCACGCCGGAAGGCGGTGATGATCGACTGCTCCAATCCTTCCTTGCGCTCGGTTGAGGGCATGATCAGCAGGAGCCGGTCGGGGGCAGCGTGTCTGCTTCGCTTCGCATCCCAGGCGTCGAGGATCCGCTCCCTGGCATCGTCGTTGAGGAAACGCCTCTCCAGTGGTTCCGCGCTCCATTCGTCAAATAGCCGTTCGAGCGAAGGCACCCTTACCGCGACTTCTTTCACTTCGCCCCCTTGGCTTCACGCTCGCTGGCGCCGACCAGCAGCTGGAAAAAACGTTGCGGATCCCCATCGCAGGCTTCGATCTGCTCCCGTTCGATCAGGACTTCTGCCGCTCCGTCATCGAAGGTGGCGACAACGCAGGGCATCATGCCCCGGCTGGCCTCTTCCACGCCCGGATCGCGCTCGTCCAGGTGAACCGCAGAGAACTCGACCGGCAACTGGTCAGCCAGCCGGAGCCACTCCGGTTTGGCCCGGACCAGACCGTGGGTGACATCGCAGAGTGCACAGTGCCGGCGGCCCAGCCTGGCGCCAAACCAGTACGCCAGCTCACCCGACAGCGAGCCGTTGGCGTCATAGACCCCGGTCAGCTTCGTAATGGATCGATTCGAATCGGGCGGCGACATGGTTGAACGGGAGTTTAGGCGCGGCTTAGGTGCGGGGCTAGCATGGCCGCATGCGAAGAATGCGTATTGCCTTGGTGGGGGTCCTCGTGCTCGTGTTCGGGACGGGGCTGGCGGTTACCGGCTGCTCCTCGGATGACTCGTCCACCTCGGATAGCGGCCAGACCACGGCTTCGTCTTCCGAGAGCGCGGGCGGTGCCTACGGGGCGGACCGCTCGGCCGGTGGAGGCGCTGACACATCAGCGAACGAGAACAAGTCGGACGACAACGCTTCAGGCGCGTCGCAGCCGGGCGAGTATGTCGAGTACTCGCCGGAGCTGGTCGCCTCCACCCCCGGAGAAAAGCTTCTGTTCTTCCACGCGGACTGGTGCTCCCAGTGCCAGGCGCTCGAGGATGACATCGAGACCAGCGGGGTTCCGGACGGGGTGACCATTTTCAAGGTCGACTACGACTCGAACCAGGACCTGCGCCAGGAGTACGGTGTGACGATCCAGACCACAGTGGTAAAGGTCGACGACAACGGCGAAATGATCGACAGCTACGTCGCCTACGAGGATCCGACCATCGACAACGTCACCTCCGCTCTTATCCAGTAGCGAGCCAGGCTTGACGAGGTCCTGACAGATGGACCTGCTTCTTGTTTCGTTTCTTGCCGGCGTCCTGACCGCGGCCGCTCCCTGTGTGCTGCCGCTGTTGCCGGTCATCGTCGGTGGCTCGGTGCTGAGCGGGGCCGGGGAGGAGGATCGGCGCTCATTGCGGCACCCGTTGACGATCGTGCTCAGCCTTGCCGTGTCGATCATCGTTTTCTCGCTGCTGCTGAAAGCGACCACTGCCCTGCTGGGGATTCCCGACGACGTCTGGTCGATCATTGCTGGCGGAATCGTTGTCCTCTTCGGAATCACCTTGATCTGGCCTTCGATCTGGGACCGGCTGATGGTCGCCACCGGGATTTCTGCAGGGGCCGACCGGCTCATGAACAAGTCCCGTGACGAGACCGGCATGAAGAAGGACATCCTGCTCGGCGCCGCCCTGGGCCCGGTCTTCAACAGCTGCAGCCCCACCTACGCGCTGATCATCGCGGTGACGTTCCCGGCCTCGTTCGCCGAGGGCTTTCTCTACCTCGTGGCCTACGCGGCCGGTCTGGCGCTGGTCCTTTTCCTGATCAGCGTTTTCGGCAGGGCCGTGGTTGACCGGCTCAACTGGCTGAGCAATCCTGACGGCCTTTTCCGCAAGGTGATCGGGGTCCTGTTCCTGGTCGTGGGTTTCGGCGTGATCTTCGGGCTGGACAAGGAACTCCAGGCCTGGATCCTCGAGAACGGCTGGTACGACCCGATCAAGGATGTCGAGGATTCGCTCAACTAGTGCCGGGCCCGTGCTCCACTACCCTCGTCCTGTGACTAACGACGCAACCTCTGCCACCCCTGGCTCCGGGCCCCGCCGGTTCGCTTCCCTGGGTGATGCCGCCAGGACCCTGGCCGGGGTTGCGGGGGTATCGCTGCCGCTGGTTCGGGTTTACCGGGGCAGCATCGAACCCGACTTGCGCGAACGGGTAATGGTTGCCGTCAGCGAAGCCAACGCATGCGCCGGCTGTACCCGGGTCCACCAACGGTGGGCCTTGCGCGCCGGAGTATCGGACGAGGAACTCGAAGCACTCGGTCTGGGAGACCTCGCCCGGCTTGACGACCGCAGCCGGGCCGCGATCGTCTTCGCGGTCGACCGATCCCAGAACCGCTTCGCCGGTGAGCCGCCTGCCGAAATCGCCGAGGCAGCTGCCGGTCAATTCCATCC
>JAUPTY010000197.1 GCA_030917845.1 Actinomycetota bacterium | reverse complement strand
TCGATCGTGGTCAGGGTCTCGTAGGGCGCGCCAGCTCCGGCCGCGATTTTCTCGCCACCGCCGGCCAGCCGATCGACCACGGCGAGAACGCCGGCGATCTCGAAGCCTTCGTCCCGGATTCGCTCGATCGCCGAGAGGGTCGATCCACCGGTGGTCACCGTGTCTTCGACGACCAGAACCCGGTCACCAGGTTCGGCGGCGCCCTCCACCCAGCGCTGCAGACCATGGGCCTTGCGTTCCTTTCGCACGAAGAATCCGCCGAGGCCTTCACCCTCCGGCACCGCGATCGCTGCGCAGGCCAGAGGAATGGCGGCCATGACCGGTCCGCCGACCGTTGTCGCTCCGAGTTCCTTCGCGTGCAGCGCGATCAGGGTCCCGACCGCCTTCAGGCCTTCCGGCCGCATCACCGTCCGCCGGGCATCAACGTAGTAGCTCGCCTTGGCGCCGCTGGAGAGGGTCACCTCGCCAAGCACCAGCGAGTGCTCACGGAGCAGGCTGATCAGCTGCTGGCGGGTCTGGTCACGGTCGGTCAAAAGTTGGTTCCTTTCAGGAGCTGAGTACTGTCAGGGCGTAGGCGTTGTTGATCATGTGGAAGATGATCGGCGGCCAGAGAGATTCGGTCTTTTCGTAGACCACGGCGAAGATTGCTCCGAGCACAATCAGCTGGGGGACGGCGGAGATTCCCGTTGAGTAGTGGAGCAGTCCGAAGACAAGTCCGGCCCCGATTGCGGCCACCGGCAGGTGGAAACGGGTGCGGAAACCGCCGAAGAGCCAGCCACGGAAGCAGATCTCTTCGGTCAGCGGGGCAAGGATCACGATCAGCAGGATCTGCGACCAGATCGGCCCCAGTTCGCCGGCGATGTCGTCCTGTTTGGGCTCGCCAAAGACGACGACATAGAAGATCGCGAAGGCGATGTAGGCAAGGAATCCGATTCCGATCCATTTGGCAGCGTTCTTTACATCGAAACTGTGGAAGCCGAGGCGTCCGGCTGCGCCCCGCCAGTTGACCCTCCCACCGAGTTCCCTGGCGAGGACGAAAGGGACGCCGATGAATCCGATCGCGGTGCAGAGCTGGATCGCCGCGCGAGCGCCCCAGCCGAGTGAGTCATAGTCGCTGCCCCCGGCAATGGCGAGAATCGGGATCGCGATCAGCAGCCCGGCGATCAGGGCCATGATCGCCCCGCCGACAGCGATCCAGGGGCTCCAGGTCGCGTAGGGATAGCGGTTCGGATCCGGCTCCGGAGCGGACGCCGGTTCGATGTCTGGTTCTGCTGCGATCTCGCTGGAGTCCATCGCGGCGGCCCATTCTCACATCTCTGCCAGTCCGGAGCCCGCAACCCATCTTGCAGGCCGACCCCTTCACCGCCTCTCTTTAGATGACTCTGAGGCTCGCCCAGCTACCCTATGTGGGATGACTAGTCGCCAGAGAAGGGTGCGCCGACACCGTGGTTCACCCCGCAAGGTTCTTGTGGCGGTGGCCGCCGTTATCGGCGGGTTGCTGCTGACCGCAATCGCGGCCGGTGGCGGCTGGGTGCTTTCGATCGCTTCCGACGCGCCCGATCCGGACAATCTCAAGGAGATAAACAAGGGTCAGAACTCGGTTATTTTCGCTGGTGATGGCAGCAAGCTCGGCTTGATCGATTCGGACGAGGTCCGCACCCCGATCCCGCTTTCCGAGATCCCGCAGAACCTCCAGGACGCGACCATCGCGATCGAGGACGAACGCTTCTACAGCCACAACGGCATCGACTTTCAGGGCGGTCTCCGCGCCCTTGTCAAGAACCTCGAATCGGGTGAGATCACCGAGGGCGCATCGACGATCACGATGCAGCTGATGCGCAATCTCTACATCACGAATCCGAAGCGTGATTACGAGAGGAAGATCATCGAAGCGCGGATGGCCTTCGAGTACGAAGAGGACCACGACAAGAAGCTGATTCTCGAGAAGTACCTGAACACCGCCCCTTACGGCACCAACGAGGGCCGCACCGCGATCGGCGTCAACGCCGCCGCCAAGGTCTACTTCTCGGTCAAGCCGGAGAATCTGACCCTGCCTCAGTCAGCCTTGCTGGCAGGCCTGCCGCAGGCACCGAGCGACTACAACCCGATCCAGAACCCGAACGGGGCCAAGCAGCGCCGCAACGAGGTTCTCGATTCGATGGCCCGGCTCAACATGATCACCGAGGAGCGGGCCGAACAGGCCAAGGCATCCGGGCTGCAGCTCGACCCTGCCCAAGACCTCTTCGCCCGCGAGGATCCCTTCTTCTTCGACTACGTCGAGTCCGAACTGATCAAGAAGTACGGCGTCAACACGGTCAGGCGGGGTGGCCTCAGGGTCTTCACCACGGTCGAACCGTCGATGCAGCAGGCGGGGCTCGATGCCCTAAGTTCAAACCTCTATTCAGGCGGGCCCTCGGGCGCGATCGTCGCGGTCGATCCCCGGGACGGTGACATCCAGGCCATGGTTTCCTCGGCCTCCTACGAGGATGACCAGTACAACCTGGCCGCCCAGGGCAAGCGGCAGCCCGGATCGACCTTCAAGACCTTCACCCTTGCCGCAGCCATCCACGAGGGCATGGATCCGTACACGACCTACTACGAGTCGAAGCCGCTCAACATTGACGACCCGGTTTACGGCCCCTGGGAAGTCCACACATACGGCGACTCGTACTCGGGCACGATCGACGTCGCCGCGGCGACCCTCGCTTCGGACAACTCGGTCTTCGCCCAGCTCGCGCTCGATGTCGGCCCCGACAAGGTCGCCGAAATGGCAAAGGCTCTGGGTATCAATACCCCGCTCGACGGATATCCGGCTGAAACGCTCGGCGGTCTGACCATCGGTGTTTCTCCGCTGGAGATGGCGGGCGCCTACGCGACGATCGCCAACGGCGGGGTCCGCCACGATCCGACCGCGATCGAACGGGTCGTCTTCCCTGATGGTGAAGTCGACCGCCCCGGACGGGCAAAGGGCACCCGGGTGCTCACCGACGCCGAGGCATACGAAGTCACCCAGATCCTGCACAACAACATCATCGGTGGCACCGGCACCGGCGCCTACACCGGCTGCAGCGGGCAGGCCGGCAAGACCGGCACCACCGACAACCAGGTTGACGCCTGGTTCGTCGGCTACCAGCCGAACCTCGCCGCCGCTGCCTGGATCGGATACCC
>JAUPTY010000196.1 GCA_030917845.1 Actinomycetota bacterium | reverse complement strand
AGGAACCCACGCCGTGAAGACCGCCGGAAACCTTGTAGCCACCGCCGTCGCCGAACTTGCCGCCGGCGTGGAGCACGGTCAGGACGACCTCGGCCGCGGGGCGACCCTCCTTCTCCATGATGCCGACCGGGATGCCACGCCCGTGGTCGGTGACGGTGCAGCTGTTGTCGGGGTGAATCGTCACCTCAACCGCTTCGTTGTGACCCGCGAGGGCCTCGTCAACGGAGTTGTCGACGATCTCGTAGACCAGATGATGCAGGCCCCGGGGTCCGGTCGAGCCGATGTACATGCCCGGGCGCTTCCGAACCGCCTCGAGGCCCTCTAGGACAGTGATGTCCTTGGCGCCATACGAAGCGCCTTCGCTGCTCTTTGTATCAGCCAATCAGTGCCTTTCCAAAAACTTGTCGGCGGCCACGACTAAGCAGGCTCCCTGTGTAGAACCAGAGCCCGGACGGGACCGCGAGTCAAGTGTTCATAATACCAGTCTCGGTCGGATTATCCCGCCTGCCAGAGCCAAAAAAGCCCTGCAAATACACAATTTTTACGCTTTCGTCGCGGAACCTTTGCACTTCGAGGTCATGTAGCGGTGCGAAATCGCAGTTTTTCCGGTCCCGAGGCACCCAGTTCATCGCGCAGACTGGCGGTGATCCGCGGGGCCATAAGTTCAAGTTCCTGAGTCCAGACGGTGTTCGAGCAGGCCACGGTGACCACCCCTTCCCGCTCTTCGATCACCTCCGTGACCGCCGCGATCCTTTCGCCGACCACCTGGTCCCAGACGGACTGAACGGCGCCAAGCGGGGTCTGCGGGCTCACATCCTGCCTGAACCCCCCGAGCAGGTCACCTAGCTTCCTTGGAGACGGACTTCGGCCGCGACGGTCCCTCACGCGTTGTCACCGCCCTCGGGTCCCTGGTCGCCCGCAGCTGAAGCTTCGGTCAGCTCGCCTATCGCCACTCTTCTGATTCCCTCGCGCTCCGGAATCAGTTCCCCTTCGGCCGCAGTGATCACGCTCTGCCCGCCCGCGAGGAGTCGCTCGACCAGGTTCTCCCGGCGGCGTTCGTCCAGTTCACTCATCACGTCATCGAGCAACATCAGAGGCGCGGAGCCGCCGGCATCGAGCAGGGACGAACGCTCGGCGAACAGAAGGGCCAGAAGCCCGAGCCGCTGCTGGCCCTGTGAACCAAAGCGACGAAGCTGACGGCCGTCCATCTCCAGGCGGATTTCGTCGTGATGCGGACCCCAGCTGCTTCGACCAAGTCGCAGGTCGTTGTCCAGTTTCTCTTCCAGGCCGGCTGCGATTTCTTCCGCCGTGACCGCTGACCCCGGCCGGTACTCGAGGCCCTTCGGACCGTCGAGGCCAAGTTCCCCGGCCGCTTCAACCCAGCGATCTTCGAGTTCGGCGACAGCTTCAGAGCGGCTGGTAGCCAGTGCTGCCCCGGCCTCGGCGAAGTGTGCATTCCACGTGGACAACTGCGAGGAATCGGCTTGAGAATTGGTAATCAGCGCAATCAATGCGTTTCTCTGGGCCAGTATTCGACCGAATGCGGACCGAACCCCGGCACGTCCGGGCCAGCGAGCGGCGACGAATCTGTCGATGTGCGCCCGGCGGCCTGCTGGTGGGCCCTTGACGAGTTCCAGACGATCCGGAGAGAAGACGGTGACCATCGGTCTGTTGAGCACGGCCTCGGCCTGCTCGATCCTGGCTCCATCCATGGTGAAGCGATTGCCTTCGGACCTGGAGGCCGAGGCCATGAAGGCGTGGTCCACCCCGCCCCCGCTGACCTTGACCCGGCAACGGGCGTAGGCAGAACCGAAAGGGATCAGATCCCGCCTGTCGGAGGTGCGGAAGGACCTCGAGGTCAGGCCGAAGTAGATCGACTCGACCAGGTTGGTCTTGCCGGCTCCGTTCGGCCCGATGATCACCGTCAGGCCCGGATCGGGCTCGAAGCTGACCCCGGTGAGGGACCGCACCCGGTCCGCGTCGACCCGGGCAACAACCACGGGTTACTCGTTGAGACGGATCGGCATGACCAGGTAACGGAAGTCGTCACCATCGACCGGCTGCAGCAGGCCGGGCCGAAGCGGTGAGATCAGTCGCAGCAGGATCTCCTCGCCCTTGATCGCTTCGAGTCCGTCACGGAAAAATTCGTGATTGAAACCGATTGCCAAGCCCTCGCCATCGAAGTTCGCCGGCATCTTCTCTTCGGCGTCGCCGAGGTCCGGGGTCTCGGCGGAAATCGTCAGCTCTCCCGGAGAGAGGGCGATCTTGAGCGGCCGGTTCTTCTGGGCCATCTGACTGACCCGGCGCACGGACTCAAGCAGTTCCGTACGTGGAAGCCGGACGTCATGATCCCAGCTTTCGGGGAACAACTGCTGGTACTTGGGGAACTGGCCATCAACCGTGTTGGTCGAAAGAATCGCGCCGTCCACGTTGAATACGACCAGCCGGTCGGTAACCGAAAGCCGCACCGAGTCCGACTCGGATGACGCCAGGAGCCGCGAAAGCTCCCTCAGTGCCTGAGCCGGAATGTTGCGATCGAGTTCCGTCTGAACCGCTTCCGCGAGGTGGGTCTGCTTCACAGCCAGACGGTAGGAATCGGTGGCAACCATGGTCAGCTCATTGCCGGAAGCCAGAACCTGGACGCTGGTCAGAACGGGGCGCATGTCATCACGTGATGCTGCGCGGGCCACGAGGTCGATCGTCTCGAGCAGTGATTCCCTTCCCAGGGAAATGGTCTCTCCGCCGGCGTCGGGCAGGGGCGGGAAATCCTGTTCGTTCAGGGTTCGAAGGTTGAAGTTGGACGAACCCGACTGGATCCTCACGCTGCGCTCCGAGGCCAGGTACTCGATGTCGGATTCACCGGAACCAAGCAGCCGGGATATGTCAGCAAAGAGGCGGCCGGGCAGAAGCACCCTGCCGTCCGACTCGATCGAGCCTTCCACATGGACCGGGACGCGAAGACTCAGGTTGCTGTCGGTCGAACTGAAGGACAGACGACCTTCAGTCACCTCGACCAGGATTCCGCCCAGAGCAGGGTTCACGCCACCGGTCGCGAGAGTACGGGCGACGAGGGCAAGTTTCCCGGCCAGCTCGTTGTTCTTGATTGAGAACTTCAATTCCGAATACCTCGTTTAAGTGTGTTGGTTCTGTGGAGTAAAGCGCAGAACCGTTGAAA
>JAUPTY010000003.1 GCA_030917845.1 Actinomycetota bacterium | reverse complement strand
TTTCACTAGGTGATGCGATCCCGGCCCTGATGGCCGGCGCGGCCGTGGTCCTGAAGCCTTCCGAGATCACCCCGCTCGGCCTGAACGAGATCGTCGACGCCTGGCGTGACGAGATCGGCGGCCCGGACGTGATCACAGTGGTTAACGGTGGCGCCGAGACGGCGACCGCCCTGATCGACCATTCCGACTTCGTCGGTTTCACCGGATCCGACGTGACCGGCAAGAAGGTGATGGCCCGGGCAGCAGAGACGCTGACCCCGGTCAGCCTGGAGCTCGGCGGCAAGGATCCGATGGTCGTGCTCGAGGGCGCGAACATGGAAAGGGCCGCTAACGCCGCGACCTGGGGAGGCATGCTGAATTCCGGCCAGATGTGCATTTCGGTCGAGCGGATCTATGTCGAGGACGGCGTTTACGAAGAGTTCGTCGACCGGCTTACCGCGAACGTCGAGGAGCTCACCCAGGGTGCCGATGGCGAAACCGTCGCCTGTGATGTTGGCGCGATGACCATGATGTCCCAGCTCGAAAAGGTCGAGAAGCAGGTCGATGACGCGGTCGCCGACGGGGCCAGGGTCCTGACCGGCGGCAAGCGGGGCGAAGGCCCCGGCCAGTTCTTTGAACCGACCGTCCTGGTGGACGTGACCCCGGAAATGACCGTGGTCGAGGACGAGACTTTCGGTCCGGTCGTGACCGTGACCAGGGTGGCCGACGAGGAAGAGGCGATCCGCCTGGCCAACGATTCCCGCTACGGCCTTTCGGCCTCGGTCTTCGGCCCTCGCGGCAAGGCGGAGAAGGTTGCCCGCCGGATCGAGGCGGGTGCGGTCAACATCAACGACGTCGTCTTCAACATGCTCGCTCCCGGCCTGCCGATGGGCGGCTGGAAGGAGTCGGGAATCGGCTACCGCAACGGTGAATACGGAATCCGCAAGTACTGCCGCTCGGAGGCGATCGTCAGCGCCCGGACCCTGCTCCCTTCGGAGATCCTCTGGTACCCCTACACCGAGCAGCGCCACAAGGCAGTAAGCGCAATCACTCGCTTCATCGGCGGTCGAGGGCGCAGACGCTTCAAGGCTTAACTGCAGTCGGTCCGGTCTGCGAGGGCGGGTTGCGGGGGTATGGCCCCCGGACCGTCGCTACGCTCCCCATCCAGAGGTCCGGAAACCACGCCCCCCGCAACCCGCCTGAAAACCCTCCGGGCAACTCGGCCGCCACGGTGCCGCAAGTCAGTAAGCGTGACGACAGCTAACCTGCGGCACCGTCAACCGACACGGTCCTCAGGGTCCGGTGCGGTGTACCTGGCCTGAATCTCTGGATGGGGAGCGAAGCGACGATGAAGGGCGGGTGCACCGCGCCGGGCCCCTCCACCAACGAATGAACCGCCAGATGCCTTAAGGGGTAACGGTGGAGCCGGTGACGCCGGTTGTTCCTGATTCTCCGGTGGTGCCGTCGGCGGGTTTGACGAGGATGGTGCGGCCGTCTTCGAGCTGGTAGAGCTGGCCGATCGGTTCGCCCTGGCCAACCACTTCCTGGCCGGGCTCGATGGTGATCTGCTCGGCCTGCTGGTCGGGGTTGGTGATCACCGAATCCGCTGGCACCGTGTTGGCCTGACTGGTCGCATCGGTTTCGGTCAGGGCCTCGGTGGTCAGGTTGAGTGAGGAAAGCGCGGCCAGCAAGAAAGCCACTGAGAGGATGATCCCGATGTCAAAGAGATTGACCAGGCCGTCGAGCGGATCGCCCGCCCGGTCCTCGCGGCTGCGGGCCTTAGCGGTGACTTTCGCCATCAGGGATTCCCCATCGACACCTGGGTGCTGTGGCCGTGCTCGACCGTCGAGGGCACGAAGTGCTGGGCCAGGTGTTTGTCGGGAGCGAGGTTCGCGGCCGCGTATTCAACGTCAGAGAAGTCCTGGGCGTAGAGGCGGTCACGGATCAGCGAGACGGCAAAGGCGAGCGCACCGGTGAGCAGACCGGCCACGGTCACGCCGAAGGCAACCCGCAGGTTGTCGGTCAGTTCGGTGACGTTGCCGTCGGCAAGACCGGCAAGGGCCGGTGAGAGCGGGATCAGGGTGCCCATCAGACCGAGCGCGGGGCCCATGCGGACCAGAATCCGGGTCCGTTCGAGGCGCCTGAGCGAGGTGTAGTCGTAATCGGCCATGCGCTTGGCGATCCGGTTCTCGGCGTCGGGCGATGGCCGCAGAGTGACGATCGACTGCATCGTGTCCCGCATTGGCCGGCTCCATGAAACCGACGAAAGCGCCGAGATCGCGCCGATCTGATCTCCTTGGGCAATGTCAATCTCGGCCTGGTCGACCGCGTTCTCGAGAGCCCCGATCGAACGCCAACGTCGGCGCCAGAGCTCCGCGGCGAGAATCCCGATCTCGATCACAGACCAGGCAAGGGCGAGCAGTGCCGAGACCAGAACTGGCCAGAGCAGGGCATCGGAAATGGAAAATAGGAATTCTTCGATCTGCAAAGCGACCTGCGATTCTAGTAATTCGGAGTAAGTCAACCGGAATTGAACACCAAGGAAACAGATCTGGATCGAACCCTGCGCAGGGTCAGCGCAGCGACCGCTGACGGCTACGGGATCATCATCCGCCAGCGAGACCGGCCCGGTGAGGGCTGGTTCCCGGCGGCCGAACTCGATGAGAACGGCCGGGTCCAGTCACTGCTTCTGGGCAGGATCAGCGGACTGGCCGGGCCGCCGGAGGATCACATCCGGGCCGAGTGGCTTCTCGAAAGCCTGGCCCGGGCGCTGGCTGATCTGGGTGGATCGTTCCTGGTCGCCGCCGGCCAGCTCCCTGATCTCTCCCCTGACAATGTCCTGCTGGCCGCCGAGGGCGGGCTGATCCGGGCCACCGGATTGATCGGCACCCAGGGCCTCGAGTCCGAGGATCCGGCGGGCCTTGCCGATCAGTTCAGAACCGGATTCGTCGCCTTGCTGGAGCCGACCATCGCCTGGCTCGACGATCAGGGCCTGCGGCCGACCAAGACCCTCTGGCACGCGGCATCTGATCGCCTGGCCCAATCGCTGGTCTGGTCCGGAAAGGCTTTCGACCGGCCAGAACTCGCCCTCGAGTTGAGCCACCTCACGGTCGGCCCGGAAAGCCCGGACCCGCGGCTCCGAATCGAACTCGTGCGGGAGGAGGACGAATGGGGCGAGGAGTTCCACCTCCGCAACACCTGCTGTCTGGCCTACCGCACTCCCGGCAGCAACCTCTGCCAGGCCTGCCCGCTGCACAAGGACCGGCCCTGATCAGCCGCTGGCCAACCCCGCCAGTTTCGTGACCGTGTTCATGTTGCGGGTGGTGCCGAAGCGGGCGACCGGGATCTTCAGTTTCGAGCGGCCCATGCCATCGGGGTAGTGAACGTAGATCTCCCGTTTGCCTGGTTTGAGCACCTCGTTCTTCACCCCCTTTTCCTCGAAGCTCTTTGGTGGCGGGTGATCGAGGAAGATCACGCCGATCCGGTTGTAAGCGACCTCGCGGAAAGGGTTGTCGAGTTCGACCTTCCTCATCTCGGCCGCGGTCCTGACCATCACTTCGATCCGGCTGCCAGCGTAAGACTCGAGTGCGTCCTCGATCGTCTTCTTGACCCGCTTCTCATTCATTTCGGACGCGAAGAGCAGGTTGCCGCTGGCGATATAGGTACTGACCTGCCGGAAACCGGCCTGCTCGGCCAGATCTCGCAGGTCAGCCATCGGCAGCTTGCCCGAACCGCCAACGTTGACTGCCCTCAGCAGGGCAATGTACGACGTATCCCCGGTCATCCCACAAACCTAGAACACAGGCCAACTCCCGAATCCTGATCCGGATACATACCTCGCTATCCTCGTCGGATGGCCCAAAGCGACAACCAACGTGACTATCTTGGGGCAATCGCCGACCACATAGTCGTCTTTGACGGCGGCATGGGCGCGACCCTGGAGATGTTCGACCTGACTCAGGAGGATTACGGCGGACTACTCGGCAAATGCCACGAAGCGCTGGTGCTGAATCGTCCCGACGTGATCGAAGGTGTCCACAACTCGATGATCGAAGCGGGAGCCGAGGTCGTCGAGACCGACACCTTCCAGGCATCCCGGATCAAGCTCGAGGAATGGGGCCTGGAAGCCCACACCGAGGAAATCAACGTCAAGGCCGCCGAAATTGCCCGCAAGGCGGCCGGCCCGGACCGCTTCGTGGCCGGCTCGATCGGCCCGACCGGTCACCTGCCCGCTTCCGATGATCCGACCCTCGGCAAGATCCAGTTCCCCGAACTGGTCACCGTCTTCACCGAACAGGCCAGCGGCCTGGTCCGGGGCGGATCGGACCTGATCATCATCGAGACCGCCCAGGACATCCTCGAAGTCAAGGCGGCGATCTTCGGTGCCCGCGCCGCCTTCGAGGAGGTTGGCCGCGAAGTCCCGATCCAGGTTTCAGTCTCGCTCCTGCCGAACGGCGGCAAGATGCTGCTCGGCACCGACATCCAGGCGGTGCTGACCACCCTGGAGGCACTTAGGGTGGACGTGATCGGCCTGAACTGCTCGACCGGTCCCGAAGACATGCGGGACGCGATCCGCTACCTCGGCGAGAACTCGACCGTGCCGGTCCACTGCATCCCCAACGCCGGCCTGCCCCTCCAGGGTCCGGACGGCGAAACGATCTTCCCCGAGGAACCCGGGCCCCTGGCCAAATCCCTCGGCGAATTCGTCGAGCGCTACGGCGTCGGCGTGGTCGGTGGCTGCTGCGGCACCACCCCGGAGCACATCAAGGCGATCAGCGAACGGGTAAAGGGCCTGAAGCCCGGCCCGCGCCCCGAACCGGGCGAAATCCGGGTCTCTTCGATGATGACCTCCACCCCACTGGTTCAGGAACCAACCCCGACCATGGTCGGCGAGCGGGTCAACTCGCAGGGTTCACGCCGGGCCAAGGAACTGCTGCTGGCCGATGACTACGACTCGCTGACCCAGGTCGCCGAAGACCAGGTCGAAGGCGGAGCCCATGTGCTCGACATCTGCGTGGCTCTGGTCGAGCGCCAGGACGAGGACGAGCAGATGAGGGAAGTGGTCAAGCGGATCTCGCTGACCCAGCCCTCCCCGATCCAGATCGACTCGACCGAACCGAACGTGATCAAGACCGCCCTGGAGCAGATCCCCGGCCGGGCGATCGTCAACTCGGTCAACCTCGAAGCAGGCCGCGACAAGCTCGACACCGTGGTCCCGCTGGCCAAGGCCCATGGCGCCTGCCTGATCGCCCTGACCATCGACGAAGTCGGCATGGCGAAAACGGCGGACCGCAAGGTCGAGATCGCCAAACGGATCACCGAGATGGTGGTTGACGAGCACGGACTCGATCGCGAATCGCTGATCTTCGACGACCTCACCTTCACCCTGACCACCGGTGACGAGGAGTGGCGGCCGTCCGCGATCGAGACGATCGAGGGCATCCGCCGGATCAAGGCGGAAATCCCCGGAGTCAAGACCTCACTCGGTGTTTCCAACGTGAGCTTCGGGGTCGGCCTGCCCGCCCGCGCGGTCCTCAACTCGATCTTCCTCCACCACTGCGTGGACGCCGGGCTGGACCTGGCGATGGTCAACCCGAACCACATCAAGCCTTACGGCGAGATCCCGGCCGAAGAGGTGGAACTGACCGAGGACCTGGTCTTCAACCGCCGCGAAGACGCGCTGGAAAGGTTCATCGCCCACTTCGAATCGAAGGGTGATGAAGCTGAGGAAGAAGCCGAGGATGCGACCGCCGGCATGGAGCCGGAGGAAGCCCTCCACTTCCACATCCTGCGCCGCAAGAAGGAAGGCGTCGAGGACTGGATCGACCTTTCGGTCAAGAAGATCGGCGCGGTGCCGACCCTGAACGAGGTGCTGCTCCCCGCGATGAAGGAAGTCGGCGACAAGTTCGGGGCCGGCGAGCTGATCCTGCCCTTCGTGCTGCAGTCAGCCGAGGTCATGAAGAAGGCTGTCGCCAGGCTCGAGAACTATCTCGACCGGATGGAAGGCCACACCAAGGGCAAGGTCGTGATTGCGACCGTCTTCGGTGACGTCCATGACATCGGCAAGTCGCTGGTCAACACGATCCTGACCAACAACGGCTACACCGTGGTCGACCTCGGCAAGCAGGTGCCGGTTGACGTGATTCTCGATGCTGCCGAGGAACATGAAGCCGACGCGATCGGTCTCTCCGCCCTGCTGGTCTCGACTTCGAAGCAGATGCCGATTGCGATCCAGGAACTTCATTCACGCGGGCTCGAATACCCGGTGCTGATCGGTGGCGCCGCAATCAACCGTGACTTCGGCCGAAGGGTGCTCTACCCGAACGGACGCGAGTCGGACGAGATCTACGAGCCGGGTGTCTTCTACTGCAAGGACGCCTTCCAGGGGCTCGACACGATGGACGCCCTTATCGAGCCCGAGGCGCGCACAGCGCTGGTCGAGAAGCTGCGCCAGGAGGCCGAGACTTTCCGCAACAAGCCGGTGGTCGTCGACGACGGTCCCCCGGTGACCGACGACTCGGTCCGTTCGGCCGCCAACCCCGATGCTCCAATTCCCGATCCGCCGTTCTGGGGGGTTCGCGAGATCCCGGTCGACATCGACGACATTTTCAATCACCTCGACCTGCATGTCCTGTTCAAGCTCCACTGGGGCGGGCGGGGCGTCAAGGGCGAGGAGTGGGAGAAGCTCGTAAGCGAGGACTTCCGTCCCCGACTCGAACGCATGTGGGCCGAGCAGGACTACCTCCACCCCAAGGCCGTGCTTGGCTACTTCCCCTGCAACTCCGACGGCAACGAGCTGGTCATTTTCGATCCCGAGGACCAGGACAAGGAAATCAACCGCCTGGTCTTCCCGAGGCAGCCGAAGCACGACCGGATCTGCCTGGCCGACTTCTACCGGCCGCTCGGTGATGACGGCGTGCGGGACGTGGTCGCCCTGCAGGGCGTGACGGTCGGCGCCGAGGTCACGGACGTGATGGACAAGCTCGAGGAAGACGGTGAGTTCGCTGAACAGCTCTTCACCCACGGCATCGGAGTCCAGAGTGCCGAAGGTCTGGCCGAGTGGCTCCATCAGGAGGTCCGATCGGACCTCGGCATCGAGCCGCATCAGGGCCGCCGCTACTCCTGGGGCTACCCCGCCTGCCCGGACCAGTCCGAGCACGAAAAGGTCTGGGAACTGCTTGATCTGAACCAGATCGGCATGTACCTCAGTGACGGTTTCGCCGTGATGCCGGAACAGTCGACGGTCGCGATCATCAGCCATCACCCGGACGCGGTCTACTTCGGCATGAAGTCAGGCTTCATACCCAAGGACGGCCCCTCGCCGGACGAAGTGATCGAGCTCAGCGACCGCTCCGCCAATCCGCCCGAAGACGATCCGGACGACGGATCGATCGAGGCGGAAGGCGAACCCTCCCCGGCCTGATCGACCGCCGAGATTGAAGTTACCGGCGCTATTCGACGCTAACTTCAATCTCGATGCAGCCAGCACCTCAATCGCCTCGACCGACTGGATAAATCCCGGACAGGGCGATACTTTCCTATGGCAGCGGTGTCATTGAGCTGTACAGGCAGGGTCTTCAGACCCATCATCGGAAGGAACCATGGGGTCGAAAAAAGGGTTGGTAGTAGCGGCGCTGGCCGCGCTGCTCATGATCGTGCCTGCGTCAGCATCGGCTGCGCCTGAGTTTTCGGCCAACGTGACCTCGGTCGAGTTCGTCAGCCCCCACGATCCTTCCGGCGCGTTCGATCCATTTGACAGCGAGACCTACGAGGCGTCGATAACGATCACGAACACGGGTGACGTGAACATCACCTCTGTCGAACCTTCATTCGCCAGCACACCCGTTCCGAATCCCTTCCGCGCCCCCGATCCTTTCAGCGTTTCGGGCGGGAACTGCGAGATCTACAACCCCGGCGTCGGACTAGAAAGCCACTTCCAGATCCAGACCAGCGAGGGTGGGAGCTGTCAATTCAAGGTGCAATTCAGGCCGTACGTGTTGGCTGAAGGCGAGTACACCGAGACACTCAAGTTGATGGCGTTCGGCATGCTGGAACAGGTCGAAGGCAACACCGTGGAGATCCCGCTCAGCGCCAACGTTGCGAACAACAGCGATGCTTCGGTGAGCCCGTCCAGCCTCGATTGGGGCCTGGTCCCGGCGGACACCACCTCGACCAAGACCGTGACCCTCAACTCCACCGGAACCTCCCGGCTACTCCTCAGTCATTCCGAGATCACGCTGCCGGACGGCTCCACCTCCTTCACGCCGGCATTTTCCTATTCGCAGCCCGACGAATGCCTCCAAATTGACGCCGGCGAATCCTGCGACATCGAGGTTTCTTTCACTCCCCCGAACTTCCTGACCTACGAGAGCGTCCTTTCGCTGTATGGGAACTTTGGCACCATCAAAGTTCCCCTGAGCGGGTCGGGATCCGACCCCCAGGTCGAGGTCACTCCCTACATCAGGTTCGGCGAAAAGATCATCGGCAGCCGCTCGACGGGGACCGCCAGCCTCACCTCCGGCAGCATCACCCCGATCGACGTCGATTCCGCCGCTATATCCGGTCCGGCGGCCTCGTCATATTCGCTCGATTACGACGCCGGCAATTGCCAGAACCTCGGCTTCCAGGGCCGCTGCGATTTCGACGTGACCTTCAAGCCGACCACGAAGGGCAGCCACAAGGCCGACCTGGTCGTCACCGGAACCTTCGGCAGCAAGACGATCAAGCTTTCCGGGTCCGCCAGGGAGAAAACCCCGGCGGAGCTGGCGGTCAGAGTTTTCGGACCGCGGCGGGCAGCTCCGGGATCAACCGTGACCCTCAAGGCGAAGATCTACAACCGTGGTGAGATAACGGCCAAGGGTGTCACCCTGAAAACGGTGCTCCCGAAGTCACTCGCGGCCAAAGCCAAGCCGATCAGGATCAAGTCGATCGCGGCCGGCAAGCCGGTGACGAAGAAGATCCGGATCCGGGTCAAACCAGGCACCGCCGCGGGTAGCCGGATCAAGGTCCGGTTCACAGTCTCCGCGAAGTCCGCGAAAACCGGCAGTTCATTCCGATCGATCCGAATCCGATGAAGGGAAACATGAGGACAGCTCTGATTGCAGCGACGGTCCTGGTCGGGATGAGCTTTGCCTCGACGGCCCAGGCCGCAGAATTCACCGTCACGTCGACTGCCGACAGTGCCAGTCCCGGCACTTTGAGGGCCGCGATGAACGATGTGGTGACTTCGGCTGACACCGAGAACCGGATCGTCTTCCAGGCCGGACTTTCGGGAACGATCAACCTCGGCTCGGACCTGCCCCAGGTGACAGGTCCGCTGGAGATTCAGGGTCCCGGCTCAGACAAACTGGCGATCGATGGCGGCGATGCCCATTCCATGTTCGTCGTGATCGGTGGTGGCGCCACGATCTCCGGACTGACGCTCAGGAACGGTTCCTCAGTCGCAGGCGGAGCGGTCGCACTGGCTGAGGGCACCTCGGTGCTCGATGGAGTCAGGATCGAGTCGAATCAGGGGCAGTCGGGTGGAGGAGTCCTGATGCAGAGCGGGTCCCTCACCATCAGGGACTCCGAGCTGATTGACAACAAGGCCCTGAACTCGGGCGGCGGATTCATCGCCGACTCCGCAGACCTCTCGATCATCGACACGACCATCTCCGACAACGAGGCAGAGATGGGTGCCGGCGGCTCGGCCTTCGGCGGGGAGCAGGATTCGGTCACGATCACCGACTCCCGCTTCTCGAACAACACTGCGGCGTTGGCCGGCGGCGGGTTGGCGGTTTTCACGCCGACCGTCGAAGACTTCGTGAGCATGAAGACCGGAATCACCGGTTCGACGTTCATCGGGAACGAGGCCACCGCCGACCTCGACGGAGGCGGCCTGGGTGGCGGGGCCATCTTCACCGGGTCTAGCGACACGGACATCGATTCTTCACTTTTCGTGGGCAACAGCAGTGCCTCGATAGGCGGTGCCGTTTACCTGAACGCTCCTTTGCCCGCCAGCCGGGCCTCGATCCTGAACTCGACCTTCACCGCCAACAGCGCCGAACTGGCCGGCGGCGCGGTAGCCAGTTTCACGTTCGGCCTGACGGTTGATTCCTCAACGCTCACCGGGAACCAGACCACTAATCCGTTCAACTCCGAGTACAGCGGCGCCGGTCTCGTGGCCATACTGCCGGCCGCGGTGAAGAATTCGATCGTCTCGGGGAACACCCCGGCGGACGTCTCGAGTTCCGTCATTTCAGAGGAAGCCAAGGGCGACATCGCGGGTTCGTTCAACCTGATCGGAACGATGCCCGACGCCTTCTACACCGAAACGGTCGCCGGATCCGACATCGCTGCCAGCGACCTGAAGCTCGGTCCTCTTGCTGACAACGGAGGGCCGACCTTGACCATGCTTCCGGCCGCGGACAGCCCGGTCGTGAACAAGGGGCTCAGCTTCCTGGAGACCGATATGCGGGGGCTGCTCCGGCCGGTCAAGTTCGGCTCGGTACCCCTTTCCAAGGCAAAGCAGGCCAATGGTGCCGACATCGGAGCCGTCGAACTTCAGACGAACAAGTTCCGCTTCGGCAAGGTGAAGCTGAACAGGAAGAAGGGCACCGCGACCCTCCCGGTCATCCTGCCCAGCGGCGGCAAGGTCACCCTGAAGGGCAGCAGCACGGTCAAGGGTCAGTCGAAGTCAACGAAGAAGGCGACCACCCTCAAGTTCACGATCCGGACCAAGGGCAGGGCGCTGAAGAAGCTCCGGAAGGTCGGGACGGTCAAGGTCAAGATGGCCTTCGCGTTCCGCCCGACCGGCGGCATCAACGCCAACAAGAACAAGACGATCAGGCTGGCGATGAAGAAGAAGCGGCGCTGACCGAAACTCCCCCTTTCCGTACAGTGTTCGTAATATTGGCACTGTCATCCAGATCTAACCAGGGAGTTTCATGTCCGCTCGGGGATTCGTCGTATCGCTGTTCGCTGCTGCCGCACTACTGCTGGTCCCAGCTTCTGCCGCCCAGGCAGCCCAGACGCTTTCGGGCCCGACCGGTCTCCAGCATTTCGGTGAGACCTACCTGGGAGACACGGCCGGCAAGACCGTGACCCGCAAGATCAAGGTTCAGGTCAAGAAATCCGCGAAGAAGGGCAAGCAGCTGAAGGTCAAGGTGACCGCTTCCGGCAAGGGCTTCAAGGCCGCGACCGGCCCCACGCACGGTCAAGGTCAAATAGCTGGCGCCTCGTCCTCGAGGATCGAGCGGAACTGCTCCGGGATCGGGGTTGCCTGCTGGCTTGCGGTCTCGATACAGACGTAGGCGATCGTGATCTCGGCGATCAGGTCTTCGCCGCGGGTGAACTCGAATTCCATCTCCATTGACCGATTGGTGAGGGTGCCGACGCTGACCTTGATGTCGAATTCCTCGTCGTAGTGGAGGGGCTTGCGGAAGCGCAGGTTTGATTCGACCAGGACGAGGTCCAGTCCGAGGTCGGTCAGGTTCGCGTAGCCGCCGAAATGCTCGCGCCAGAATTCGTTGGCACCCACATCCGCGTAGACGAGATAGTTCGCGTTGAAGACGATTCCGGCCTTGTCGCATTCGTTGTAACGAACGCGCAAGCGATAGGTGGTTTCAGGTGACATCGGCGGGATCGAGAGTACTTCTTCCCGCGACCGGCTGACTCTTTGGAACCTCGTCGGACATGAAGGCAGCGATCAGGTCCGAGACCTCTTGCGGCCGGTCGATCGCGATGAAAGTGCGACCTCCCTCGATCGGTTCGACCCTCGCATTCGGGAGCATCGCCGCCAGCCGGTGGGCGAGTTCAAGCTTGAAGAACCGGTCCTCTTTGCCCCACGGCATCAGAACCGGCTTGTCGAAGGACCGGAGCGTCTCCGCCGCTTCAATGGCCTGGTTCTTTTCACACCCTTGAGCAGCCGGTTCATGTCCCGCCGGATTCCCGGGTTGATTGCCGACGGCCTGAGCCAGGCCTTGAGCTGCCGGTCAGGGATCGGGTCGACGGTGAGCAGCCGGTAGGTCGCCCAGCGGATCGGCTTGATCCTCATCAGGGCACCGAGCGGGGCGATGCCGCCGGGCATCTTCGCCTGGATTGGCAGGAAGGTGAACGGGAAGGGCGAATAGACCTCGAGCGCGTCGCAGTTGGTCAGGACGAGCGCCTCGACCGAATCCGGGTGCTGCGCGGCCAGCATCTGGGCGACCGCCCCGCCGGAGTCACTGCCGACCACGGTGACCGGGCCGAGGTCGAGTGCGGCAATGAAGTCGTTCAACAGGTCGGCGATGCCGGGTGGCGAGAGATCGGCATCCGGGTTCATCGGGGTCTCGTGGCAGCCCATCGGGGTCTGGGGACGAATGCAGCGAAAGCCGGCCGGCACCAGCCGCTCGACCAGTCCGTCCCAGAGTGAGGAGTCGACAAAGATCCCGTGGGAGAAGAGCAGGACGGGTCCCTGGCCTTCGTCCTGGTAGGCGACGGTGCCCTGTGACAACGGGGTGCCATGCGGATCGCGCCATCGAGGCGGATCACTTCGCCATTGAGGTACTCGTTCTCGACGATCGAAAGCGCCATCGCCGCGACCTCGTCGGGCCGGCCGAGCCGGGACGGGTTCGGGACCATCCGACCCAGCGAATCCAGCACCTCCTGCGGCAGCTCGCCCAGCAGCGGGGTGTCGAAGATTCCCGGGGCGATCGTCGCGACCCTGACCAGGCTGTCGGCCAGATCACGGGCCGCCGGCAGGGTCAGTCCGACGATGCCGCCCTTCGAAGCCGAGTACGACGCCTGGCCGACCTGGCCGTCGAAGGCGGCGACCGAGACCGGAGGCACCGCCGCCGATCAGGGCGACCGATCCATCGAGGTTCAAGCTTTCGCTCCGTTCTCGTATTCGTAGAAGCCGCGACCGGACTTGCGGCCGAAGCGACCCGAGGCAACCATCCGCTTGAGGATCGGTGGTGGCGCGTACTCGTCCCGCTTGAACTCTTCGTAGAGCGAGTCGCAGACGTTGTAGAGAACGTCGAGACCGATGAAGTCACAAAGCTCGAGCGGACCCATCGGGTGGCCGCAACCAAGCCGCATGCCTTCGTCGATGTCCTCCGGAGTCGCGAACTCCTCCTCATACATCCGCACCCCGGCCATCAGATAAGGAACCAGCAGCATGTTGACCACGAACCCGGAACGGTCCTTGGTTTCGATTGGCCGCTTGCCGATCCGCTCGGAGAAGTTCCGGGCCTTGGTGATTGTCTCCTCCGAGGAATCGAGCGCGACCACGACCTCGACCAGCTTCATCACCGGGACCGGCGCGAAGAAATGAAGTCCGCAGACCCGTTCCGGATGATCGAGTGAGCCGGCCAGCTCGGCGATCGGGATCGAGGATGTGTTCGAGGCGATGATCGTTTCTTCATCCACGATCTTCTCGATCTGGCCCATCACCTTCAGCTTCAGATCCAGATCCTCCGGCACTACTTCGACCACCAGATCCACCCCGGCAATCTCGGAGAGTTCGTCGGCAACGGTGATCCGGGCCAGCGATTCATCCATCGCCGCCTGATCCATCTTGCCGCCCTTCACCGCCCGGGCCAGCGACTTGCCGATCCGGTCAGTCACTCCCGGCCGGCGCTCCGGGTCCGCTTCGTAGATCGTTACCGGCAGCCCCGCCGTGGCTGTCGACTCGGCTATTCCCGAGCCCATGAAACCGCCGCCGACCACGGCAACGGTGTCGATTATCTCAGTCATGCCTCTATCCTCCCGCAGACGGCGCCCGCTGCCAAGCGTGGAAACCCGCAGACATGGTGAACCCCACAAGCATTTGCCACCGAGGGGCCCGGCGACCTGACGGTCTGGCTCTATGGTCGAGACATGAGCGAAACCGAGTCGGTCCAGGATCAGTGCAGCCTCGAGATCCGCGAGGAGGTCGCGATTCTCACCCTGAACAGGCCCGAGCGCCTGGCGCCGGTTTCGCCCTCGCGCTCGCTGCCGACATCAGGATCTGCGGACCGGATGCCAAGTTCAGTGCTGCCTTCGTCCGGATCGGAATCTCCGCCTGTGACGTCGGCGTCTCCTACATGCTGCCCCGCATCGTCGGCCACGGCGCCTCCTCGGAAATCATGCTGACCGGCAACATGGTCGACGCGGACCAGGCGATGCGAATCGGCCTGGCCACCCGGGTGGCCGACGGTGACCTGGTCGAGGAAGCGCTGGCCTTCGGCAAGGACATCACCCGTAACTCACCGTTCGGGGTCCGAATGACAAAGGAAGTGCTGGCCCTTTCGGTCGATGCGCCATCGATCGAAGCGGCAGTGGAGATGGAGAACCGGACCCAGGTTCTGGCCACCAGGACAGAGGACATGGTCGAAGCGGTGGCCGCCTTCAAGGAGAAGCGGGAGGCCGACTTCCGGTACCGCTGATGCGGTTGTAGGAACCTACAAAACACCCTCCTTTGTGAACGAAGTGTTTGTCGAACCCGTGGTTAACGGGACATCTGCCACGAACGCCGGGGGCGACGGAGCGACCGATTACCGCGAAGTCCTGGAGGCGTTTCGGCAGGTGGCCGGGGCGATCAGCGATGAGACCGATCCCGACGACCTGCTTCACCTGATCGCGGCGAAGATCTGCTCGCTGCTTTCGCTGGTCCCCACCCTGCTCAAGAAGCTCTCAGTCTCACCGGATCTGCTCGACCAGATGCGGGCCTCGAATGGCGACCATGCTGCGACCGGAGGAGGGAATTACCCACGTCGGCAAGGCCGGCCGTCCCCTGACCATCACCACGATGGCGATCCGCACCATGGAGGGCGAGATCGTCGAGCACGGCGAGGGCGAGATCATCCTCCGCAGCCCGGCCACCATGAAGGGGTACCTGAACCGGCCGGAAGCAAACGAGGAAACGCTCCGCGACGGCTGGCTCCACACCGGGGATCTCGGCATCCTCGACGAGGAGGGATACCTGACGGTCACCGGCCGCAAGAAGGACATGATCATCTCCGGCGGCCTCAACATCTATCCGAAGGAAATCGAGGACGTGATCCACCGGATCAACTCGGTCAGCGAAGTCGCGGTGGTCGGGGTCGAAGACAAAAAGTGGGGCGAGACAGCGGTCGCGGTGATCGTCGCCGAACAGATCGAGTCGGTAAACACCGAAGCGGTCGACTCCCTCTGCCGCGAACAGCTCGCCACCTTCAAATGCCCCGCGCGATCTACGTCCGCACCGAACCGCTGCCCAGAAACCCCTCCGGCAAGCTCCTCAAGAAGGACATCCGCCCCTGGGCCGCCGAGCAGCACCGCAGCACCGCTGCCTGACTTACTCACGGGAGGTGATATTGCTTTCGACCGCTGCGGTCGTCATTATGTGTGAACGCGGTATAGATCCTCTTTTTCCCTGCACTTGGCGGTATTTATTTTGTGATTACTCGGTCGATGGTTCTGTGAATTCGCCCCCGGCGAGTACGGCATGATTTGCGTGCTAAGGCGGTAGAAGACGAGTTTTGCCCTTATATGAAGCCATTTTTTTGTGATTATCCCGGTAGATCTAGATTGAAATCCGGTTATGACCTCGTTCACAGCAAACTACAAGCGGTTCACTCCAACTGTTACCGAACTGCTGATGCGGATTTCTGCCTCGCTGGCAACCATCCAGGCCGCCCAAATATTGCCCGCAGTGGCCGACCAGCTTAGCCTGAATCCACCGTTTCCATCCGATCCATTTAGCAAAATGACCTCCTGAAAGGGCTTGATAGCGACAGATTGCGCCTGTCGCGGCCCGAGTCAGGAGGTCACCCAAATGGTGAAGCATTCCGCCGGGGTTCGCATCGAGAAGATCAAGCCCCGCTTCGACGACTCCCGGCTGGTCAGTGATGCCGGCCTGATCATCCCGGCGACCCTCGCGGAGCGGCTGGGGTTGGCCGAGTTGGTGAGCGAGAAGCTCGACCTCGGCTCCCGCCCCGGCGCCGCCCGCCCGGAGCAAAAGGCGATGACCTTGATCCACGCGATGCTGGCCGGGGCCGACTCGATTGATGGCTGCGACATCCTGCGCTCCGGTGCGACCGGAGCCGTCCTCGAGCACAAGGTGATGGCACCCTCGACTCTTGGCACTTTTTTGCGCAGCATGAGCTTTGGCCACGTTCGTCAGCTGGAGGCGGTGGCCAGCCAACTGCTCCGGCGCGCCTGGTCGGCAGGTGCCGGACCGAAAAAGGATGAACGCCTGACCATCGACCTCGATTCCTTCGTCGGCCAGGTTCACGGCTACCAAAAGCAGGGTGCCTCCTACGGCTATACCCATGAGTTCGGCCTCCACCCGCTACTTGCCACCCGGGCCGGTACCGGTGAAGTGCTCGGGATCCGGTTGCGCGAGGGCTCGGCCAACACCCAGCGCGGCATCCAGCGTTTCCTTGAGGAACTGATCCCAAGAGTAAAAAGGGCCGGGGCTACGGGTGAGATCCTGATTCGGGCCGACTCCGGCTTTTGGCGAAACGCAACCTTCGAATTTCTGGAAGAGCAAAAGGCCACCTACTCGATCGGGGTCCGCCAGCAAGGCAAGGTTCCCGGGGCGATCGCCGGGATCCCGGACTCGGCCTGGACCCAGCTTGCTGCGATTGCCCATAACCTCGCCCGCTTCAGTCAGGTCATCGCTTTGCCGGGAGCCTCTCCGAGGGTGCTTGCGACCTTCCAGCGGCGGCTACTCCGGATCCCTGGCCGGATTCAGGCTCAAACGGCACCGACGACGCTCCGGTGCTGCGAAACCAGGCCTCGATGGCATCGATCGACCATCAATCGGTTCGCTGAACACCGATTCGGCTGCCGGGACTCAGATCGCACTTGGCTTCGGTGGATTCAGGCTTAGTCTCTGGGTGTGCCCTTCACGCATCGGAACATCAAGCGGGATCTGGAGAACGTCGGTTCAAACTTCAATGGCGCACCGGACCTGGAGTTCCGTCTGGCGACCAAGGCACTGGAACTGGAGGAGTCCGGTCTCGGTTACCAGCGCATTCCGCCCGGCTACCGCTTTCCCTACGGCCACACCCACGAAAAGCAGGAAGAGGTGTATGTGGTCCTGCGCGGAGGCGGGCGCATGAAGGTCGACGACGAGATCTTCGAACTCAGGGAGTGGGACGCGGTGCGGGTCTCACCCGGAGCCTGGCGAGGCTATGAAGCCGGACCGGATGGCCTCGAGATCTTCGTCATCGGCGCCCCCAACCTCGGCGACGATCCGCGCGGAGATGTTTCGGGCCAACGCGACTGGTGGGCTGAATAGAAGCGCTGGTCAGCACAACCGGAGGTGTATGCCGAAGGAGGTTCTGCCTCACCCGGACGACTAGCGAGCCGACTCAACCTTGTTCTCTGTCGGCTCGAGCTTCTCTTGCGTGGAGTCCACGTTCTCCTCTGAGGCGCCCGAAACGGACTCGCGGAACTCGCGCAGTCCACTACCTACCGATTTACCAAGCTCGGGGAGCTTGCGGGGACCGAAGACGATCAGCGCTATGAGCAGGACGATTCCAATTTCAAGAGGTCCGATGTTGGGGATCAATTGAATTCCCTTCTTTCCGATTTCGATTGATGGGTCACCTGTTCACGACCGGGGTGTCAGCGATCAGTTCTCGGGTGTAGCGATGTGAGGGATGGTCGATCACCAGCGAGGAAGCTCCCGTCTCGACCATCGTTCCCTTCTCAAGAACCGCGCAGCGGTCAGCTATCGACCTGACCAGGGCGAGATCGTGGGTGACGAAGATGATCGCCAGTCCGCTCTCGTCCACCAGCTTGCGGAGAAGCGAGACGATGCCCGCTTGGGCGGAGACGTCGAGGGCTGAGGTCACCTCGTCGCAGATCAGGAGTTTCGGCTGACCGACCAGGGCGCGGGCGATCGCAACCCGTTGGCGCTCACCACCGGAAAGCTCCTGCGGGTAGTTATCGATCATGTCTTCCGAGAGACCGACCTCATCCAGAGCGGCCGCGACGATGTCCCGCGTCTGGCCCCGGCTGCCGATCCCGAACTGAGCGACCGGCAGCGAGAGGATCTCCCCCACCGACTTCCTCGGGTTAAGCGATCCGTACGGGTTTTGGAAGACGTACTGAATCGATTTGAGAAGTTCGGGTGACCTGGATCGAGCTGTGGAAGGAAGCGCCTCCCCGTCAAAGCGGACCTGACCTGCGGCAGGGGCGAGAAGCCCCGCGAGGATGCGGGAGAGAGTGGTCTTTCCGCTGCCCGACTCCCCCACCACCGCGACGCATTCGGCCTGGTGGACGTCAAGCGACACACTATCGAGCACCTGATTGTCGCCGTATGCGAACTCGACTGATTCGAGTGAGACGAGCGGTGCCGGGCTTTCGACTTCGGTCAGATCGGGAAGCGTCGGGGCCTTATAGGTGCCTGCCTTGGTCTCCTCCAGCCGGAGGCAGGCCGCCGCATGTGCCGGACCGATTCCTTCAAGGCCTGGCGTGATTTCCGCACAGCCCTCGGCCGCCAGCGGGCACCTGGTCCGGTAGCTGCAACCGGACGGCCGGTGGCCGGGTGAAGGTGCGGCGCCCGGGATGAGATCAAGCCTGGTCCGTTCTTTCACGGAAGGGATCGCCCGCAGAAGCTGCTGGGTGTAGGGATGTCTCGGTTCGAAGAGCACCTGTTCCCGGTCGCCGATTTCCACGATTCGACCGGCGTACATGACCATCACCCGCTGGGCCAGAGCCGAGACGACCGCGAGGTCGTGGGTGATGTAGATCGCGGCTACCTGATGTTCTGCGCAGAGTCGCCTGACGGTCTCGAGCACATGCGCCTGGGTGGTCACGTCAAGCCCGGTGGTCGGCTCGTCGAGGACGATCGCAGTCGGCTGGAGCATGAAGGCCATCGCGATCGCCACACGCTGCTGCTGCCCGCCGGAGAGTTCGTGCGGGTACCTCCTCAAGAAGTCCCGGTCGGAAGGAAGGCGAACGTCGGCCAGGATCTGCTCGATCCTGGCATCCCTCTCGCCGGAGTAAGCGTCATGTACCCTCATGACCTCGCGCAGCTGACTTCCGATCCTCAAAGCTGGGTTCAGTGCTGAAGCTGGATCCTGCGGCACGTAAGTCACCACCCGGCCTCGCATCCCGCTCAGCTGCCGGGGGTCGAGGCGCAGGATGTCGGTCCCCTCGATCTCGACCGAACCAGAGGTGATTTCAGCACCGCTTCGGGTGTGGCCAAGCAGAGCGGTGCCGACCGTGGTCTTGCCGCTCCCGGACTCTCCGACCACACCGAGGATCTCGCCCGGGGCGACGTCAAAGCCGATCTGGTCAACCACGTCCTCGCCGCTGCGAAGTTCGACCCGAAGGTCCCTGACAGTCACCGCGCTCGATCCCGTCAAGATGTCCTCGCCCCTTCGATCCTCGCCATCGACCGGGAGATTCCCTCTGCGATCAGTCCGGTTCCGACCGCGAATCCCGCCATGACGACGACCGGAGCGATTACGCCCAACGGCTGAATCGGCAGGCCAACCCGGTTTTCATTGATCATTAATCCCCAGTTGCCCACGTCTGATGTGGGACCCAGCCCGAGAAAAGCCAGCGAGGCAATCACGCCGATCGCCCAGATCATCCGGGTGGTGAACTCGACCAGAAGCGCCGAGGAGAGATTGGGCAGGATCTCGCTCCAGAGGATTCGGCGGCGGCTCATGCCCATCAGCTCGGCGGCTCTGACGAAATCCCGCTGCGCAACTTCCTGGGTTAGTCCCCGGGTAACTCGCGCTACGCCAGGGGAAAGGGCGATACCGGTGAGCAGGACGATCAGCCAGGCCTTGGGCCCGATCAGGGAAACGAAGATGAGGACAAGGATCAACTGCGGGAAAGCGAGAACGATGTCGAAGCCCCGCATTGTCAGGCCATCGGTGAAGCCGCCCCGGTAGCCGGCGAGCAACCCGAGGGTCACCCCGATCAGCATGGCTACGATCGCCGCGGCGATCGATGACCAGACCACGAAGAGTCCTCCACGAAGCGTCCGGGAGAGAACGTCGTGACCAAGCACATCGGTTCCCAACGGAGCGGCCGACGTGGACCCGGTGAAAGGCGGCCCGACGAACTCGGTCGCCGAATACGGGGCAAGCCAAGGACCGGCGATTGCGATGAACAGAACGACCAGGATAATTGCCGTCCCGATCTTCGTCTGCTTCTGCTTCCAGCTCCGAGCCAGAAGCGAAGTTGACCCGGTCATTTCAACTCTCCTCGGAGGCGCGGACTGACCATCACTGTGAGCAGATCGGCGATCAGGTTGAGCAGGACGATCACCGCCGCGTAGATGAGCGTGATCGTCTGGATCATCGGCAGGTCCCGGTTCGAGACCGACTCCGCCAGCTCGGACCCGAGCCCGGGGAACCGGAAGAGGAACTCGATCACCACGACGCCACTGAGCAAAAGGCTGAGGACAAGCGCGGAGGCCTGGATGGTCGGCACCAGCGCGTTGGGCAGCGCGTGCCGAACCATGATCCGCTTCGACGAAACCCCCTTGAGTCGCGCCATCTGAACGTAGTCGGACTCGAGGATCTCGATCATCGACGCCCGCGAGAGTCGGTAGAGGTAGGGCATCGACGCAATGACCAGGGTCAGGGTGGGAAGAACCAGCGCATCAGGATGCGAGAAGGGAGAAGAGCCGTCCGGGAACAGGGCCACCGCCGGCAGCACCTTGAACACGTTGGTGGCGAGGAGGATCGTCATCACGATACCGATCACGAAGTCTGGGATCGCCCCGACCAGCAGCGCCGCTCCGAGACCGCCTCGGTCCCCGAAGCTGTCCCGGCGCATCGCCGACCAGGCACCGAAGCCAATTGCGAGAGGCAAGAGAACGATCGCGCAACAGATGAGCAGCGCGATCGAGTTGACGAAGGCGCTTCCGATCTCGTCCGCGACGGGGCGCTGCGCAGCCAGCGAGTCACCGAGATCGCCGGTCAGGACTCCGCCTAGCCAGGAGGTGTACTGCTCGAGCATCGGCTTGTCCAGGTTCAGCTGCTCGGTCAGGGCGGCGACGCGCTGGGGGGTCGCGTCGCGACCCAGAATTGCTTCGGCGGGATCACTGGGAAGCGCCTGGGTCGCGACGAAAACGACGATCGAAACGAGAAATAGGACTACTACGCTTAGCGCGAGGCGACGGGCGACCCATTTCGCGACTCCGTACCTGCCCCCGCCACCTGAGGTCGCGAGCACACCGGCCTCACCGCCGGCCGAGGCCAGCAGCGCCGTTTCAGGATCGGGGTCTGTCTGGACTTTCGTCACGAAGTCTTCCTTCTACTTCTCGGCGAGGAATGGTTGTAACAACCGGACGTATCCAGCCTTGCGCCCGTTCTGGTCTTCATAGTGGTCGGCCCGTTCGAGCATTGCGATTATCGCGCGAGAGGCGAGGAACCTGAGGGGCTCCGGCTCCCAGTTCCGGACTTTGTGCCCGACCCATGGCATTACGGTGAGTTCGCTTTCCCTCCCGAGCACCAGATCAGTCATGGTCCGGCCCGAGAGGTTCGAAGCAGCGACCCCGTGACCCGTGTATCCGCCAGCCCATCCGGTGCCGGCGACGGGGTCGAACCCGATCGACATGCTCCAGTCCCGGGGAACCGCCAGGGGTCCTCCCCAGTGATGGGTGACTTCCGCTTCCGCAAGCAGAGGAAATGCCCTGGCGACGGTTTCCTCGAGACGCGACCTGACCGACGCATTGCGTTCGTTCCGGTCGTCGATGGGGGTGCGTAGACGGTATGGCGATCCCCGACCACCAATCGCAAGTCGGCCGCCCCGGGTGCGCTGGGCGTAGAAGAAGAGGTGGTGGTGGTCGCTGATCAGTAACCCGTCCTTCCAGCCGATCTCACCCCAGGTCGAATCGGGAATCGGTTCCGTGGCAATCATTAGTGAGTAAAGCGGAAGGAACTGGCGCGAATAGGCCTTGGTCTGCGTGGTGAAGGCTTCGGTTGCCCGTATGACGGTCTCTGCTTTGACGGTTCCGGAGGCGCACCTGACGGTTCCCGGAGTCACCTCGATCGCAGCCGAACGTTCGAGGATCGAAACTCCACTTCGCTCGCAGGCGTCGGCCAGACCCCTGACCAATCGGGCCGGATCGACCCGGGCGGCAGTCGGGCTGAAGAAGGAAGACCGGACTCCGGGAACCTTGATCCACTCCTCGGTCTCGGATGGCGAGAGCAACGACTGCCCCGGACCGATTTCGGCAAGCTGGCGCTGACGCTGGGGTTCAGAAGTCGCGATCGCCAGGGCCCCGGCCTCGAGGAAATCGCAATCGATCCCTTCAAGCTCCACGACGGCCCCGATTTCGTCGACCGAAGAATCGGCGGCAGAATTCGCCCGCGCAAGCAGGTCCGGGTCGTTCCGCAGCCCGTAGGCCGAAGGGGTTCCGGCCATCCCGCCCTGGACCCAGCCGCCGTTGCGGCCCGAAGGTCCGAATCCGGCGATCTCCTTTTCGAGCACGACGATCCGTGCGTCGGGGGCTTCCCGCTTTAGGTAGTAGGCGGTCCAGAGCCCGGTGAAACCAGCGCCGATGATCGCGATGTCGCAGTCGAGATCGCCCTGGAGTGGGGGTCTCGGATCGAGCGAGCCTGGGTACTCGTCCAGCCAGAGACTCCGGCTCCGGTAGCGCCCGATATCTGAGGCGCCGTCATTCACGGTGTTCCCGGTCCCAGGCACCCTCGGTCGAGTGCTGGCCGTCGACCATCAGCTGCTTCTTCGGGATCCTCTGGCTCGGAGTCCTCGGGAACGCTTCGGTTCTGAAACTGATGAAGCGAGGCAGCTTGTACGGGGCGAGCCGGTCGGAGCAGAACTCGAAGATCTCCAGAGGCGGGACTTCCGAACCCGGAGCGACCTGGACGTAGGCAAACACCTCTTCCCCACGGATCGGATCCTCGACCGGGACCACCGCCGTATCTATGACCGCCGGATGAAGCCTGATCACGGACTCGACCTCGGCCGGCGCAACGTTCTCGCCACCTCTCCTGATCAGTTCCTTGCGCCTGCCAAGGAAGTAATAGACGCCGTCGGCGTCTCTCTCCATCAGGTCGCCGCTCCTGTACCAGCCGTCGTGCATCACTTCGGCAGTCGCTTCCTGATTGTTCAGATAACTCTTGAAAAGCACTTCGCCGGCCAGTTCGAGTTCACCGCTGGCGGCCCCTTCGAGTACTTCTCCATCGGCGTCGACCAGCCGTGCCTCGACTTCCGGAACGGGGATACCGAGCGCGCCGCTGCCGGCGTATCTGCTGGCGGCATCGATCGGCATCGCAATGGCGGGACCGGACTCCGAGGTTCCGTATGTTTCGATCCAGGGAAAGCCGAACCGTTCTTCAAGTTCGAGGTGTTGCTCCTTGGGTACGGCGACCGCCATTGCCAGGTCAACCGAGTGTTCCCGGTCGGAGGGGGACTCGGGCGCAGTCAGCAACAGGCTCGGGATCGCCCCGATCGAAAGTAGCTTCGTGACCCCATATTCGCGGGCGACCTGCCAGAAGCGCGACACGCTGAACTTGCGCATGACGATCAGGGGGGAACCGACTTCGAGCGAACCCATCAGCATCCAGAGCGGGTCCCCGTAATGGAAGAGAAGGGGGCTCAGGAAACGATCGCCTTGCCGGAAGGAGAAGCAGCGGAAGAGGAAGTCTGTGTACCGCATCAAGTCGAGATGGGTCGAGGCGAGGGCCTTCGGCAGCCCCGTAGTTCCGGAGGTGTATCCGATGTCAGTCAGGTCCTCGAATTCCGCTTCCACGGAAGCCAGGTCTATCCGGGAATGGTCCGAGTAGTGGTCGACGAGCCCGTCCGGCTCCGGATCCCCAACCCGCCAGACCTTCCGCAATGTCTCGATACCCGTCGCCTCCAGCACATCGGCGGAGGCAGGTTCTGCGATTGCCAGTACCACGCCCGAGTTCTCGACCACATGAGTGGCATCATGGCTGGCGATCCTCGGACTCACGCAGACAGCGGTGGCCCGGTTGGCGAGGATTGCCAGCCAGGCAATCAGGAACTCGGAGCGGTTGCCAACCGAGATCATCACGCGATCGCCCGGGCCGATCTCCTTCGAAAGACCCCCGGCCAAACGCTCGGCCCGGTCCTTCAGCTGCTCGCAGGTCAGGACGAATCCGTCCTCGAAGATAACCGCGGCTTCCGACCCGCCTGTCGCCAGTCGCGGCGCGATGAATTCAAGCAGCGGGGTCTTGGCCACCCCGGACCACGGAATCTGATCCTCGGGCGACCAGTGAATCTGCGCGCTGCTGGTCTCCATCAACGCTTTCTCGGCATCACGTAAATCCACCACTCCGCCACCAGTGCCGGTGCTTCAGCACCTTCCGCGGTCAGCTCAGCGTGAACCAGAACCAGCCAGCCTTCGCCCTTCTCCTTGACCTCGCGGAATTCGAAACGGGACCGCAGCGTCACACCGGGCTTGACCGGTTCGATGAAGCGGACCCGGTCGAGACCGTAGTTGAGACCCCAGGTGGTGTCCGGGTCGAAAGGCCTGACCAGATTGAACATCGCGTCGAGCAGCGAAAGGGTGTGGAAGCCCTCGACGATGTCCTCGGGAAACTCTGGTGCGTCGGCTTGCGGGTAGGCGTCTCCGATGTGAGTGATCCGCTCGAAAGTGTCGCGTTCTTCACGGGAAACCTGAAGCGAAGCTCCCTCGAAGACCTGCCCGGTCAGGCCAGGCAGGTCCTCGATCAGGATCGGATCACTGGACCCCGGTTCGGGGCCTTCGGCACCGTTCGGGAAGGCCATGGCTAGCTCAGGAAAACGTTCTCGAGGTGAAAGCCGTTGAGGGGGGAGTACCATTTGAGACCCGATTCGAGCCCACCGACGTTGGGTGCTGTCGCGTCGATGTTGTCAACCTGTGCCGATATGACCAGGGCTCCCCGCTCGTACTGGATCTGCTGCATCTGCATTTCGATCTCGTTCCGTTTCGTCTGATCCATCTCGGAAAGAGCCTGGTCATAGAGCCGGTTGAACTGGGGATCGTCAAAGTGGCTCTGGTTGTAGTACGACTCCGGAAGCTGACACTGCAGAGTGTTGTTCAGGTAGGGCAGGTTGGTGAACGTGTCCGACGAGAACGGCGCCTGCATGTAGTAGTCGGTGTAGAAGGTGTCGGGGTCGCGGTTGTTCACCTTCACGTTGACGCCGGCACCCTTGGCCTGTTCGGCGAAGACCTGACATGTCTCGACCTGTCCGGGGACGGCGGGTGTGGTCGCGAGCTCGATCGAAAGGTTCTCCTGACCTGCCTGCAGCAGCAGTTGCTTGGCCTTGTCCAAGTCCTGTTCCCGCTGGGGCAAACCCGAGTTGTATGCCGGGTCATCCCAGGCGTAGAGGTCGTTGCCGATCGCTCCGTAGCCCGAGTAGGCCTGATCCACCATCTGCTGCCGGTCCGGAATCAGGCGGAACGCTTCACGGACCCGCTCGTCCTTGAAGGCCGGGTCATCAACTGACATGGTCAGCGGGAACCAGAACATGCCCGGGGTGTTGACGATCTGGTTTCCGGCGCTCTCAACCACTGCGGCATTCGAGAACCCGACGCTCTGTGCGATGTCGATGTCGCCGGCGCTCAGGGCGTTGACCAGGGCAGTCGTGTCGTTGAACGAGATGACCTCCACCTGATCGACATAGGCCGTTTTGCCGTAAAAGTTGTCGAAGCGGGTGAAGACGCTCCGGTCACCGGGCTTGAACGACTTCATCTTGAATGGACCCGCACCGATCGGCTTGGCCGGGTTGTAGTTCTCCGGCACGATGGTCGTCGCGAAGTTGTAGAGCGCCTGCTCGAAAATCGAGACCGGGCGGGTCAGGGTAAACCGGGTGGTCCGCTTGTTGATCTTCTTGATGTTCTTCGGGTCGACCCAGGGGAGCAGCCCGGAACCAGTGGAACCGGTCTTCGGATCCATCAGGTGATTGAAACTCCAGATCACGTCATCGGAAGTGACGGTCTTGCCGTTGTGGAACTCCATGCCGTTGCGGAGTGTGAGATCCCAGACCTGGCCTTTGTCGTCTACGGGCTCGACCGATTCGGCCATCAGTCCGGTCGGTTCGTACTCGCCGTTGAATTCACCAACGTAGGTGTAGAGAAGGTAGCCGCGGAGGATGTCGGGGGCGAGCAGGGGCACGAAAGGATCAAGCGTCTCGGTGGAGCCGCCGCCAATCAGTCCCACTCGGAGGTTGCCGCCCTTGGTCGGGGTTCCTCCCCCACCGCCACTTGAACTGCTGTCAGATCCACATGCGGCGAGAATCCCGCCGGCGCCCAGTACGAATGTAGTACCTGCTGCGGCTTGAAGAACCTGCCGCCTGGAAAGCTTTCTGGCGTCCATTATCCCCTCTCAAAGAATGCGGTTCCAAGGTTGACCCTTGCTGACGATTTGAATACCATAGTCGTTATACAACGCCTGTGTCAAGAAAGATTGGACTCCCGATGAACGAAACAACCGGCTCCGTCCCACTCTCCCGCGAAGAGCGCACTGACGCGATGCTTGAGAAGGAAGGTCTGGATGCGATTCTCGCTTCGACCAGGGCGAGCATCCGTCACCTCAGCGGGGTCGACTATCCGGGCGTCGGCCTGGTCAGCGACGAGCGTTCCTTCGTGCTCTGGACAAGAGACGGCAAGCGGACGCTACTGGCTCCCGGCTGGGGTGCCGACCACGCCAACCAGACCAGCCTCGACGTGTCCCTCTGCGTCCACCCGCAGGAGCCGATCGACCACCTGATCGAGGTCCTCGGGAACCAGGGCCTGAGGGAAGGAGCGGTCGGCATCGAGTCCGAGTTCCTGGCTACTGCGGTCGCCGACCGAGTGAGGACCGAATTCCCCGGGATCAGGCTGATGGGTGTAGACAAGGCCCTGCTCCGAAACCGGATCGTCAAGTCGCCCGACGAGGTCGAAAAGATCCGCAAGGCCTGCCACGCCGCCGAGCTGGGAATGATCCAGGCGATCGGCGAGGGCCGGACCGGAATGACCGACCGCGAGTTCGCCGACCTGCTTTCGGAAGCGGTGCTGGCAAACGGCGCCGAGGCAATGGCCTGGATCGCCTTCCGTTGGGGCGACGGCGAACAACGGATGAGCATGATCGACCGGCCCATCCAGGACGGCGAGCTGATCAATATCGAGATGGGCTGCTCGATCGACGGCTACCACGCCGATGTTCAGCGGATGGTCTCCGCCGGATCGGTCTCTGACGAGATCGTCGACACCAACCGCAGGCTCGGAGCTGTGCTGAAGCGCTCCCTCCAAGCGATGAAGCCGGGCACTCCCCTGGTTGAGATCCAGGCGAAGTTCGACGAGGACGCCCGCCGAGAGAACCTGGACGTCTGGGATGTTTTCTTCCTTGGACACGGGATCGGGCTCGACCCCCACGAGGACTATCTGATCTGGGCGGAAGCAGAGCCCGACCTGCTGGTTCCGGACCAGTCGACCTTCGCGCTGGAGCCGGCGGTTGACAAGCCGACCATACTTTCCCTGGAGGACACGGTTTACGTGACCGAAGGCGGCAACGAAATCCTCAGCTGCCAACGCGAGTGGCCGGACCTGCCCCAACTCGGCCAGAAGCTCTGAGAAGGATTACGCAGTCAGTCCCATATCGCTGAGGGACTGGTCGAGCACCGCCCACATCTGATCAGTCGTCCAGCCATCCGGATGCTCGATCGCCGAGAAGGTCAATCCGTTGGTCATTACCCGGATCATGTCTACCCGCATCTCGAGTTCCTTCTTCGGCACGATCGGCTTGAGGTGCTGGCGGATGAGCTCCCGCATACGGCGATCCCAAATATCGAACATCTCGACAGCTTCCGTTCTGTCCTGCCGCTCCGCCAGTAGTCCGATCCGGGCACGTTCCTGAAGCAGACTTTCCTCGGAATCAGGGATCAACCATCTAAGGAAGAGCCGGAGCCTTTCGTGTGGGTCGTCCACACCGGTTTCGAGATCGGCCAGATCGGCTTCCCAGTCGTCGACCAACCAGCCGGCCAGACCGTCGAGGAGCTCTGCCTGAGACCCGAAGTAGTGGGTCACGAGGGTCGTCGAGCCTCCAAGTTCCTTGGCCACGGCCCGGAAGGAGAGGGCGCTAAGTCCTCCCTGTCCGAGAACCTTGCACGTGGCATTGAGGATGTCCCTCTTCCGTTGGTCATGGTCTACGTATCGCGGCATGCCGGACGATCATAGGTCCGACACAAGACGTTGTCAAACTCATGTTGTACAACGATTTGAGTCGTTCGGGCTACAGAGCTGCGACCTGACTCCAGGAAAGCGCCTCGAGAGCTGGCTACACGGATCTAGCGGCGTCTAAGGCGGGCCCGCAGCACGATCCCGGCGCTAGCGAATGCCGGGGCCAGGGCGAGCAGCTCCTCGACCGGGACCGCGCCGATGTGGGCGAAGATCATGTGGCCACCTTGCCGGGAATGCCGGTGCCGTTGGACTGGCGGCTGCGTTCGATCTGCTCGGCCAGCTCGCGGGCGGCCTCTTCCATGTCGTATTCGTCGTGGCGGCGCCACCACTGGTACGGCGGGGTCTGGGGGTGGCCCTCCGGTGAGTCCTCCCACTCCTCCTGGCGACCGAGTGCGGTGATGTCGAGATGGGCCCAGGTGCTGCCCATGTGCTCGTCACCACGGCCGTCGATGAAACAGGTGCGGAAGACGTTGCCTTCGTCATCGCGGATGAAGGCGTTGGTTCCGTGCCACTCGCTTACGCCCATGTCCTTGTCAAAGTCGTCGATCACCCTGTACCAGGGGATCTGCTCCCAGCCCATCTTTTCCTTCAGCCGCTTGATGTTCTCCTGGGTTCCCCTGGACACATGCGCGAAGGTGGTGTCGCGGGCGTTCAGGTGGCGAAGGTCGGCTACCTGGTCGGTCCCGAATGAGCAACCGGGGCAGCCCTTGTCGGGGTAGCCACTTACATCCGGATCAAAGAAGAACCGGTAGACGACCAGCTGCCGGCGACCTTCGAACAGGTCGAGCAGGCTGACCTTGCCATTTGGTCCGTCGAACTCGTAGTCCTTTTCGAGCTTCAGCCAGGGCATCCGGCGCCTTTCGGCGGCCAGGGCGTCGCGGGCCCGGGTTACTTCCTTTTCCCTGACCAGCATCTCGGCCCGGGCGGCTTCCCACTCCTCGGTTGAAACGATCGGTGGCGTGTTCACTTTGACTCTTCTCCTTCTTCGATGTGCCGCTGGAGGCTCTCGAGCGCCTGGGTCCAGCCGGTGTTGACTCCCATGTGACCACCGGGAGGTGCTTCGCCCAGTCGTTCGTGGAAGAGGGTGACTTCGGTCGAACCGGGGTCGGTTTCGCGAAGCTCGATGGTCATCCGGGACCGGTTGCTTTCGTTGGTCTGGCCGAAGCCGCCGAACTGCCAGTCCATGACCAGCTTCCGGTTCGGCTCGACTTCCAGGTACTCCCAGTTGAAGCCGCCGACGATCTCCTCACCGTCGAGGTTGCGGTGAGTCAGTTCGCCCCGGCCGCCAACCCGCGGGTCGTTGGCGGCCGAGACTCCCCGGAACTGTTCGGGGTGCATCCAGCGGACCAGCTCGTCCGGGTCGATGAAAGCCTTGCAGACCCGGTCAACCGGTGCTCCGACCTGCTTGACGATCCTTACCGATTCTCCGTCGATGGTCATTGATCTTCTTTCTCCTTCGCCATGTCGGCCTCAAGCACCGACGCCAGACGGTCCAGATTGTCGCTCCAGAACTTCTCGTAGAAGCTGAGCCACTCGCTGGCTTCCTTCAACGGTTCGGGCCGGAGCGAGCAGATGTGTTGTCTGCCCTCAACCCTCCGATTGACCATTCCAGCTTTCTCCAAGACCTGAACGTGTTTGGATGCCGCAGCAAATGACATGTCGGTTGGCCTGGCCAACTCGCCGACCGGGCACTCCCCCCGGGTGAGGCGGCGGAGCATCCCCCGGCGGGTCCGGTTCGAAAGGGCGTGGAATACCCGGTCGACCTCTTCAGTTTCTTCAACCATGTGGTTGAACATAGATGATGGCCGACGAACTGTCAACCAATTGGTTGAATGGGATCCAAGACAGAGGGTTAGCTCATCCGTCGGGCCAGGCGGAGTACCGCGCTGGCGTGACGGTTGATTGAGGCCCGGGGCTGGATCCCCGGGCCGAACTCGACCACGAAAGTGGTGGTGCCATATTCGTGGCGCTGCCAGGAGACGGCACTGCCCGGGTAGCGGCCCCGATCACAGGAACCGCCCGAACCAAGCCCTGAGAGGCGGGCGTAGAGGTATCCCCAGCGGCGGTCCTTGTTGCAGGGGACGAGGGTTCTCCCCCACGGCTGGTGAAACCAGATCGCGAGGTTGAATCCGGTCCGGTTGGCCAGCTTCATGATCGAGCGGGTCTCGGGCTCGGAGGCCGGCCGGGGGCCGGAGTTGTAACCGCCGTTCAGACTGCCGTCCCAGCGGTAGGGGAAGTTCCGGTTGAGGTCCACCCCGCGCGCGTTCTTCCGGGTCCCGGCCGCGGTGCCATCCGGATTCGCCGACTTGATCGTCCACAGGCCGATATCGCGGGGTCCGTTCTTGCCGGCCAGACGTTGCCGAAGGTTGGAAACGACCCGGATCCCCTGGCGTTCGTCTCCATGGACCGAACCGACCACGAGCACCCGGAAATCAGCGTCCGGGTCACCCTGATGCCAGACCACGATCGGCCGGCCTTCGACCGATCGGCCGGCGACGCCTTTCTCCAGGCTGGCTTCCGTGACGGCGGTGAAAAGGAGCAGCGCGCAGACCCCCAGCACTCCTGACCATGCCCTTGTTCCCACCTTGCCCATACCCGAACGCTACCGGCGGTTGACGAATGCGAGAATCGTGCGGTGACCGAGCTCGAAGATGACGGACTGAAGCGCTGCGACTGGGCCAATGGCAGCGAGATGATGCGCGATTACCACGACAATGAGTGGGGAATCCGCCTCGAAGGCGAGCAGGCGATGTTCGAGCGGCTCTCGCTCGAGGCCTTTCAGGCCGGGCTGAGCTGGGCGACCATCCTCCGCAAGCGACCCGCCTTCCGGGAGGCATTCCGTGACTTCGACCTCGACTACTGCGCCGGGTTGAGCGACAAGGACGTGGAGGAGTTGATGGGCAACGAGGGGATCATCCGGGCCCGGGCCAAGATCAACGCGACCCGCTCGAATGCAGAGGCCACGATCGCCTTGCGGGATGAGGGCGGCCTCGAGCCCCTGATCGAGTCCTTCGCTCCGGCCCCTTTTGCCGCTCCTGCCTCGATGGCCGACCTGAAGACCAGCTCACCCGAATCGGAGGCGCTGGCCAAGGAGCTTCGCCGCCACGGCTTCAAGTTCGTCGGCCCGACCAACATGTTCGCCCTGATGGAAGCGACCGGACTGGTCAACAGCCACCTGAGCAGCTGCTTTCGCCGCGACGCCGCGAGCTAGTCGAAGTCGGCGACCGCACCTGGCTCGAGCCAGCGGACGGTATCCCGGAACCGCTGCGGTGCTCTGGCGAACTCGGCGTCGATCCCCGGCTTGCCCTCGCGAAAGTGCTTCCAGCCCTCGAAGTGAATTGGCACCAGGGTGTTCGGGGCGACCTTCTCGCACAGCTCCACCGCATCGGCCGCGTCCATTGTGTACTTCAGGGGACCGGAAATCGGGAATTTGACGCCACCGAGGTGAACCAGAGCCGTATCCACGTCGATCCGGTCCGCCACCTCCATCACACCGCCGTAGAGGACTGTGTCACCGGTGATCCAGAGTGATCCCTGGCGTCCGTCCCATTCGAGCGAGAAGCCGATCACGTCGCCGGTGATCGGATGGCTCAGCGGCGGGCCGTGTCGGCAAGGCGTAGCGGTGATCGTGATCGTCGGCTTGCCGGAGTCCTCGAGGATCGTCGAATCCCAGGGCGCGAGTCCGGTGGCGACCACTCCCCCATCTAGATCCTGTGCGCCGGAGAGAGTGGTGATCACTTTGCCGACCTGTGGCAGCAGGTCCCGGCCTGCCTGATCCAGATTGTCCTCATGATGCTCGTGCGAGAGCAGTACCGCGTCGACCTTTCCTAGCTCTTCGACGGATATGGCCGGGTCTTCAAGCTTCTCGGAATGAGCGCCCCAGCCGAAGTTGTAATTGCCTCCGGCCGGGTCGAAGGTCGGGTCAGTCAGCAGCCGCCAGCCGTCGATCTCGATCAGGACTGTCTGGCCGCCGATGTGGGTCAGCCGGAATCCGCTCATCTGCCGAGGCTACCGGCTCCGGCCCCGGTTTCCAGCCGGGCCCCTTGAAGGTGTACCCGAGCCGGTCCCGCCAGTTGTCGGCCGCCCGCACATCCCGCCAGATGTTCATGTACTCCGCGTAGGCGACCTTGACCGGGTGGAAGGTCTCGATGTTCTTGGTCAGGCCGTAACGGACCCGCTCTTCCTCCGGTTCGAAGCTGCCGAACATGCGGTCCCAGATGATCAGGATGCCACCGTAGTTCTTGTCCAGGTACTGCTCCTGGGAGCCGTGATGGACGCGGTGGTGGCTGGGCGTGTTGAAGATGAACTCGATCGTCCGGGGCAGCTTGCGGACCGCCTCGGTGTGGAGCAGGAACTGGTAGAGCAGGCTCCAGGAAAAGGCCAGGTAGATCATCCACGGTTCGAATAGCAGAGCGCCGGGCATCCAGAAGAAGATCGAACTGAAAGGCGACCAGTCCTGCCTCAGCGCGGTCGAGAAGTTGTAGTGCTCGGACGAGTGATGGACCACATGCATCGCCCAGAAGAGGCGGATCCGGTGGTGGCTGCGGTGGAAGGCGTAGTAGGCGAGGTCATCGACGAAGAAGAGCAGAACCCAGGTCCACCAGTCCGACGGCGAGAGCTGGATCGGGCTGACCGAATAGATCGCCGCGTAAATGACCAGCACGACCAGCTTCCAGGCACCGGCGATGAAGAGGTGGCCGACGCCCATGCTGAGGCTGGTCGCGGTGTCCTTCTTTTCGAAGCCGACCGGCGCATCGGGATCGACCGCTTCGTGCTCGTGATCGTGAGCGGCGTGGCGGAGCGTCAGGTACTCCAGCCCCATCGCCAGAAAGAAGAACGGGATCGCGTAAATGATCAGGTCGCCCATGACTAAACTGGTTATACCAGTTGAAAGGAAACCGCGCAAGTACTCCGGCTCGGCTCAGGCGGCGCGTTCGATGTCGGCGCGGAGCATGTGCCCGGCCACTTCGGCAGCGGTCTCCGGGTCTCCGGCCCCTATCGCCCTGCCGAGCCGGCCGATGATCTGCGGATCGGAGGGACGGATCTTCTCGGCGACGTCGCCGAATCCGAGCATCGCGGCCAGCAGCGAGTTGAGCGAAAGCCGGTAGGCGATGTTGCCGGAACCGGCGACGACCGCGAGCCAGAACTCGGCGAAAGCGAGATCGATCAGGTTCGGATCATCGCTTCCGACCAGTCCGGCGGCACGTTCGCCAAGCGCTTCGACCTGTTCCCGATCCGACTCGCTGGCCCTCTCGGCACAGAGCCGGGCGGCATCCTCACCGATCGAGGCGCGCATCTCGAGGACAGAGCGGACCAGTTCCGGCGGCGGGTCGACCGAGTCTCCCGCGAGATCGAGAATCACCTCAAGGCCGCCGGAATCACGCCAGTCGAGAACCCTGGTGGCTCCGCCGTGGGTGATCCTGATCAGCCCGGCCTGCTCAAGCCGTTTCAGGGCCTCCCGCACTGCGTGGCGATTGACCCCGAACTCTTCCGCCAGGACCCGCTCGGAAGGGATCCGGCTGCCCGGCTCGAGATCGCCCTCGAGGATCTGCTTGCGGAGCGCGTCGTGGACCCGAAGGGAAACCGTGGCTGCGTTTGAACCGGTCATTTGAAGGGAGTTTCCACCAATCGGTCGGGATCAAGCCCGTCGACCGGTGAATACGGCGAACCCGTGGTCCTTCAGGAGGACGTCGACGTGGGTGAAACCGATCTCCGAAAGCCACTCCAGCTGGGTCGAGAGCGGGGTCAGGTGGTCGTGGCTCATGCGCTCGACCGTTTCCTTCCACTCGGCTTCGTTCAGGCCCTTCTCGAATGCCTGCCAGCGGTGCCATTCGGCGTAGTAGTCCTGCATCGCTGGCGTCTCGCCGAGAACGTGCTCGGCGTTGACGAAGATCCCGCCGGGCCGCAGGCCGGAGAAAACGGCCTCGTAGACCGACTTCTTTCCCTCGTCGGTCATGTGGTGGATCGCCAGGGCTGAGATCACCGCATCCCAGGGGCCCTCCGGGATCCCCTGGTACATGTCTCCGGTTACGACCTCCGCCTTCTCCCCGAGCAGGTCCCGGGCCTGCTCCAGCATCCGTGGCGAAGAGTCGAACAGGGTGAACCGGGCTTCCGGGAACGACTCGGCGACCACAGCCGAGAGCATCCCGGTGCCGGCACCCAGATCCAGAATGCGAAGCGGCCCGTCCCGCCCGACCAGACCGACCGCCTCGGGAACCGACCCGTAGAACCGGTCCATCTGCGGGATCAGCTTTTCGCGCGGACCCCTGTAGGTCGCTGCCTGATCATCGAAAACCGAAGTTGCCCGGGCCACCGGCCGATCCTATCCGGCCAGTGCCCGTGGCAATCCGTTCTGCGGGAGCTCAGAGACCGCGGCGCTCGGCCTTGGCGCCGCCACCGAACCGCTTCACCTTGAGGCCGGGGGATCGCTTCTGCTGATGCGGACAGAAGCGGTCCATGGCCCAGCCCTTCTTCGAGTAGAGCCTCGTCTGGTCGGCGTAGTGCTTCGACTTCGGGTTCTCCGACTGCGAGTAGGTAAGGATCATGCTCGCCGTCGGGCACTTCGCCCCGGTCAGGTGGACCGCCTGGACGAAGCTCGATCCGGAGTCGATCTCGGTGATCCCCTCTCCCGGTACCCAGGGACCCGAGACCGGATTGAAGGACCCAAAAGGCTCAAAGTCACCGGCCGGGATCGGAATCCTCTTGCCCTGCCTGGTCACTGTCTGGTACTGGCGCCGCTTGGCGCTGAAGGGAATCCCCTGGGTGGCGAACTCGGTGATCGTGTCGGCCAGGGCGATCGGCAGGTCCGGGTTGGCAGTGTTGAGACCGAACGGCGTGCCGACCGGATCGGTGTAATCGAACGGATTCGAGTAGACCGGCCCGGTAGCCCCGAAATACAACCGCCCGGCAAACCGCTGGAAGAAGAGACCACCGGTCGAGTCCAGATTATTGCGGCCGTCCCAGCTCTCGAGCGCATCACAGGCAGGGCCGGTAGCGACCGGACCGTCATTGCCGATCACAATCGGATTGGCGTTGCAGTAGGCGACCACCTGGTCGAGCAGGAGCTCGGAGCTCTCAACCCGGTTGTTGTAGAACATCGCCTTGAGGCCGCCCAGCGTGAACATCCCGCTGCCCAGCTTCTGGTTGATCATCTTGTGGGCGATCCGGGTGCGCTCGCTCTGGGGGATTCGCTCCTCGCCGATGATCCGGTCGTAGCCCTCGAGCGGCTTCTTGACGTTGGTCAACCAGTAGGAGTCATTCGAATTCTCCACGTAGTCGGAGCGCTGCTGGAAGGGCATCTCGGTCGCCGGCAGGAGACCTGGCCCCGCCGCTCCGGCACGCTTCCGGCTCATGTCGCAATCTGAATTCGATCCGTCGAAGACCGGCAGCCGGAAGGAGACCCAGGCGACCGCGCCGAGACCCGGCGTGTTGCATTCGGCGACCCGCTCGTCGGAAGCATCCGGAACCGCCCCGATGTCGGCGTAGAGCGCCCGGCCCTTCGAGTCGGAGGCGATCGTGTTGACCCAGGGGATCCCCTGGTACTTCTTCAGGATCTTCAGAACCTCTGGCGTGCTCTGGGCCCGGTTCATCGAGTAGAAGTGGTTGATCATCCGGAAGTTGCCGGTGTTGACGTCAAACAGCGAATAGGCGTTGGCGGTGGTCCAGGCAAACAGCGGGGTGCCCTGGACCGAATCCGTGACGTAACCGTGCTCGGTCGAGTAAAGAGTCCTGGTCTGGGCCGGACCTTCCTTGTCCTGAACGGTGACCGTGGTCGCCTTCATCGGCTTCGACTGGCCGTCGACGATGTAGTGGGTCGGGTCGGTCGGGTCGAGAGTCTCCCGGTAGATGATGAACCGCCGCGCCGTGGAAACCGTGTGGCTCCAGGCCATGTTGCGGGTGTGACCGATCAGGATTACCGGCACCCCGAGCAGGCTGGCCCCGGAAGCGTTGATCGTCCCTGGGATCGTCAGCTGAGCTTCGAAGAAGCGCTGAGCTCCATGCCAGGGGAAATGCGGGTTGCCGAGCAGCAGGCCCTTGCCACCCTTTACCGACGCCTTGCCGAGACCGACCGCATTCGAACCGAGACCACCGGTGAAGTTTCCGAAGTCCGCCCCGAAGTCCTCGGCACTGATACCGGATGATGAATCCGGTGCTTCCGGCCCCGAGCTGAAGGGTTCCGGGCCCGGAGGCTGGGCGCTGACGATTCCATCCATCGACGGATCGGTGCTGCCGTAGCCGAGCAGCTGGAAGAAGCGGTGGTAGGCATCGAGCACCGTGATCGGCCTGACCCATGCCTTGCCACGGCAACGCGGATCCGGCAGCTTCTTCACCCCGGTCTTTCGGATGTAGGCGTTGTAGCCCGCGGCGTATCCCTTGACCACTTGCTTGACCACCGGCAGCGGCCCGTTCGGCGGCTTCAGGTTGAGCATCTTCTTCACGGTGCCCTCGGCCCGGACCCGTTTCCAGAAGAAGTCGGATTCGAGGTTTGAAATGAAGTTCGGTGCGTCGGTCGAGCCGCCGAAATACTTCGATCGTTCGCCACGGACCGTCACATAGGTGTCGGCGAGGGTGCAGAGCTGCTCGCTCGCAATCGCCCAGCCGTATCCGTAGCCGAGGCCGTAAGGCTTGTCCGCGAGGATCCGCGGGACTCCGTACTCGGTGGTTCGGATCGTGACTTTCGGGGCCTTGGCTGCCTCCGCCTGTGGCGACGGCATCGCCAGCAAGGCCAGAAGCATCACCCCGAAAGCGATCAGCACCGCGGTTGGACGGACGAACGAAGACGAAGACACCTGCCGCATTGACTCTCCTTCTGGTGGATTCCCTCGAAGCGAGGTTATCTGCTGGCGCGACTCCCGGCTAGGCTTCGGCCATGGAGAGTTCAGCGCAGGATCAGGGTCCGGAGCCAGCCACGCACATGACCGGTGAGTGTGTCTGCGGCAATGTCACCTTCGCGGTGGACAAGCCGCTGGTCGGGGCCGCGCTCTGTTACTGCAAGCGCTGCCAGCGGCGGACCGGTAGCGGAGTCTCGGTAACCGGCCTCACCCAACCCGGTTCCTTCTCGATCACCGCCGGCGAGGATTCGGTGAAGGGATACGAACCCGGTGACGGTGGCTTCAACAAGTACTTCTGCGGGAATTGCGGCGGCCACCTCTACACCAGCCACCCCGACAACCCGGACATCCTCGCGATCCGGCTGGGAGCCCTGAACGAGGACCCGGGGGTCCGTCCCCTGGCCCATCAGTTCACCGACTACGCGGCCCCCTGGTTCCCGGTCCCGGACGACGGCCTCCCCCGCTTCCCGGAAAGACTCGACTGGTCCAAGATGGATCTCAGCTAGATCCTCCCGAATACGGAGTCCGATCATCCATTTGCGGACCTCGTGATCGGACGGGTTTCTGTTGCGTCCCGGCGTAGACCGGGACGCCATCTTTATTTTTGGAGTTTGGCCAGGAGGCCATCCAGCTTGTTGTAGCTCTCGTTCATCCCCTGTTCCATCCCGGACTGGAGCATTCCGTCGCGGTCTTCCCTGGAATCGAATGTGGTCACGGTGACCAGCCGGGTCCGTCCCCCTTCGACCTTGATGAAATCGGCGCGGTCAATCGAATCCGGCGGCTGTGGCTCCATCACGAAATTGAAGGTCTGCGACAGGTGGACCGGCCGATCAATCTCAAGGAACTTGCCAAAGAAGACGTACTCGGATCCGTCGGGCGCGATGTGCAGATATTTCCATTCGCCGCCGGGCTGGAAGTCGTATTTCTCGACTTTCATCTCGTAGCCGTCAGGACCGAGCCACTCGGTCAGGGTCTCCGGGTCCGAGAAGCAGTCGAAGACCAGCTCGGGGGGCGCGTCGAAGATCCGTTCGGTCCGGATCTCGGTGTTGCCGGGGGTTGTCACCACGGTCTTGTGGAGTTCGTTCAGTTCGCTCATTTCTTCTTCCCCTTTTCCTATTCCAGTTTCTTTCTCTCGATCACCCGTTCCAGGCGATTGAGCTGCTGATGTCTGCGGCGGCGGAATTCATCCAGCCAGAAGGCGGCTTCGTCAAAGCCTTCACTTGAGAGTTCGCACCAGCGGGTTCGACCGCGCTTCTCGGTGGTGACCAGCTTTGCTTTTTCGAGGATCCGGATGTGTTTCTTCATCCCGGTCAGGGTCATTCCAGCCGGTTCGGCCAGTTCCGAGATCGAAGCCCCGCCCTCACCGAGCCGATCAAGGATCGCCATCCGGGCCGGGTCACCCAGCGCCGCAAAGGTCTCGTGAGCCATTCGATACTGAACCATAAAGTTCAGTGTAAGGACAACGGGAAGCTTGTCAAGCAACGACACGTTCCGGGAGGCCCGGTATGAGGGGGCCCGGATTCGCCTCGAACAGAGCCCTCCCAACCATTCAGTCCTTCTCTGGGAGGGTGGGTTTCAGTTGCGGCCCGAACGGGCCGCCCCTTTTACCTTGTGTAGGTGACTTGTTCGGTCTTTTCGCGCTTGCGACGGCGGCTCTGCGGGTAAGGATCGAGCTCGACCGGTGCGGTCGCGATCGCCTGGGTGCGCAGGTCAGACCAGGTCAGTCCCTCGCGGACCATGGCGGGGACGCCCAGTGCCGCAGCGGTCGCCATTTCAACCGCCTGGAGGATGACGCCGTAAGCGAGAGCATCCGCGGTCGAGATTCCCCAGCCCTTGTGGAGCACGAAGATGACGGCAAGCTGGAACATGCCGATGTTGGACGGGGTGACCGGAACCACAGCCGTGACGTTGACTGCCAGCAGCACTGCCGCGGATGCGGCAAGCCCGGCCTTGTGATCGAGACCGAGGGCAAACATCAGGGCCCAGCAGGAAAGCAGCTGGATGACCCAGGCAAAGAGCTGAAGGGCGGCCGCCGGTGCACCGTTCCGGGGATGCTTGAAGACGACGAGACCGCGGCGCACCTGAACCATGACCGAGTGGACTGCTGCCCCGATCCGGGCCAGCTTGCCTTCGCCGCTCTGTTTGCCAAGTATTGACGGGGCCGCGATCACTGCCAGAAGCAGCACGGCAGGAATCAGGCTGAAGAGCAGAATCTGCTTTGTGCCGCCCTGGAACACGTTGTCCATCGAGGTCAGCACGAGAACGCCGAGCAGCAGGATCGCGAGGATGTTCAACATCGTCTGGGAGACGATCGTGCCGATCACCACAGGAAGGTTTTCCTTGGCCCGGCCGGTATGACGGGCGAGACTGATCGCCCTTGCGGGTTCACCGAGGCGAGCCGGCAAGGTGGCTGACATCAACACCCCGATCATGGTCGCCGACGCGAAATCACGGCGTTTCAAACCGGAATGCGGCATCGCCGATCGGGCGATGAAGAACCAGGACCAGGCACGCACGAAAAGCGAAGAGGCCATCAAGGCCAGGGCGATGAGCACCCAGGAAAGATCAGAACGGACCATGGCATGCGCGACGTGATCCACCCCGATCTTCTGCGCGGCCAAGGCGGTCAGACCAAGACCGAAGAGCGCAGCGAGGCCGAGGGCGGCCTTGCGGAAGAACCGTTTGCGATTCCCCGCGGGGTCCGCCGGAGGCGGATCCAGCGAAGGCAGCTTCAAGGCTGGTGCCAGGGGCAGACCGTCAGACGAAGTCATGCCAAAACGACGGCGGACCCGTTCCGCCTTTTCCTCCGGTTCCGGTACCTCGATCGCCCGCTCGTAGACGTCCATCACCTGGTCGGCGACGGAACCCCAGGCGTAGCGTTGCGCACTCTCGCGGGCCGCCTCGCCCATCCGGGCCAGCCGATCGGGCTCGTGGTGGGCCCGCTGGAGTTCCTCGGCCAGTGCCTGCGGATCGCCTGGAGGGACCATCACGCCGTCGTGGTGGTTGGTGACCACGTCGCTGTAGCCGGCAATTCCTGAAGCGATGACCGGGGTACCGACGGAAAAGGCCTCGGTCAGGATCATGCCGAAGCTTTCGCCCGAAAGTGAGGGTGCGACCAGCACATCGGCATCTGCAAGCTGTTGCCAGAGCTCTTCGTTCGAGACCTTTCCGTGGAGGTCGAGATGATCCTCGAGTTCGGGGTGGGCGAGAATCCGCCGCACATCCTCGGGGTCGCAACCAACCACCGAAAGGCGGGCCGGGACATGCTCGACAAGCGCCGAGAATGCCCGCAGCAGAACCGGCAGTCCCTTGCGTTCGTCTGCCCGGCCGACGAAAAGGGCACGGAGATGGTCGGACTCTGACTTGGGCCCGACGTGAACGGAGTCGATGTCCACTCCGTTCGGCACGATCGTGTAGTTGCCGCCAAACCAGCGGCGCCCGGTCCAGGCGGCCGCTTCCGAGACCGCGATCCGGGCGGAGAGTTTGTTCAGCACCCGACGGGAACCGACAGCGCTGGCGATCAGGTTCGGCATCGGCTTGGTCGAGTAAGCGTGGAAGGTGCCGACCACCGGGACATCGCTCGAAAGGCATGCGTCCCAGCCGTTGACCGGAGTCATCGGCTCGTGAATATGGACGACGTCGAAATCGCCTTCCTCGATCGCCCGCCGGGTCCGGGTCACGCCTGAGGGAAAGACGGGAATGTTCGAAACGGAACCGTTCGCACTGATCCCGACGGTGCGGCCCACCGGGATCAGGTAGTCGGGTATCTCACGTTCTTCGGCAGGGGCACGGTGAAGCGCCTTCGAGAGGCGGTCTGGTGGATCGAGCGGCGCAATAACACGGACGTAGTGGCCTCGAGAGATGTACTCCTCGGCGAGCGACTGGACGTGACGATTGACGCCGCCCTGATAAGTCCACGAATACGGTGTTACGAGGGCGATCCGCACGGATAGACAGGATAGAGCAGGCGGCGGCCTACCGGGGAGCGGTTAACCCCCTGAATTGCGGGACTTCGCAGCGGTCCAGGCAAATCCCAGTACCAGCGCCAGATATAGCGTTCCGACCTGAATGAAAAGTGCCCCGGAATCGTTGGTCACGGCTCCCACCAGCGAGCCCGCGGCAGCGGCAGCGATTCCGGCTTTCATCAGCGGAAGGTCCGCCAGCCAGTCGCCGATCAGCGGCCGCTTCCAGACGCCCAGGGCAATCACCGCGAGGGCAAGCACGGTGACCGGGATCCGCGAGAGCCGGGTGAAGCTCTCCAGAGTCGCGTCGAGCCGGTGGCCGACAACATCGAAGAACGAGCCACCGCTGCCCCCGACGACGGAGCGCACGAAGTGAGTCTCGCTGCCGGTCACGATGTCCGCAACCGCGAGCAGTGCGAGGGCGGCGGCGGCCACCGCGAGCCCCACCCAGGCAAGCCGCGGGCGACCGGTCGCGATAGCAGCGGCGACCACGGCCGCAACCGGGAAGACGATCGCCGCCCCGACGTCAGCCCCGAATCGGCCGGCGGCGAAGACCACGGTCGAGACCAGTCCCACAGCCAGGAAAATGACCGCCGCCCGACGGCCCGCAGTTCCCGAGCAGGTCAACGCTGCCCCGGTCCCGATCGAGGTCAGGATCATCAGGGTCGATTCAAGCTCGTTGCCGATTCCGTAGAAGCGGGCGCCGAGACCGGGGTTCGGTCCGATCACCGAAAGAGGCGTGAGAACCGAGCCGGCCAGCATGTCGATCCCATAAGGGATCACGGTCAGGCCGCAGGCCAGGGCAAGCGAGAGCCAGCCTGGTGCCAGACGCATGAGCAGGCCGGCAATCAGGACCGGCAGGAGGGTCGCGATGGTTCGTTCAACCCCGAGGGACGGCGAGAGCGCCGCGGTCAACAACAGAACGCCGGGCAGAAGCACAGTCGAGAGGCAGAGCAGCCGAATGGCCGGCCTCGCGTAGAGGCCGCGACTGACCAGCGATACCAGGGCGACCAGCCCGATCCAGAGCAGAAGCGGGATCGCCAGGGCCGCACCGCGCCGCTTGCCTACCTCTTCGTAGCGACCTTCCAGCTCGGCCAGCCGTTCGAGATCAAGTTCCCCGCCCGATTCAAGCGGCAGGCCGGTCATCGCCTTCGGGGTCCTGAGGCCGAAGTGTTCGAGGATCGTCGGGGCGATGTCGGTCGCCAGCACATAGCCACCGGTCCGGGTGCTCGGTGATTCGAGCATTCCGCTGTAACCTGGGCCGGCGATCGCGATCGCCAGCTGGTCGCCGGAATCGGCCGGCGGGCGCTCGATGAAGATCTGGAGATCGCGGGCCCTGCGGTTCGCTGCGGTCTCGAAGGCGGAGGAGACCGGCATCGAAAGGACCGTGACCGGGTCGGGACAGCCCGGGATCGGTGCTTCCGCCCCCGGGATATCCGGCCTGATCATCGATTCAGGACCACCGCATGCCGTTGGCGCCCGGGCAACCGAACCGTCCCGCCGGACTACGGCGAGCGCCGCGGTGCCGGCCGACTCCGCGGCAGCCGCGTCGAGCCCGTTCCGGACCAGCACGGAAGCCAGGAGGCCGGGAATTACGGTGCTCTCGGCAGTCCTGCCCCTTCGCACTACTTTTTCCCACCCCTGCGCCGATTCCCCGCCCGGATACACACGTTCTAACGGTGTGTCATATGTTGTGTCAAACGCCCGGGCTCCTTGCGACACATCAAGCCAAGTCTGCTGCGCCGAGACTTCTCCCAGACCGCCGTTCATCAGCCCGATGGCGGCTCCGTCAAGGCCTTCGAGGTCATCCGGGGTGATCCCGGAGGGAAGCACGATGATCGTCACCTGCCCGCGACTGCCGGCTGCCGTGTCAACCGCAGTCACGGCCGCGGACGCAGCCGGAGCAACCCAGAAAAGCAGGGCGAGCAGGGCGATTAAAGCCGCTCCAGCTCGGCGCCCCGGTATCTTCAGTTCGGCCATGACAACCGAAACGATAGGCCGTAGCACCCCCGCCATCCCGGAAGTCGACTTTGCGAAGGTCGGCGAGGTCGAGATCGCCTTCGATGTCCATGGCGATCCTTCCGACCCGGTTCTGCTCGTGGTCGCGGGGCTCGGCACCCAGATGATCTACTGGGATCTGCCCCTGGTTGAAATGCTGACCGATCGCGGATTCCGGGTAGTCAGGATGGACAATCGCGACAACGGGGCTTCGACGATCCTCAAGCACAAGGGGAAGCCGCCGCTCCCGACGATGATGCTCGGGATCCCTCGCGATCTCGCCTACACACTTAACGACATGGCCGCCGACGCGGTTGGCGTGCTCGACCACCTCGGCGTCGACGGCGCCCATGTGATCGGCTATTCGATGGGCGGCATGATTGCCCAGACCATGGCAATCGACCATCCGGAGCGGGTTCTTTCACTGACTTCGATGATGTCTCGCACGGGTTCACGCCTCGATGCTTTCCCCGGCGTAAGAGAACTGGCCGCGCTGGTGCGAACCCGGCCGACCGACAGCCTCGACAATTACCTGAGCGGCATGGAGGCTCTGGCCGCGGTAATCGGCTCCCCCGATTTCCCCACCAACAAGGACCGTCTCCGCCAGATCGCCTCGATTGCCTACGAACGGGGGATCCACCTCGACGGCACGGCCAGACAGCTCCACGCGATCAACTGCCAGCCCAAACGCGACCGAGCCCTTTCCCGTCTCGACATTCCGACGGTGGTGCTGCATGGCTCGGCTGACAGGCTCGTCCTGCCGCGTGGCGGCCGGGCGACCGCCCGGGCCATACCAGGGGCCGAACTGAGGATGTACGAGGGAATGGGACATGACATTCCCGAGCAGCTCTGGCCCCAGTTCGTCGACGAGATGGAACGCGTCGCACAGCGAGCCGAGAAGTAGACACGGCCCGGAGCCGCTATTCCTTATCCTTGTTGGCCGAATGAGTAACCCAGGAACCCCCGAAAACCCGCTCCGCGTAGCGATCATCGGCGCCGGCCCTTCCGGCTTCTACGCCGCCGACCAGATCATCAAGGATCCGGAGACCCACGCCCAGGTCGATCTTTTCGACCGCCTCCCGACCCCCTACGGGCTGGTCCGTGGCGGCGTCGCACCCGATCACCCCAAGATCAAATCGGTCACGCGGGTCTACGAGCGGACCGCCGCCAAGGAGGGTTTCCGCTTCTTCGGGAACATCGAGGTCGGCCGCGACCTGAACGTCGAGGATTTCGAGAAGCACTACCACGCGGTGATCTACACCTTTGGTGCCGAAGCCGACCGCGAGCTTGGCATCCCCGGAGAGGACCTGCCCGGAAGCTTTGCCGCGACCGCATTCGTCGGCTGGTACAACGCCCACCCCGATTACGCCGACCGGGACTTCAATCTGGACGAGGCCAAGCGCGCGGTGGTGATCGGTAACGGCAACGTCGCCCTTGACGTTGCCAGGATGCTGGCCCTTGATGACGCCGAGCTGAGGAAGACCGACACCGCCGACCATGCGATCGACATCCTGGACGCTTCGACGATCGAGGAGATTGTCGTGCTCGGCCGCCGCGGCCCCGCCCAGGCGGCCTACACCAACCCTGAAGTCAAGGAACTCGGAGAACTCGAGGAAGCCGACGTGATCGTCGACCCGGACGAGGTTGTACTCGACCCCGCCAGCCAGGCCTGGATCGAATCCGACGATGCCGACAAGACCGCCCGGGTCAATGTCGAGATCGTCAAGGAATACGCCACTCGGGAGCCCTCCGGCAAGCCGAAGCGGGTAGTTCTGCGCTTCCTCGCCTCACCGATCGAGATCAAGGGCGGCGACAAGGTCGAGAGCATCGTGATCGGACGAAACGAGCTGGTCGAAGAGAACGGCTCGCTGAAAGCGAAAGACACTGGCGAGCGCGAAGAACTCGCATGTGACCTGATTCTTCGATCGGTCGGCTACACCGGCATTCCGCTGCGCGGAGTCCCCTTCGACGAACGCCGCGGCACCATTCTCAACGAGAACGGACGGGTGCTGGAGACCCACGGCGGCGAGCATCGAACCGGCCACTACACCGCTGGCTGGATCAAGCGTGGCCCCTCTGGCGTGATCGGCACCAACAAGAAATGCGCAACCGAGACCGTCACGCACCTCTTCGAGGATGTCGCTGCCGGCAACCTGCTCGATCCCGAGTCTCCGGATCCGAACGCGATCGAGGCCCTGCTGATCGAGCGGGGAGCCCATTACGTTTCCTTCAGCGGCTGGGAGAAGATCGACCAGGCGGAAGTCGGCCGAGGCGAACCCCACGGCCGCCCGCGGGTCAAGTTCGTGCGGATCGACGAGATGCTCGAGACTGCTGCCGAACAGGCTGAAGCTGCCGCCGTTGCGAAAAGTGGCAGCTGATGGCCGCCGATCTGATTGAACTCAAGGGAATGATTGAGACCGCGCTTCCGGGCTCCACTGCCGAGGTGATCGACGAGACCGGGACCGGGGATCACCTCCGGGCCGAAGTGTCCGCTCCGCAGTTCGAGGGCAAAAGCCGGATCGACCAGCACCGTCTGGTCAAGGCCGCAGTACGCGAGCGCTTTGACGATGGCACGATCCACGCCCTCACCGTCAAGGTCCTGGACTAGCGGCCCGGGCTCGCGCATCCCCTAACATCAATTACATGGCCGACCAGGAACTCACCGACCGCGTCCGCGAACTGATCAACGAGAATCAGGTGCTGCTCTTCATGAAGGGCACGCCGTCAGCTCCGCGCTGCGGCTTCTCGATGCGCACCGTCCAGGTGCTCGACCAGATGGGCGTCGAGTACGGCGCGATCGACGTGCTGCCGGCCCTGCAGCCGCTGCGCGAGGTCACATCCGAAATTTCCGACTGGGAGACCTTCCCCCAGCTCTACGTCAACGGCGAGCTGCTCGGCGGCTGCGACATCATCGAAGAGATGTTCGAAAACGGCGAACTGGCTGAAACCCTCGGAGTGGAACAGCCCGCCGAAGCCGAACCAGCAGCAGCCGAAGCCCCGGCGGGCGAGGCGCCGTATCAGTCGCCCCCAATGAAGATCGAAGGCACCTGAGCCCTTGGCTCTGTCTGGTCCGCTGAGCTTCTCTAGCGGGCGTGGGTACCGAAGGCCCTGGCCGGATCGTTCGCGGCGGCTTTGCCTGAGGCGGGCGAGAAGCCGATAATCTTCAGCCGGCCGTCAACCCTGGTCGCGGTCGCACTGTAGGACTGGCCTGGCGTGACCGACCCGAAGGGGAAGTCTTCCGAAGCCAGGAGTTCGATCACGGAGCCGAGGCTGCCGGTCGAGTCAGCGGCCATCGTGAGCGTGAACGCCACCTCGTCAACCGAGATCAGCTCGCCGGTCAACTCGACCGGAGGGCTGCCGGTGAGCGGGCGCATCTCCTCGAGCTGGATCGGCAGATCCAGGGGCTCGGCGGCCGGGTCGTTCGCGTTGAAGTTTTCCGGGTCGGGGACGTCGAGGTTGATCGTGGCTTCCACCTTCTGCCCGACCGTGAACGGGTCGAGCAGGCCCGGCTCCGTCTGCATCACCGGCAACGACGATCCGCGACTGGAAAGAACCGCAACGCCGGCTGCAGGGTCGACGTAGCTGAGCACGCTCTTGACCGAGGACTCCTTGGATATATCCATCGCGGACCGGGCCTCGACCTCGGTCAGGGTCCCGTTCGAAAGCGGCTCGACCCTGGTCGAGATGACCAGCCCGGGATCGGGGACGGTGGCCGCGAAGACGGTCGTCAGTTCACCATCGGAGCTCACCCAGTAGGTCTTGCTCCCCGGTGAATTGGCCAGGACCGTGCCGGTAAGTTCCACACCCTCCGGCTCCGGTTCCGGGTCCGGATCCGGGGACGGGTCGGGCGCCGGATCCTCGTCTTTCGGTTCGCGGTACTCCGACTTGGGATCGGTCGGAGGCGGGCTTTCGTCCGCATCCGGAATGGTTACCTCGCCTACAGGATCTTCGGACGCGACCAGGGTCTCTTCACTGGAATTTGAATTCCCGTTTTCGCCGGAATCCGAACCTGCCGGTGACTGAAGTGCAGGCACATCCGCGACGGTGCCAGTGACCTCAGTTTCTTCCTCGGCTCCGGGCAGCGGGGCGATGATTATCGGAGTCACCTTCGCCGCACCGTTGACGATCGGACCGATCGCGAGACCGATCATCAGACCCATGGCCAGGGTGGCGAGCGCGTAGGCGATCAATTCGTCGCGCTCCGGCACCTTCAGCCGGAATGGCAGTCGCCGCGGCTCCTTCGGCGTCCTGGTGGCAGGGTTCGGCTTCATCCGCGGGCGGGTTGTTCCTCACCGACGTCCACCGGCTCCTCAAGCTCCGTCTCCGGCGTCTCCGGCTCAGGCATCAAATGATCCGGCATCTCCTGCGCCGGCGGGCCTGGCTCAGGGACTCGGGCCTCGGCCGGATCGGTATGGGTGGTGGCGGGGTCGTAGTCGATATCGGGCAGGTGCAGGCCAACTTCCGGGTTTCTGGGTGGCGGAGTTGTCGCCTGAAACACCGGAGCCTCCTCACTCGACGCAGCAGCCGGAGCAGGAGCCGCACCATTCGGAGCCGGGTGGGCCGGAACAGGAGCCGGAGTGACCGGAGGCCGGGTCGTTCCGGCTGGCAGCACTACCGATGAACCCTGGGCCTGAGCGACGTTGCGTCCACAGCGCCAGCAGTAGACCGCTCCCCGGGCGTGAAGTGATCCGCATCCCGCGCAGATTCCAGCCGCGCCGGCCTCCTCCAGCCGGGTGACCCGCTCGAT
>JAUPTY010000037.1 GCA_030917845.1 Actinomycetota bacterium | reverse complement strand
CCGGAGGTTTTCACAACCAACGAGTGGGAGATCGTCGCGATCTGCCTCTGCCTGCTGGTCGGCGCCTTTGCCAAGTCGGCCCAGATGCCGTTCCACACCTGGCTCGCGGACGCGATGGAAGGTCCGACCCCGGTCTCCTCGCTGATCCACGCCGCGACCATGGTCACCGCCGGCGTCTACCTGATCGCCCGCTGCCACCCGCTCTTCGAACTCGCCCCGACCGCGGCCGACGTGGCCGCATTCGTCGGGCTGGCCACCTTGCTGATCGCCGGCACGATCGCAATCGCTGTTACCGACCTGAAACGGATCATCGCCTATTCGACGATGAGCCAGATCGGCTACATGTTCGTCGGCGTGGGAATCGGGGCCTATTCGGCCGGGATGTTCCACCTGATGACCCACGCCTTCTTCAAGGCGCTGCTCTTCATGGCGGCCGGTTCGGTCATCTCGGCGATGGCCAACATGCAGGACATCGACAAGATGAAGGGCTTCCGCAAAGCGATGCCTTTCACGGCGGCGATGCTGATCATCGGGGCGCTGGCCCTTTCCGGCTTCCCCGGTACCTCGGGCTGGTTCTCCAAGGACGAGATCATCGACTTCGCCCACTTCCGCGGCGGCATGTATGACTGGATGTGGGTCGGCATGCTGATCGGCGCCTTCATGACCGCGATCTACTCCTTCCGGATCATCTTCCGGATCCTGCCCGGCCCGGCCTGCAAGGAAGTCGAGTACCTGGAGGAAAAGGGTCATGTGATCCACGGCGAGCCGAAGAATCCGGCCACCGGCGAGATCGAGGACACCGAGGTCGGCTACCCCGGCGAGGAACACCACATCGCCGAACAGGCCGGCGGAATGAAGTTCGCGATGGCCGTGCTAGGGGTTCTGGCCCTGATCGGCGGGCTGGTCCAGATCCCCGGGGTCACCGAGGTGATCACCCACTTCCTCGAGCCGACCTTCGAGAACTCGATCTTTGCCGGTGAGCACCCGAGCGTCAGCCAGGCCTGGACCGGACTGTTCGAAGGCGCCCTGATTTCGATCGCCGGCATCGCCACCGCCTGGCTGCTCTACATCAAACGGCCCGACCTCCCGGTCAGGTTCCGCGAGCGATTCAAGGCGATCCACACCCTCTGCGTGAACAAGTGGTACGGCGACGAGATCGTCGATTTCCTGATCGTCAACCCGGTCAAGGCCTTCGGCCGCTTCTGCAACACGATCTTCGAGCGGGCCTTCATCGGCGGGGCCACGGCCGGGGTTGCGGGTCTCACCCGTTCGGCCGGCGCCGCGGTCCGTGACATGCAGACCGGCATGCTCCGCGGCTACGCGGTGCTGATGCTCTTCGGCATCCTCGCCATCGTCACCTACTTCCTGATCCGGAGCCTCTGATGCTCAGTTCAATCATCTGGACTCCGCTCGTTTTTGGCCTGGTCGGTCTGCTGGTGCCGAAGCGGTTCGCTGCCTGGGTTGCGATGTTCGGCGCGGTGATCACGCTCGGTCTCAGCGTCGGCGTTCTCGCCGGTTTCGATCCGGACGGCGGCATGCAGTACGTCACCGACGTTTCCTGGATCCCCGGGCTCGGTGTCGACTACAGCCTCGGAATCGATGGCGTCACGGTGTTTCTGGTCCTGCTGACCACGATCGCCTGGATTCCCGCGATCGCTTTTTCGGCGGTCCGCGGAGTCGAGCGGCCGGCTCTCTTCTACCTGATGATGGCCGCCGGTGAGACAGCCACCCTCGGAGCCTTCCTCAGCCAGGACCTGCTGCTCTTCGTCCTCTTCTTCGACCTGATGATCGTGCCCTTCTACTTCCTGTTCGGGATCTGGGGCAGGGACCGGGGCGGCGAAAACGACCCCGAAGGCAGTCCCGGGCGTGGGCTGGTCAGCGTCCAGTCGGCGACCCTGAAGATGATCGTCTTCACCCTGATCGGCTCGCTGCTGATGCTGGTCGGAGCGATCGCCGCGGCGATCACTTCCGCCGACGGCGGCGAGCTTTCCTTCGCGATCAGTGACATCGCCGCACGCGGCATCCCCGAGGGCTCGCAGAACTGGATCTTCTGGTTCTTTGCCGTGGCCTTCCTGGTCAAGATGCCGGTCTTCCCGCTCCACGGCTGGATGCCCGATGCCTACCGCGCCGCCCCGCTGCCGGCACTCGCGGTCTTCTCGGCGGTTCTCTCGAAGGTCGGTGCCTACGGATTCCTCGGGATCGTGCTGGAGATCCTGCCCGACGCCGCGGTGCTGTTCCAGACCACGATGCTGATCCTCGCCGTCGCGGCGATCATCTACGGCTCGGCCATGGCCTTTACCACCACCGATCTGAGACTGGTCCTCGGGTTCTCCTCGGTCGCCCAGCTCGGCTTCATCCTGGCCGGAATCTTCGCTCTGAACGAGTCTGGAGCCAACGGCGCAGTCCTGCAGATGGTCAACCACGGACTGGTCGTCGTTCCGGCCTTCCTGATCGTCGCCATGATCGCTGAACGGACCGGCAGCGAAGAGGTCGGACCAATGGGCGGGCTGGCCAGGAAGGCGCCGGTCTTTGCAGTGCTGTTCCTGATCGTCACCATGGCCACCCTCGCGATTCCCGCCTCGGCAAACTTCATCGGCGAGTTCTTCATCCTCAATGGCGTCTTCGAGACCGATCCGGCCCTGGCCATCATCGCTTCGTCCGGTGTCGCACTGGCGGCGTTCTATGCCTTGCGGATGTACCAGCTGGCGATGCACAACCCCTTGCCCGAAGGCTCCGATTCACGGGAGATCTCGCTGCGGGATGCCCTGGTCGTGGTCCCGATGGTGGCGATCGTGGTCGTGCTGGCCTTCTCGCCGCAGCTGATTCTCCACGAGTCTTCCCCCGCCACTGATGCGACGGTCGGCGTCGTCAAGGAGATCGCCAAGTGACCTTCGATTCACCGACCATGGACTATGCGGCGCTCTCGCCGATCATTGCCCTGACCGCCGGTCTGGTCGTGGTCGTGCTGGCTGCCGTCTTTGATTCGGTCAAACGCTTCGGTCCCGCTCTTGCGCTGCTGGCCCTGGCCGTGACAGCGGGCTGCCTGATCTGGCAGTGGGACGCGAACGTCGATCTGGTCAATGGCGCGCTCCGCCTTGATGGTCTCGCCGTGACCCTGTCACTCCTCGTGGTGGTCTCAGCCGCGGTGGCGGTGCTGCTGGCGATCGGGGAGCCGGCCGAAGCACAGGCCGGACGAAGCGACTGGCTGGCCCTGCTGCTCGGCTCGGTGCTGGGCATGGTCATCCTCGCCCAGGCGACCAGCATGCTGACCTTCTTCGTCGGCCTCGAGCTTCTTTCGATCCCCCTCTACGCTCTCTGCGGTACCAACCTGAGACGCCGGGAATCGCTGGAGGCCGGGTTGAAGTACCTGATCATCGGTTCGGTCGGCTCGGCAACCCTGCTCTACGGCCTCGCCCTGATCTATGGCGCCTCCGGGGCCACTGGGTTCCAGGCGATCGCCGACGGTCTCCAGGCCGGCGACGGCATGCTCTCCGATTCCCTGACCCTGGTCGGAGTCGGGCTGGTCGCGGTCGGCCTCGCCTTCAAGGTCTCGATTGCACCCTTCCACCAGTGGACGCCGGATGTCTACCAGGGAGCACCAACCCCGGTCACTTCTTTCATGGCGGTCGCAACCAAGGCCGCCGCCTTCGCCGTCTTCATCCGCTTCTTCGAAGTTGCCCTGGGGCCGATCACCGACCAGTGGGACGTGATGTTGGCGGCCCTCTCGGCGCTCTCGATTATGGTCGGCAACGTCGGTGCTCTCGCCCAGACCTCGCTCAAGCGGATGCTCGGCTACTCCGGCATCGCCCAGGCCGGTTACATGCTGGCCGGCATCGTCACCGCCACCCAGGCCGGCGTTGATGCCCTCGTCTTCTATCTCGCCGCCTATGTGGCGATGAACATGGCCGCGTTCGCCGTAGTCGTGATCCGGGAGCGCCAGTCCGGCTTCTCCGATGACATTTCCACCCTGCGCGGACTCGGTCGCGAGAAACCGCTGATCGCATGGCCGCTGACCATCGCCATGCTTGCTCTGGCCGGCCTGCCACCGACCGTCGGCTTCATTGGCAAGCTGTACCTGATGGAGGCACTGGTCGACGACGACTGGACCTGGCTGGCCGTGATGATCGCGATCGGCACGATGATTTCCCTCGGCTACTACCTGCGGGTGGTCGCGACCCTCTGGATGAGCCCGGCCGAAGACAGCGAATCCGCCGAATCCGCGATCGACACCGCAGCTCTGCCGCCTCAGATCGCCGGCGCCACGGTCGACCCCTTCACCGACCAAGAGGCCGACCGCCGCTGGTACCTGGTCGCCCCCGCCCTGATCGCCGCGGCCGCCTGCCTCTTCTTCGGAATAATCCCGCAGCCGTTGGTCGAGTTCGCCCAGCACGCCGGCAACGCCCTGAGCGTCTGGATCAGCTAGCCCTTTTCAGCGCAGGTCGCAGGAACCTCTGCTCCAGGAGGCTTCTGCGAGTCTCGCGGGGGCGCCTCCCGTAGCTCCCTATACGGTTCGCAGAAACCTCCACCGAGGGTGGTTGCTGCGCCCTTTGTGCAACCGCTGGCTAGGGTTGGCTGGTGGTCTGGATCCTTCTTGCCATAGTCGTGTCAGTTGCTGCCGGGGTCTTTGGGGAACGGCGTTGGCCTGAGCGGGCGGGGGTTGGGTCGCGGCGGGGATTGCTGCTGATCCTCTATTTCGTTCTGCCTCCGATCGTCTTCTTCAACCTCGTCCACGTCGAGCTCGGGTTCGGGGGCGGGGCCGGGATCGTGGCGGGACTGCTTACCTCGGTCTGTGTCGGCCTGCTGGCCTGGTTTCTTTCGGTGCGGGTGCTCGGGCTGGACCGCCCCGTTGCCGGGGCGGTGATCTGTTGCGCGATCCTCGCCAACACCTCGTATCTCGGCTACCCGATGGTCTACACGCTGATGGGTGGCGATGCTCTCTCCGAGGCGGTGCTTTTCGACGTGGTGGTGAGCTACCTGACCTTCATGCTCGGGGCCTTCGCGGTCGGTGCTGCCTTCGGGACCAAGGCGGGGGAGGGCTTTCGGGAACGTCTCAGGGCCTTTTTCTTCAAGAACCCGCTGCTGCTGGCGGCCGTGCTCGGTCTGTTCGCCCCCGAGGCCCTGGCACCGGACATCGCGGTCGACATCTCCCGGGTGCTGGTCGTGATTCCCCTGGTGGTCGGCTTCTTCGCGGTTGGGGCGATTCTCACCGAGGAAGTCAGGGCCGGGGTGATCACGATCCCGCCGAAGCCCCACCGGCCGGTCGGTGTCGCGCTGTTTTGTCGATTGATCGCCGCTCCCGCGCTGTTACTGCTCTTCACCCTGCCATTCAGCGGTGTGCCCTCGTCCTACTACCTCCTGGCGGTGATGCCGACCGGCCTCAACTCGATGATCGTCGGCCATGCGTACGGGCTAGACCTCCGCACGACGGCCGAGGCGATCGTCTACTCGACCACGATCGTCCTGATCGGCGTGGCAGGCTGGACCCTCTTTTTCTGAGCCGCGCCCGGATCGGCACCCTTCTGGAAACATCTCCGCATGCTTCATCACGTGGCAATCGAGGTGGCGCCGGAGCTGATGGCAGCTGAGGGGGAGTTCTGGCTGGCGGCGGGATTCGAGCGGGTACCCGCACCTGAAGCGCTCGGCGGGGGTTTTGACTGGTATGAGCGAGAGGGGACCCAGATCCATCTGATGGAGACAACCGACCCTGCCCTCCCGCCGCAGCGCGGCCACATTGCCGTGGCCACCCCGGACATCGGGGAGACCATCGCCCGGCTCGAGGCCGGCGGGTTCGCCGTGACCGAGGGCCGTCAGCTCTGGGGCGAACGCCGGGTCAAGGCCGTGACCCCGGCCGGCCATGTGGTCGAGATCATGGCCGCACCACCCGCTCCGGCTACCGGAGGCCAGGCTTGACCATTCGCCGCGGACAAGCGGCCCTCGCTGCCGTCATCGCACTCGCGGTGGCGATCGTCATGCTGGTTGCGGCCGTTGACCGTGGGCAGGTCAGCCGCGGCGCCGACCCGCAAGATGGGCGAAACGGTTCCGCGACACCAGTCGTCGTGATCGTCCTCGACGAGCTGCCTACCGCGAATCTCATGACGCCTGACGGGCAGCGGATCGATGCCCGCCGCTTCCCGAAGATCGCCGGCTTCGCGTCGGGCGCAACCTGGTACCGGGACAACGTCGCCGCGGGTGACTTTACCGCCTGGGCGGTGCCGCCGATCCTGACTGGGAATCTTTCGAACGAGCAGACCCTTCCGACCACCGAGGTTCAGCCGGACAACCTGTTCACCCTTCTCGGGCCGGGCCGCGAGGTTCACAGCATGGAACCGCTGACCGAGCTCTGCCCGGTTTCGATCTGCCCGGACGGAAACCAGGGTGAAGCGCCGGATGCCGTGCTGGCCGACGAGTTCATCAAAGCCAAGTACGAACCCTTCGGGCCAGCTGAATTGAAGCGTTGGATAGACGGGATTCCCGCCGGCGGCAGCACCTTGTCCTTCGCTCATGTGGAGGTACCGCATCAGCCGCTTCGCTTCACGCCATCAGGCCAGGCATACAAGCCCGGCCCACTGCTGATGCCCACCGACCTGAACCTGAACGGCTGGACCCTCGACGACGCCGGGGTCGCCTTCGTCCAGAGCCGCCACCTGATCCAGACCGGTTACGCCGACCGGCTGGTCGGAAACATTCTCAGGAAGATCCGTCGGAACGGAAATTTCGAGCGGGCGATGATCGTGCTCACCGCAGACCATGGCAATTCCTTTGACCCCGATGACCTGCGTCGCGACGTGACCGAAACCAACGAAGGGGCAACCGTCAACCCGCCCCTGATCATCAAATACCCGGGACAGACCGGGGGAGTGATCTCCACTGCCTCGACCCAGTCGATCGACATCCTGCCGACCATCGCCGCCGAGCTCGGGGCGGTGCTCCCGCCAACCGACGGCCGCCCGGTCAGCGAGGCCGAAACCGATCGGGTGATGACGGTCAGTCGCGACCGGATGAGGACCATCGAGGTGACTGCAGCCGAGATGCGGGCGGACCGCAAGGGGGTTCTCGCCGATCAGATCCGTCGTCTCGGCACCCGTGACCTCTGGCACCTCGGCCCCCGCAGCTCCCTGATCGGCCGGAAACCCGGCCGGTTTCGGACTCTGCCCGGAGCTCTCTACGGACTCGATGTTTCCGCCGCCCGCATCAGGAGGGCTGACGCTTCCAGCAACATGGTTCCGGCTCTGATCTCCGGTCGGCTCGCCGGGGTGGGCAACGGCAAGGTGATCGCCCTCGCCTGGAACGGAAAAGTCGTCGCCGTCACCCGCACCTTCACCTATCGCGGCAAGGTCCGGTTCGGGGCGATGGTCCCGCCCTCGGTCATGCGAAGGGGCAAGAACCGGGTATCCGTATTCGTGGTTGAGCAGAGCGGCGCACTTCGGCGCATCCGGCCGGTCTGACGGGTCTACATAACCCGGCAGACGACCGTCATGCCCGCCTGTTAGGTTCCGACGGGTGCGCTACCCGGTCGAGAGTTTCACCGCGGACGAGCAAGCTCTGCTCGCCCCCTACTTCACCAACCTTGACCAGCCCGTGTTCGCGCTCACGAACCTGCCGGAAACGGTCAAGGGGGCACTTTTCGCCCGTTATTCCCGTTACGGCGGGACCTTGCGCCGCCTCTACCTGGATGAGTTCGCAGCCGACGCTGCCGCGGCGGATCCGGATGGCCTGCTGAAGCCTTTCGACGGCGAGGAAGGGCAGCGTGCGGCCCGGCTCTACGAGAGCGTGTTCGTCGGTTACGGGGATGACTCGATCGCCCAGCTAGGCGGTGCGCATGTGGCCTGCGAATGGGTATCGAACATCCTGACCAAGGTGCTTCAGCGCGGTCGCCTCGCTGCCTATCTCGAGCAGTCGACCCGCTACATCGCTTACGACGAGCCGATGCCGGGCGGCGGCTACCGCTATCTGCGTGGAGACGCACTCGGGCCCGAGTTCGAGTCTTCGATGGACGAGATCTTCCGGATCTATTCGGACTCGCTGGCCGAGGTCGAAGCCTGGGCCGCCGAGCGCTGGCCCCGCGGTGACGGCGAACCCGAAGGTCCCTGGCGGCGATCGATCAAGGCAAAGGCACTTGACCTTTTGCGCGGGCTGCTGCCTGCCGCGACCCTGAGCCACGTTGGCGTCTATGCCTCCGGCCAGGCCTGGGAGCAGCTGCTTTTCCGGATGATGGCCTCGCCGCTGCCGGAAGCCCGCCGGTTCGGCGGCATGATCCTCGACGAGCTCAATAAAGTGATCCCCAGCTTCGTCTCCCGGGTTGGACGACCTGATCGCGGTGGGGAATGGATTTCCTTCCTCGAGGAACGCCGCCAGGCGACCGAGGACTGGGTCGAGCGGCTTGGTCTCGCCGACCGCGAAAGCGAAGACGCCGGACCGACGGTCGAACTGACCCGGGTCCGTGGATCCGAAGACGACCTCCTTTCCGGCTGCCTTTTCGAACAGTCGGATGCTTCGGAAACGAGAATCCGCGAGCGGATCGCCCGGCTTGACGTCGGGCAGCGCGAAGAGCTGATGGCCGCGATGGTCGGGGAGCGCCGAAACCGCCGCCATCGTCCCGGGCGCGGATTCGAGTCGGTGAGCTACCGCTTCGAGATCGTTTCCGACTACGGTGCTTTCCGGGATCTGCAGCGGCACCGGATGCTGACCTGCCAGTGGCAGACCCTGACCCCTGACCTCGGTGCCGGGGTACCAGACGAGGTGATCGAGGCCGGAGTCGGCGAGGCCTATGAACAGGCGCTGGAGATCTCCGGTAACGAATACGAACGTCTGCGTGACGCCGGCCATCCGGAGGCGGCGCCATACGCGCTGAGTCTCGGCTACCGGATTCGCTACATCCTTGACTTGAACGCCAGGGAGGCGATGCAACTGATCGAACTCCGATCAGGCAGGGAGGGCCATCCGACCTACAGGGCGGTGGCCCAGGCGATGCATGACGAGATCGCGGAGGTCCATCCCGCAGTGGCCGGGGCGATGAATCACCTCGACACCTCGATGGAACCCCGGCTCGAACGGATGCTCTCCGAGATTCGCACCCACCACAAACAGCTCGCCGCTGCCCAGACGTCAAAGGCTCCACCCGGCTTCTCCGAACTCGGCTGACCGTTAGCCTCTGATGATGCTTTCTGCCCGCGTTCCCCGGGCGCTTCCCTGCGCTCTCGCCTTCCTGCTGCTGGCCCTGATGGTCGTGCTGGCGGCCTGCTCCAGCGACCCGGATAGCTCCGAGGCAAAACCGGCCCGCTGGCAGCCGAAGCCGACCACCGCGACCTGGCAGTTCCAACTCCAGGGGAAGATCGACACCACCATCGACGCTCCTGTCTACGAGGTCGACGGCTTCAATGTTCCGAAGGAAACGGTGACCAGACTCCACACGCTCGGCCGCAAGGTGATCTGTTACATCGACGTCGGCAGCTGGGAGAACTACCGGCCGGACGCGAAGCGGTTCCCGCGATCGGTGATCGGCCGCAAATACGAGGGCTACCCGAACGAACGCTGGCTGGACATTCGGCGCTTCCACAAGTTCGCCGGTCCGATCAAGTCAAGGATCAAGATGTGCGCCCGCAAGGGTTTTGACGGCCTTGAGCCCGACAACATCAACGGCTGGGAGAACCCGACCGGCTTCCCCCTGACCGCCAAGGACCAACTCCGCTTCAATCGCTGGATCGCCCGGATCGCTCATCACAACGGGCTTGCGGTCGGTCTCAAGAACGACGGACGGCAGGCTCGCAAGCTGGCCGGTGCCTTCGACTTCGCCGTCGTTGAACAGTGCTTCCAGTACAACGAATGCGGGCAGTACCTGCCGTTCATTCGCCAGGGCAAGGCCGTTTACTCCGTCGAATATGAGCGTCCCAGGTCGGCCTTCTGCGCGCGGGCGAAGAAGCTGAATTTCAGCGCCATCAGCAAGGAGTACGACCTCTTTGCGAAGCCCTGGCGCCCCTGCGCTTAGGCGTGGTTACGCCGCGGGGCCGGGCAAGCATCGCCGGGACGGATCACGCGCGGCATTCAGCCGCGCTGATCCTGAGTGTCCCGGACGACGCTCACCCGGCCCCACGGCTACTCCGACGTCAGAGAAGGTCGGGCCTCGATCGCGGTCAGGCCACGATGTCGGCCAGGCTGGATATTTCGTAGTCGGGGGTGATTTCGGTTCCGGGTGGGATTGAGTCGTTGCCGGTTACGAGGATGCCGTCGAGGCCTGCATTCTGGGCTCCGCCGACGTCGGTGTCGAGGCGGTCGCCGATCATCGCCACGCGGGATCCGGCGGGCAGGTCGAGTACCTCGAGACCGGCGTCGAAGATCGGGCGTTCCGGCTTGCCGGCGACGATCGCTGTGCGGCCGGATGCGGTCTCGATCGCGGCCAGGATTGAACCGGTACCTGGCCAGAGTCCGTCCGGCATCGGCATGGTCGGGTCCCGGCCCGTGGCAGCAAAGAAGGCCCCCGCGCGGACCGCCATCGAGGCAGCTTTCAGTTCGCTGTAGTCAAACTGGGGATGGCCGGTGATCAGCACCGCGGCTGCTTCATTCCAGCGGTCGGCCGGCAGGGCATCGAAGCCGGCATCGGCCACCTGGGAGAGGAAGCCCGAGGTACCGGTCACGTAGATCTTCGCTCCTTCCCCGACCTGTTCTCTGGCCAAGGTGAGCAGAGTGGACCCCGCCGTGACCACCCGGTTCCGGTCTGTTTCGATGCCGTGTTCCTGGAGGATCCGGGCCTGCTCGGCGGGTGTGATCCGCGGGCTGTTGGTCACGAAAGCGACCGGTTTGTCATCCGCGGCCAGAGCGTTGAGTGCATCGGCCGAGCCTTCGATCGGTTCATGACCGAGCCACACGACCCCGTCGAGGTCGATCAGAAAGCCGTCATACGAGTCGGCAATGGCCACGCGGCAATTCTGTCAGCCCCTTCCCCCGGCGCCCGGGTCAGACCGCTGAAGGCGCCCCCTGACTAGAGTTGCCGCATGAGTCTGCTCTCCAGAAACGGCACAACCCCTCGGCCGGTGACCGTTCTTGTCTCCGGAGGCACCATTTCGATGACCGGAGATTCAGGCGCCTCTCCGGAACTTGATGCTGAAGCACTGCTGTCGACGATTCCCTCGAACGTGGACGTCGCGGGCCTCAAGGCTGAGACGCTGATGAACGTACCCAGTGCCCATCTGACACTCAACGATCAGCTTGAAATCTGCCGACGCGCCCGCGATGCCGCCCGGCGCGGCATCGGGGTGGTAGTCACTCACGGCACCGATACTCTCGAAGAGACCGCCATGCTCTGTGACGTCCTGCATGATGCCGAGGCGCCGATCGTGTTCACGGGAGCAATCCGGCCCGCCTCCAGCCCCGGTGCTGACGGTCCGGCCAACCTGGTTGACGCGATCAGCGTCGCCGCCTCCGATGCGGCAGCAGGGGTGGGCGTTCTGGTCTGCTTCGGGGGCGAGATCCACCACGCGCGTGGTGCCCGCAAGACCGACACGACCTCACTGGTCGCCTTCTCTTCTCCACAGACCGGCCCGCTCGGCCGGGTCACCGAAGGTCATCCGACCATGTGGTCGAGGGTGCCCCGCAACCCTTCGCTTGATCCCCCCAATCTCGACGGACGGGTCCTCGTGGTCCCGACCAGCGCCGGTGACGACGGCACCCTGGCCCGGGCTGCCCTGGCGACCGATCCCGACGGAGTCGTAATCGGCACTCTGGGTGCGGGTCATGTCTCGCCGCCCATCCTGGAGCTTTGGGCTGAAGCGGCCGAACGCATACCGATCGTGGTCTATTCGCGGCCGGAGCGCGGGGTCATCCTCAACGCGACCTACGGATATCGCGCCTCCGAAGCCGACCTTCGCGAAACCAATGTGATCCCGGCCGGTTTCCTGTCACCCCAGGCGGCCCGGATGAAGCTGCTCGCCTGCCTCGGCTCCGGTCTCAACGTTGAAGAGATCCGCTGGGCCTTCGGCCAGGACGACGGTTAACCGGACCCGATCTCACGAATCCGCGGTCCGTTTCGTCTAGAGGGAAGTGACCGCAAAGACGCAAAATCCCGGCGGACTGCCACCGTTCGAGCTTGCACTCGAGGAACACGGTCCGCTGGTCTATTCCTGGCTGATCGCCAGGGTGGGACCGGACCGGGCCGATGACGTGTTTCAGGAGACCATGCTTTCGGCTCTTGGCGTCTGGGAGAAGGCGGCTGTCGAATCGGTCCGGGCCTGGCTGTTCACGATCGCGAGGAACAAGGCGGTCGACGACGACCGTCGGGCAAGCCGGCGTCCCCTGCTGCAGGAAGAAACAGACAGCTGGCCTTCGGCCGAAGCGGTCGAATGGCTCGAGGACCCGGTCTGGGATGAGGTGCGGGGGCTGCCGGAAAAGCAGCGGATTGCGGTCACGCTCAGATACCGCGGTGACCTGAGTCACCGCGAGGTCGGGTCTGCCATGAAGATCTCCGAGGCAGCCGCCCGTCGCAACGTTCACGAAGGCCTCAAGACACTGCGGGAAAGGATCGGCGATGAGTGAGATCGAAAAGAAGCTGGGAAGGACACCGAAAACGGACTGGGATGTTCTGCGCCAAGGCCTGCTCGACCGGGCGGAAGCCGAAGAGCTGATCGATCTCGCTTACGAACGCCACGATTCGCCGTTCGGGACGCTCCTGGTGATCGCCGGCGACGGCGGCATCGTCAGGATTTCCCTTGCGGCCGAACCCGAAGAAGAGGTGCTGGCCGGACTCACGCGGCGAATCTCACCGCGGATCGCCCGCCTGGGTCGTGACGAAATCACCCTGGCCCGCGAGCAGCTCGACAGCTACTTTGCCGGTTCACTCAGGAACTTCGACCTGCCGCTCGACTGGCGGCTGACCAAAGGGTTCAGGCGCGACGTGCTCGTTCAGACGGCGGCTATTCCCTACGGAGCCACCGCGAGCTATTCCGAGGTGGCAGGACGGGCGGGCAGTCCGAAGGCTGTCAGGGCCGCGGGAACGGCGCTGGCGACCAATCCGTTGCCGATCGTGGTGCCCTGCCACCGGGTACTCCGTTCCGACGGAGAGGCCGGTTCCTATCTGGGCGGCTCCGAAATGAAGGAAGCCCTGCTGGAAATGGAGCGGGAGCGGGCCTAGGAGGCGGAACGGATTGCTTCGAGCAGCTCGGATTTGTTCATCTTCGAGCGTCCCTCGATCCCGAGCTCCGTCGCTAACTCGTAGAGCTCGGCCTTGGTCGACTTCTCACCGACAGAGGGTGTGAACAAGGCCTGCGGCTGGGCGCTGGCAGACGGGACCGGGTTCGACTTCGGTGTCGGTGGCCGCGATGCCGCACCGGAATTGCCGGGTTCGGTTGTGATCGTGTTGTCGCGCTGGACCTGGCGCCAGGCGGCCACTACGACGGCGGTCAATCCGGCGATGCCGATTGCGACTGATTTCCTCACGACTTCGGCCATCTGTGACTGAAAGGGGAACAAGTGATCACGGGCAGGACTTTACCGGCCACAGCGTTTCGGCTTCTGCCCGATTGTCTAGTCTCGAAACGTGAAGTTCCTTCTGGCGATCGCACTTGCTTGCCTGGTGGCGACCGTTCCGGCAACCGCTGCATCCGCACCGGAACCGGGACAGCCGGGAGACGGGCTACAGGTCAGAGCCAGTTTCCGCGGCGAGATCCTGCGGATCGACCGGAACCTCAGAGAGCGCATGGTCGGCTCCTCCTGGCGTCGGGGATGCCCGGTGCCGCTGCGTGATCTGCGACTGCTCAAGCTGCGGACGCTCGGATTCGACGGCCGGGTCCGTGCG
>JAUPTY010000036.1 GCA_030917845.1 Actinomycetota bacterium | reverse complement strand
GAACCCGACCGCCCGCGCCCCGATCTCGGCGAAACCGACCGCGAGCAGCGGCAGCCACAGCAGGAACGGCGAGCGATAAATGAGGATCAACAGCAGAAAGACCAGGCCGAATGCGGCTGCGAAAAGGGTTCCGTTGATTGACTCGAAGACCTTGATCGAGTCGGCGGCGTATCCGGCCGGGCCGGTCAGGGCAACTTCGAGACCGTCGAATGACCCGCTCGCTATCTCGCGAGCCTGGTCAACGAGGTCGAGCAGATCCTCTCCTCCACCGGTCGCGGTGAGACTCGACGTGACAATCACCGCCGTGCCGTGCTTCGACTTCTGACCGATCGCAAACGGTTGGCTGACGCCGTCGACTTCCGCGTTGAGTTCCTTCACGTCCGTCGCAATCCGCGCCTGGTCGGCGGGTGTCAGCCCGCCCTCGCGCCGGTAAACGATGACGACCGGCGCTTCTTCACTTCCGGTCAGGTCTTCCTGGGCGTTGAGGCCCTGGTCGCTTCGGCGTCACCCGGAAGGTACGAGGCTGATTCGTTGTTCTCGGCGTCGGCGAACTTGCCCGGGATGTTGGTGCCGAATACGGCGAACATCGCGATGAACCAGACTGCGACAACGATCCAGCGTGCGCGCGGGCCGCCAGGGAAGGTGAGGAGTGACTTCACGACGGCAGGTTCCTTTGTTGAGAGTTCGGACTGGGGGACGCCAGACTATTATCCCGAACATGGACCGGAAGCTTGGGATTCTCATTGGCCTGCTCGTTCTCGTCGGCGCACTGGTTGCCGTCATCCTGATCGGCCGCGGTGGCGGCTCGGATGACTCCAGTTCCGGTGACATGTCGAACCTGGAAACGAAGCCGAAGATCGAAGCTTCGTCGGACACTCCGCCGACCGAACTCGAAACCGAGGACATCGTCGTCGGTGACGGCGCCGAGGCCAAGGAAGGCGACACGGTTTCGGTCCAGTACGTCGGTGCTCTTTTCGACACCGGCAAGGAATTTGACGCGTCCTGGGATCGCGGCCAGGAGCCCTTCGAGTTCACTCTCGGCGCTGGTGAAGTCATCCAGGGCTGGGACGAAGGCGTAGCCGGCATGAAGGTTGGCGGCCGTCGCAAGCTGGTTATCCCGCCCGACCTCGGTTACGGCGCCCAGGGCAGCCCTCCGACCATTCCGGCGAACGCCACTCTGGTCTTCGTGGTTGACCTGGAAGACGTCCAGAGCCAGTAGCTGCTGCGGCGCCGTTTCCGATGCTCAGGAGGAGCTTTCAATGGATGTGATTGACGAGCTGCTCGAGAATAACCGCGCCTTCTCGGCCCGGGTGCCGCGCCAGAGTCTGGATGTCAAGCCGAGCCGGCAGCTGACGATCGTTACCTGCATGGACTCGCGGCTGGACGTTTTCCAGGCGCTCGGACTCGCGGACGGCCAGGCTCACATTCTCCGGAACGCCGGCGGCGTGATCACCGATGACGTGATCCGGTCCCTGGCGATTTCCCAGCGCAAGCTCGGCACCGAATCGGTGATGCTGATCCATCACACCGACTGCGGCATGCAGAAGATCACCGACGACGGATTCCGGGCGGAACTCGAGGAAGCGACCGGCACCGCGCCGAACTTCGCGATCGAGTCGTTCATCGATGTCGAGAAGGATGTCGCCCAGTCGATTCTGCGGGTTCGCCGTTCCGAGTTCATCCCCAACCGGGACAACGTTCGGGGCTTCGTTTACGACGTCGAGAACCACGCCCTCACCGAAGTCGAAGTCTGACCCTACGGGCCGGGCCGCCGTGATCACCGTCTACGAGAAGTCCACCTGCACCACCTGCCGCAAGCTCTACAAGCTGCTCGACGCCGAGGGTGTCGATTTCGAGAAGGTCCAGTACCAGGTGACCGGACTGACCGAAGGAGAGATCCGCGACCTGCTGGACAAGGCGGGCATCACCCCCGCCGACGCTCTCAGGATGCGTGAGGACGGAGCCCGCGAGCTGGCCGCCGAGGAGGATGACGCGATCATCGCCGCGATGGTCGAGCGACCGGCGCTGCTCCAGCGGCCGATCGTGGTCAACGGCGAGAAGGCCGTCCTCGCCCGGCCGGTTGAATCGGTGCTTGAGATTCTCTGACCGCAACGGCGGAATCGGTTCCGGCCGCTAAAGGCCGGGTATCTTGTCGGCATGACCGGACCGTGGCGTGACCTTGAAGAACGGCTCGAATTCGAGAACGAGGCCGAGCGTCCGCTGCGTGAATCCGGCGAGGGTGAATCCGAAGGCTTCGAAGAAGCCGAGCGTGAACTGATCCACCAGGCGGAAGATCCGGAACTAGGCCGCGATCCCTCCCTGGACGCCTTCAAGCCGGAAGAAGACGCCGGCTCGACCTACTCCGAAGCCGACGAAATCCACTCCTCCGAGGAACCGGACTCCGACTTCGACTGAACCGCGTTTGATTCAGGTCCGCGGGGCGGGCTGTCCCAGCTTCAGGCCTCCGGCCGGGCGATTCCGCTGACGATCGGCCGGGCGACCGGCGGCATCGGGAACTTGTCCTGCTCGGCCGTCACCTCGACCTCGAAGCCGTTTGCTCTAAGCATCGGCACGGTGCGGCGGTTGCAGTGGCAGCCGTCGGCGAACTTCATCCACGGACGCTCGAGCCGGTCCTGGAGCGGGCCGAGCCTGGGCCCGTCGGATCGCACATGCTCCATGAAGAGGAAGCGGCCATCGGGCTTGAGGACCCGGCGGATCTCGGCCGCGGTCGCCTCCGGGTCGCCGACGGTGCAGAGCACCAGGGTCTCGACCACCGTGTCGAAAGTGTCATCTTCGAAGGGCAGCATCTCCCCCGGTGCCCGGACTATCTCCGCTTCAACGCCTTTCGGCATCTGCTTGCCGGCCAGCAGCTCCGCCTTGTAAAAGTCCGGTTCGACCAGAACCAGTCGGTCCAGTCCGGCCGGGTAGTGCTCGAGGTTCAGTCCGGTTCCGGCCCCGAGTTCGAGCACCGATCCCGAAACCTGGGAAACGATCTTCTTCCGCCAACGCCGGAACCCGGTCTTGTCGGCCAGCCACATGAATGGCTCGTAGATGCGGGCAGAAAGACTGCTGCCGGGCACCCGATCGGCTGCCGCTTCCGCCTCTTTCCGGCTCGCAATCATGCCGGCGCCGGATTCTCTTCGATCCATTTCCTGACGAAGGGGCAACGCGGAATAATCTCCAGCCCCCGCGAGCGGGCGTCGGTCACCGCGAACTCGATCAGTCTGGAGCCGAGACCCTGACCGCCATGGGCCGGATCCACCTCCGTATGGGTGAAGGCAATCCGGTCGCCCTCCAGCCGGTAATCGGCCAGGCCGGCAAGCTCGGTGCCGACGTGGATCTCGTAGCGGCTTGAAGCCTTGACATCCTGGATTTCGATCTCTGGATCAGCGGCTTCTGCCATGGGCCAATGTTAGCTACGTGAATTCCTTGCCTGGCTGGACCGGCAATGGTTAAATGGCCTGAAGCCGGCTGGTTGGCCCAGTCGATCACGGTCGGATACGAACGGGCCCGGGGCCTCAGGGAACCTGGGCAGCGAGCCGACGGCTGGTCGGTCACCACGTCGAAGACGATCGACGTTCCGGTCCAAACCCTCTTCCAGTCGTTCGAGAAGGAGTCGATCCGCAACAAGTGGCTGCCCGAGGCCGAGCTGCACCTGCGCACCGCGTCGGCTCCCACCTCGGCCCGCTATGACTGGGCCGACGGAACCACCGGCCTCATCGTCAACTTCGAGAGTCTCGGCGACGACCGGAGCCGGGTTGCCCTCGAGCACGAGAAGCTGCCCGACAGTGAAGTGGCGGAACGGATGAAGGTCTGGTGGCGGGACCGGGTCACTGACCTGAAGAAGCTGCTGGAAGCTGCCTGAGCGTTCAGGCCCCGGGCTTGAAGACCATCAGGTAGATCGCGATCAGGATCAGGACCCCGGTCACCGTGCCGATGATCCCCTGGATCCGGGCCTCATGCTGGTACTCCTCCGAGGGGGTGAACGGACCGTCGCCGGCCGCCTTGATCTCGTCGGTGATCATCGCCCCCAGCTTGCGATCGGAGGGAATGAAGTAGGCCCCTTGCAGCCCCCCGATCAGGAGGACGATCATCAGGCTGGCGCTGACCCAGAATGTGCCGAACCCCCAGCCTGCGTCATGCACCTGGTAGACGCCGGTGATCAGGATCAGCAGCAGGGCCGGGGTCGCGAACTTCTGGTTGATGGTCAGCTGGAGCTTGTGCACGTACGGCAGATGGCGCGGGTCGAGCTTCATCGCGACCGGGAAGAGGACCGCATCGGCGAAGGTCATGCCGAGTCCGACTACCACGGCGGTCACATGGATCCAGAGCGATATCTCATAGCCGGTGACGGCCAGCGGCAGGTTCTCCATACCCCAACCATATCTCGCCCGCCGGAGCCTCTACTATCGGCGAGTCTCTTCCAGCATCAATATCGAAAGGCTTCAATGAGAAACCCCATTGCGATCGGAGCAGCGACCCTGCTCATCGCACTTTCGTTCGGCGTCGCAGCCTGCGGCTCCAGCGAAGATTCGTCTGATGGAGCGCTGACCAACAGCGAGCTGATCGCCCAGGCGAACGAAATCTGCGTGAAGTACACCGACGAGGTAAGCACCGCAGCAGAAGAGGCCTTCGGTGACCAGCAGCCGCCCAACGCCGAACTGGCCGTCTTCATCACCGACGAAGTCGTGCCGCTCTACGAGGATCAGATCGCCGAACTGCGCGCCCTCGAGCCGAGCGAGGATGACAGCGCCGCCTACACCGAGATGCTCGACACGCTCGAAACCGAGCTTCAGGCAGTTGCGGAAGACCCGGAAGCGGCCGCCGCTTCGGACAATCCCTTCCCCGACGCAACTGCGAAGGCCGACGAGTTCGGGCTGGAAGACTGCGGCTCGCGCTGATCATCGCTTCCCATGTATCTGCTGTTCCTGGATGAGTCAGGCAGCCCCGCCGAGGACGGGATTTTCGCCCTCGGCGGGGTGGCCATCCGGGCTGATGACTGGGCCGAGGTAAAGGCCCGCTGGACTTCCTGCATCACCGGGGCCGGCTGGCCCTCCGACAAGGAACTCAAGTGGTCAGGAGTTTCCACCGGCGAGGTTTCACCGCCGGTCGCCGACGCCGCTTTCGCCTGCCTCGCGGACCTGCCGATCCAGTGTCTGGCGACCGTCCTTTACACCGAGACCACGAACGAGGAATACCGGGAGAAGTTCTTCCGCAACCCGGATGTGATCTACCAGACCGCGCTCACCTTCACCGCCGAGCGCTTCCAGCGGTTCCTCGCCAACGAGCAGGCCTTCGGCGCGATCGTCCTCGACTCCCGGCAGTTCGAGACCGACAACCACATGCGGCGCTACTTCGATCGCATCCACGAGGAAGGCACCGACTTTGCCGAGCTCGACCGGATAGTCGACGGCCTCCTGCTCGGGCCGTCCCATCATTCGCTGGGCCTCCAGCTGGCCGACCTTGTGATCGGCCCGACCCGCAAGTCCCGCTTCTCGCAGGGTGACGCGAGCCGTTACTTCAAGCAGCTCGAGCCCTGCTTCATGAAGCATCCGGTCAGCGGTGAACTGGACGGGGTCGGCCTCAAGGTCTTCCCCGATTCCTCGAGGAGCGGCAAGGACGGCCGGCTCTTCGATCCCCGCTGATCATTCGATCAAGGTGAATTCGGCCCACTCCCCGGCGCTAGACTGGCCGTGGCTTTAGAGGAACCGAGAAGAGGAGCACAACAGTGCTTGACGAGAACCGCGTCGCCGTCCTGAATTCTGTCTGCGACACCATCGTGCCGTCGCTCGAACGCGAGGATGATCCGACGGGCTTCTGGGCCCGTTCCGCTTCCGACACCGGCGCGAACCAGGCAGTCGCCCAGGCGATCAGCGAGATGCCGGAGGCCGACCAGACCGGCCTCGGCGAGCTGCTGGATGCCCTCGCCCTGCAGAACTTCAGCTCGCTTTCCCAGGCCTCCCGCGAGCAGGTCCTGACCAACATGTCACTGGCCAGCCGCGAGGCGGCGATCGGGGTCGGCGCCCTGACCGGCCTGACTCTCTTTCTCCATTATTCGATCCCCCCGAACCCGGCCTGGGCCCAGTTCGGCTTCCCCGGCCCGACCGGTCCCCCGCCGCAGGTCGAAAAGACGATCCATCCCCTCACCCCTTCCGACGGAGACGTGCTCGAGGCCGACGCGGTGATCGTCGGCTCCGGTGCCGGCGGCGGCGTGATCGCCGCCCGCCTCGCCGAGGCCGGGCTCAAGGTGATCATGCTGGAAGCCGGCGGCTACTTCAACGAGGCCGACTTCGACCAGACCGAACTGAAAGGCTTCGGCCGCATGTACTGGCGCGGCGGCCCCACCTACACCGCTGACTACAACGTCAGCCTCCAGGCCGGTTCCTGCCTCGGTGGCGGCACCGTCATCAACTGGACCAACTGCCTCAAGCCAAAGCCCTGGGTGCGCCAGGAGTGGGCCGACGAGCACGGCCTGACCGACGTCAACACCCCCGACTTTGACCGGCATGTCGATTCGGTCTGGAACCGGATCCAGGCCAACGATCAGTGCTCCGACCTCAACCAGGCCCAGCAGACCTGGATCGACGCGGCAAAGAAGCTCGGCTGGAAGTGGCATCACACCAACCGCAACTGGGATCCCGAGAAGTACGAGCCGCGGGTCACCGGCCTGATGGGCTGGGGTGATCAGTCCGGAGCCAAGCAGTCCACCCTCAAGACGTACCTGCAGGATGCGGTTGATGCCGGCGCGGAAGTGATCGTCGGCTGTCAGGCCGAGCAAGTCCTGGTCGAGGACGGCCGGGCAGCCGGGGTCGAGGCGAACTTCGGTGGCGCCCGGGTCACGGTCCGGGCTCCCCGGGTAGTGGTCGCCGGCGGCGCTCTCGAGTCACCGGCCCTGTTGCTCCGTTCCGGGATCGGCGGCCCGGCCACCGGCAAGCACCTGCGCCTCCACCCCTGCACCCTGATCTTTGCCGACTACGGCGAGGACCAGAAGGCCTGGTGGGGCGCGCCCCACGCCGCAGTGATCGACGAGTTCGACCAGGGCCTCGACGGTGACGGCTACGGCTTCCTGATCGAAGGTGCGCAATACACGACCGGCCTCGGCGGGTCGGCGATTCCTTTCACCACAGCTGAAGTCCACCGGGAACTGATGGCCGGGTACGCGAACGGCGTCACCACGATCAGCCTGACCCGCGACTACGGCGGCGGCCAGGTCTTCATCGATGGTGACGGCCAGTCGTTGCCGCTCTACTCGATGACCGAACCGAAGGACATCGCCAACATGCGCCACTCGCTCGAGCAGCAGATCCGCCTCCATGAGGCGGGCGGTGCCCAGCGGATGTACGTGCTGGCGACCGGTCTGCCGGAGTGGCGGGTCGGGGATGACACCGACGCTTTCGTCTCCCGTTCACAGCGGATCCCGCTGCGGGCCGGCGGGGCGAAGCTCTTCGCCGCCCATCAGATGGGTACATGCCGGATGGGTCTCGACCCGGAGACCAGCGTCGCCGACCCCCGCGGCGAGCTCCATGACACTCCGGGCGTCTGGATCGGTGACGGTTCCGCTTTCCCCACCCCGTCAGGCACCAACCCGATGATCACGATCATGGCCTTGGCTTCCCGCACCGCCGAGACGATCCTCGAGGAGGCGGGCGCCTCACGAACCGCCGGCCAGAACGCGGAGGCGGCAGCATGAATCCGACCGCCAGCCCCGCCGCCGGAGCAGAAGGCACCTCCACAGCCGGTGGTGCTTCGGCCAGCGGCACCAAGGGCCACTTCATCGACGGGGCCTGGCGCGAGCCTGCCACCGCCGAAACGATCGAGGTAGTCAATTCCTTCACCGAGCAAGTGATGGGTTCGGTCCCGGCCGGGACCGCGGAGGATGTTGACGCCGCGGTCGAGGCAGCCCGTGCCGCCCTGCCCGGCTGGCGTGCCCTGCCGGTTCAGGACCGGGCCGGTTTCTGCACCCTGATCGGCCACGGCCTCCAGGACCGGGCCGAGGAGATCGCCGGTCTGATCAGCCAGGAACTCGGCACCCCGGTGACGGAAGGCATGCTGATCCAGTCTTCTCTGCCGGCGATTGATTTCACCTCGATGGAGTATCTGGTCGAGGAGCTGCCCTGGGAGCAGACGATCGGCAACTCGCGGATCATTCGCGAGCCGCTCGGAGTGGTCGGAGCGATCACTCCCTGGAACTATCCCCTCCATCAGATCGCGGCCAAGGTCGCCCCGGCGATCACCGCCGGCAACACGATCGTGCTGAAGCCGAGCGAGGTCACTCCGCTGGCCGCCTGCCTGCTGGCCGAGGTGATCGAGTCGGTCGGTCTACCGCCCGGTGTGGTCAACCTGGTCTTCGGCACCGGACCGGTGGTCGGCGAGGCGATCGTCTCCCACCCAGGCGTCGACATGGTTTCGTTTACCGGCTCGACCCGGGCCGGGATCCGCGTTTCCGAACTGGCCGCCGCTTCGGTCAAGCCGGTCACGGTCGAGCTTGGTGGCAAGTCCGCCAACGTGATCCTCGATGACGCCGACTTCGAGGCAGCCGTGGTCAACGGTGTCCAGAAGTGCTTCATCAACGGTGGCCAGACCTGCTCAGCCCTGACCCGGATGCTGGTACCCCGCGAGTCCCTGCCGGTGGTGGAGGCCGTCGCTGCGGCTGCCCTCGCCGAGATCCGGACCGGTGATCCGGCCGACCCGGAAACCCAGATCGGCCCGATGAGTTCCCAGGTCCAGCGTGACCGGATCCGCGGTTACATCGAGAAGGGAATCGAAGAAGGCGCCAAGCTGGTCGGCGGCGGCCCGGAATCCCCGGAAGGCCTGGATCAGGGTTTCTTCGTCCAGCCGACCGTCTTTTCGGAGGTGACCCCGGAGATGACAATCGCCCGCGAGGAGATCTTCGGCCCGGTCCTTTCGATCATGCCTTACGACTCTGAGGAAGAAGCGATCGAGCTGGCCAACGATTCCCTCTACGGCCTGGCCGGCGGGGTCTGGTCCACAGACCAGGAGCGCGCGGTCAATGTGGCCCGACAGATCGAAACCGGCCAGGTCGAGATCAACGGCGCCGCCTTCAACCCCCTCGCCCCCTTCGGCGGCCGCAAGCTCTCCGGCCACGGCCGCGAGCTCGGCCCCTACGGCATCGAAGACTTCCTCACCCTCAAGGCAATCCAGCTCTGACCCGCCTCAGCCCCGGCCGCGCAATTCTCGATGAGATTGAAGTTACCGTCGAATAGAGCAGGTAACTTCAATCTCAGTGAGTTTCCCGCTCTCCGTCAGCTGCCGGGCTGCACTTGCACCCCGCGGGCGGGCCGGTTAGGTTGAACTGAAAGGAGTTCCGACCGCATCGGAGGAACGGGATGCGTAGCAGGTACACGATCGCTTTGGCCCTTGTCGGGCTGGTTTTCGCCTGCGCTCCCGCCGCCGATGCGGCCCGTTTCGAGGTCACCAACCTCGGCATCCTGCCTGGCGGCACCGCCTCCGAAGCGACCGCGGTCGGTGACAACGGCCACGTAGTTGGCAACTCGGCGGGTTTCGCCTTTCTCTGGCGACCGTCGGGCGGCATGGAGAAGATCAACCTCCTGACCCCGGACCTTTCCTACGCCGGCCCGGATGTGAATTCGACCGACGTGGTCGCGGTGACCGGCCCCCACACTGATGAAGACGCTTTCGGCTTTCTCTGGCATGCGAACCGCTGGGCCGGCGGCCTGGCCACGAACCTCGGGGCGGTCGGCGAAGCGACCTGTAGCGAGGGTTGTGATGTCGACCCGAACAACCAGTCCTTCGCCAACGGCATCAACGAGAACATGGTGGTCGTCGGCACCTCGACAATCGATGGTTCGGCCGGGCCGGGAGTGATGGCCGCAACCTACTGGCCGCTTGCCGGTGACCCGATCCGGCTCGGTGGTTCGAGCGGAGGCAGCGCCCGCGAGATCGCCAACAACGGGAGGATCGCCGGCAGCCACGGGCCGCGGGCCGCCCTCTGGGAGGACGTCGATGACCCGCCGGTAGACCTTGGTCTCTTGCCTGGCTCGACAGGCAGCCTCAGTGACGCCCTGGATCTGAATGAAACGGGCACGGTGGTAGGAAATTCAGAGATCGCGCCGGGCGTGGTGCGAGCTTTCGTCTGGACACCCGGCGCCGGAATGCAGCCGATCGCCAGCCCCAACACCCTGAGCGGATTCTCGACCGCCAACGCGATCGGACCCGATGGCACCATCGTCGGCTCGTCCTTCAACGGCAGCCAGACCCGGGCGATCATCCGCGAGCCGGGCACGCCGATCGTTGATCTCAACACCCTAATCCCGGAAGGAACCGGCTGGAACCTCCGCAGCGCGAGGGACATCAACGACGACGGCCAGATCGTCGGGGTCGGGGAAATCGGCGGCACGACCAGGGCATTCCTGCTCACCCCGATCGATCCGCTTCAGGTCGAACTGGAAACGATCACGGTCGGAGACAACGACGTCTTTGACCTGAAGATGACGGTCGAGCATCTGGGTGGTTCCGGCACGACAAAGATCAGCTCGATCACCTACCCCCCGGCCCCCGGCCTGGCTCTGCGGAACGTGCCGGTGCTGGGCGGGCCGGCCCCCGTTCTCACACGGATCTTCGGCCCGACCGGAACCTTCCCCACTGCCCTGGATCCGGGCCAGAAGTCCGAGCATGTATTCGCCTACGCGATCGACGCTCCCGGCAACGGCCTGCTCCAGACGAGGGTCCGCGGCACCGACCAGGAGGGCAACCAGTTCGACACATCAGCGGCCCTGCTGATCGAGGCCGAACTGAAGTCGCCGGATATGCAGGAACTCCAGGGGATGATCGCCGGCATGCTGCTGAAACTGGCCGACGATGCCTACCGTAAGCGTGACGCACTACTCAAGGAACTCGCCGGGATCATCAAGAAACGACTCAAAGGGACCCCGGCGAAGATGCGGAACCCGACCAGGCGAGAGGTCGCTCTGGCCGCCGCGGTCGGAATGCCCGCCGCTTCGCTCGCCGCCTTTCCCAACAAGACCGGCGGCAAGGCAAACCGGGTCGCGGTCTTCAACTCCTTTTACGGTGCGCTCTCAGACGAGATGGACAAGGTTGGCGCCGAGGCGCTGGACCGGACCTTCAAGGTTCCGTTCTCCTATTGGAACGAGTGGCTCTCCTCGCCGGGTGAGAACCGGGCCCGTATGGCGATGGAAATGAGTGCCACCCTTTCCGAGGGGACACACGCGGTCGGCGGAGTGCTGGGCAACGCGGCTGGCTTCTACACCTCTCCCTCGGAGTGGAAGGCCGCCTGGAACGACCTGCCCGAGATGTACGACGAGTCATCGGCCGTCCTGAAGAAGGTGGACGTGGCGCTTTCGAACGCGATCCTCAACTGGGACGACACGATGAAGCGCGACCCGATCGAGGGGGCCCGCCAGTTCGGCAAGCTGCTCGGCCGGATCGAGGGCGAAGTCGCGGTCGGCTGGCTGGAAGAGTTCACCGGCGGCAAGGTCGTCCAGGGATTGAAGGTGTTCAACGAATCCCGGGTGGCGGCGGGAGTAGTCACCGAATCGGCGGAGGTGGTCACCGACGCGACCAGGCTCACGGGCGCCGGTGCGAAGGCGCTTGATGACGCCCCGATGCTCGGCAACCTCAGCCAGAAGCAAGTGGACCGCTTCCAGGACATAGCCAAGCGTGGCGGCGAGAAGTTCGGAGTGGACATGGAGATCCAGGCCCGCCCGATCAACAAGTTCGCGGCCGGTGTCAAAGGCGGGATCGGCAAGGTTGAAGCTATCCCGACCAAGAACCTGACTCCCGACGACATCATCCTTGGTGCGCCGGAGAAGTGGATCGGCCAGACCACCTACTACCGGCCCAAGCTGCCTTCGAACTTCAAGGGTCTCGACGCCGCCGAGCAGGCGCGCCTCAAGCAGCGCTGGAAAGAGAAGTATGAGGAGTGGCAGCAGTTCCAGGGCGTCCTCGATGACAGCACCGGCAAGACAGCCAAAGTCCTGAAAGCGCTGAAGGGAGAGACCGAGATCAAACTCGGCAAGAACGGGAAGCTGGTCATGGAGCTGGAGAAGACCGTCGACAAGTCCGGTGCGGTCCTGATCAGTTACAAGAAGCTGGTCGTCAACGGAAAGCCCGCTTTCACCGGCAAGCCCCGCCCGATCATCTCCGACGTCGATTTCAACGCGGTGATCGATGCCTCGACCGGCCGGCATCTCCCGGCCGGCATCCGGGGCCAGGCCGAGCTATGGGTGATGCGCGAGTTCGCCAAGGCAGCCGAGGAAGGGATCTTCCCCTTCGGCTACCACGGCTGGACCCATTCCGGTTTCGACATCTCCGCCAAGGGCTTCAAGGACATCCTCAGGTACCAGATCATGTACGCAGACGAGGCCGGCGCCCAGGCCCTCGCCAAGAAGTTTGCTCCGCTGTTCGGCACCACCCCGGCCAAGCTCCTCGACGGCTACACCCGCGGAAAGCTGCTGGTCAAGATCACCGCCACCGGAGCCGTCCTCGGCCCGGGGGCAGGGCTCTAGGCCTGCCCCTTTACACCATTGTCATCAGGCCTTTAACCGCGAGAATGAAGTTATGACCATATAGCGCTCCTAACTTCACTCTCGCGAAGTTTCGTCAACCGCGACAGAGCGAACGGAGCACCGAACGGGCGGCGTTGGCTCCGCCCATGCCGTGGACTCCGCCGCCGGGCGGGGTTGCGGCGGAGCAGATCCAGATTCCGTCGGCTGCCTTGTACGGATCGAGGGCGAGCCTCGGCCGGGCGATCAGCTGCCGGGGCGTGTTTGCCCCGCAGGCGATGTCGCCGCCGACGTAGTTCGCGTTGTAGGCGGGGAAATCTCCGGTCGGCATCACTGCCTGCGCCACGATCCGCTCACGGAAACACGGGGCGAAGCGTTCGATCTGGCTGAGCAGGGCTTCCGTCTCGTCCCCGGTGAATCCGTTCGGCACATGCGCATAGGCCCAGATCGGGTGGATGTCCCCGTTGGACCTCGAAGGGTCGGCCAGATACTGCTGGCCGACCAGCAGAAACGGCCTCTCTGGCATTCGGCCCTTGTTGATCTCCGCTTCGGCGTGGACCAGTTCGGCGAATGATCCGACCACGTGAACGGTGCCGGCCTTGCGGCAGTCTTCGTTCTCCCAGGGGATCCCGCCTTCGACCGCGAGGTCGACCTTGAAGGCAGCCGGCCCGTACTCGTATCGCTGGTAGGCCTTTCGGACTGAATCCGGCAGCCTTTGACCAGCCAGTCCGACCACCCCGGCCGGGCTAAGGTCGAAGATCACCGGTTCACCGGCCGGCAACTCGTCGATTGATCTGACCATCCGTCCGGTCTCGATTCGGCCGCCGTTGGAGGTGATGACGCTGGCCAGGGCATCGGCGATCGCCTGTGAGCCGCCCTTGGCGACCGGCCAGCCTTCGCTGTGGCCGGCTGTGACCAGGGCAACCCCGATCGCCGAGCTCATGATCCGTCTGAGCGGCGAAAACGAGTGGGCGGCAACCCCACCGAAGAGTGCCTTCGCCTCTTCGGTCTTGAACCCGCCGGCCAGGGTGGTCGCCGGGGCCAGTGACGGAATGCCGAACCGGGCCAGGCTGAACGGATGCTTCGGTAAGTGGATGATCGGCTGGGTGATGTCGTAGTTCAGTTTCGGGAAGGCCCGGGAAGGCGCTCCGAAAAGTCCCTTCCAGACCTTGCCGTCAACCCCGAGCCCGGCCGCGGTCGCTTCGATGTCGCGAAGCATTACCCCCGCCCCGCCACCATCCAGCGGATGGGCGAGGTCAACCTCGGGGTAGCACCACTCGAGCCCATGGTCCTCAAG
>JAUPTY010000195.1 GCA_030917845.1 Actinomycetota bacterium | reverse complement strand
TTGTCCGCTGGGTGAAGAGGCAGGGCAAGCTCAAGCGGGTAGTCGTGGTTCGCAAGGTCCGGGTCCGGGTTTGCCGGCCCGCGCCGCCTCCCGACCCCACCCGGCTGGGAGTCAAGGCATGGGAATTCGGCTTCACCCTCAGCGCCAGGGTCCTGAAGGCCGGTGACACGATCATCGAGCTGAACAATCAGGGCGAGGATGCTCATGACCTGCATGTTCGGCGCCTCGACGGCGGGGACGAACTTTCGACTCCCGAAACGGAGCCTGGTCAGGTCAACCGGATCCGGTTCATTTCCTCCCCGGGGAGCTACCGGCTGTGGTGCTCGCTCCCGAATCACGCCACCTGGGGCATGGATACCTCGGTGACCGTGACCGGAAATCCCTGACAGGCCGGCCGATCAGTCGGTGTCGGGCCTGGCTTCGGCTTCGGCCCGGTCCTTGCCGGCCGCGGGCGGGTCACCCTGCACCGGCCGGTGTGATCCACCACGGGCGTAGCGGTCCGGGCTGAGCACCCCGGGACGGCCGATTGATCCGACTTCGGAAAGGTCCCGGGAAAACGGCAGGCTGGCGGTCCAGTCGATCACAGCGCGGATCTTGCGAGGAAGCCCCGGAATCTGGCTCATGTGGTACGAGCGGGCCATCCACCAGGCCTTGAATCCGCGGAAGGTTCGATCGCCGATCTTGCCGACTGCCTTGTAACGGCCGAGGTTCACGAACGCGGCACCACCCTTGTAGGTGAACTCGCGGGGCTCACCGATTCCGATTGCCGCCGCAACGTTGGCCGCCACGACCGGGGCCTGACGCACCGCATGCTGGGCCGTGGGCGGGCAGTCGCCTCCGACCGGATTGGGGACGGCGGCCGCGTCACCGAGAGCCCAGACGCCGTCGAGGCCTTCGACTGCCATCCGGGAGTCGACCTTCACCTTGCCCCGCTCGTCAAGTGGTACTCCGAGGTTCTTCAGGGCTGGATGCGGTGCCACTCCGGCGGTCCAGACCAGGGTGCGGGTCGGGAGGACCTCGCCGGTCGAGAGGCGCGCCGTTGTCGCCGTCACCTCTTCGAGGGTTGTCTCCATCTTCACATCGATTCCCCGTCCCCTGAGTTCATCGACCGCGTAGTCGGCAAGCTCCGCGTCAATTTCGGGCAGGACCCTCGCTGCAGCCTCGATCAGCACCCAGCGCATGCCGTGGAGTCTGGCCTTGGGGTAATGCTGCATTGCGTCCGCGGCAAAGTCCTGCAGCTCGGCAAGAGCCTCGAGGCCGGCGTAGCCACCACCGACGAAGACGTACGTGAGGAGTTCGTCGCGGAGAGCCCGGTCTTCGGTGGCGTTGGCCATCTCGAGGGTCTCGATCACATGGTTCCGCAGATAGATCGCGTCGGCCAGGCTCTTGAAGCCGACGGCATGTTCGGTGAGGCCCGGGACCGGCAGGAATCGCGAGATCGAGCCGGGAGCGAGGATCAGATGGTCGTAATCGACCTGTTCGGTTTCGCCGGTATGGCTGCGGATGGTTACCTGTCGGTTCTCCCGGTCGTGACCGTCAACCACTCCGAGGCGCAGGTTGGTGCGGTGGAGGATGTCCCTGAGCGGGGTCACGACATGGCGGGGTTCAAGGGTGCCGGCGGCGGCTTCGGGCAGCAGCGGCGTGTAGAGCAGGAAATTGACGTCATTGACCAGGATCAGCCTGGATGACTGCCGGGGCAGAAGCTTTTCGAGCTCACGAGCAGTGTTTGCGCCGGCGAATCCACCACCGGCAATTACGATGTTCCAGGCCATGGCGGCGAGTATAAGCACCCCGATTTTCCCGCACATCGCAACCGGGGGCGGTTTGATCTGTTCTAATGGACCTATGGGTCAGAAAAGCAGGGCGGGGGGCAGTTTGGTCAGGGCAGTAGCAATGGCAGTTGCCTTCCTCGCAATCACTGTCTCGTCCGTCTCGGTTGCTGAAGCAGCCGGCATCGTCGACCGCGGGGCTTCACCGCCCAGGGTCTCGAAAGTGAGCGGTTCCAAAGTAGTGGCCTCCGAGGTTTTCGCCCGACCCGCCTCCGCGGCTGATTTCTGGACAAAGGAGCGCATGCTCTCCGCCCAGCCGGTCGACAACCAGCCGCCCGCATCCTCCTTTGACGTACCCGATCTCGCCGCTGAAGCCGGAATTTCCGCTGCTACCGGTGACTTCACCCCCGGCAATGTGACGGCCTTCCCCCAGCGGATACACGGAAAAATCTTCTTCCTCGTCGGAGCCAACACCTTCACCTGTTCCGGGACGATCATCAATTCGGCCCGCAAGAACGTGATTTTCACCGCCGGACACTGCGTCTACGACCGTACGGCCGGGCAGTTTGTGAATCAGCTCGCCTTTGTCCCCGGATACGAAAACGGAAACGCGCCGCTTGGCGTCTACTACGCGACCCAGGTCTTCACCACCCCCCAGTGGGTGAACAACGGTGCCAACAGCTATGACATCGCCGTCGCAACTCTCGATACCCCGATCGAAAACAGCTACGGGTCAAGGCAGATCGCTTTCGACCTGAACCCCAAGGGCCGCGAGTACACGCTCTACGGCTACCCATCGAAGCCCGACCCGCCCTTCAACGGCGAGGTGCTTCAAGGCTGCCGATCGAAGTTCTCCGGTCGCGACGGGGCCGGGAGCGGCAACATCTCGCCCTACCCGCTCGCGGCGAGTCCCTGCTTCATGCAGCAGGGCGCCAGCGGCGGCGGCTGGGTCACCCTCGGCAACTTCGTGAACTCGGTGGTCAGCTATGGCTACTGTGACAGCGCGCCCAGCAGCTGCGGATTCATTTTCGGACCCTACTTCTCGAATGCGGCGAAGTCGCTCTATGTACGGAGCGAAGTCGGTGGCTCGCCGGCGCCGACGGTGAAACTCGTAAAGGCTCCGCCAAAGGTAGTCCGCAAACGCACCGTTCGCTTCAGTTTTAGCGGCACTTTCTCAACCCTGGCTGCTTTCAGCTGCAAGCTGGACCGTCAGCAGGCGGTGAACTGCTCATCAAAGATCTCGATCACCCGCCTCAGCCCCGGCAAGCACACCCTGCGGGTCCGGGCGGTCGACCAGACCGGCAAGATGAGCAGGAAACAGATCGTGCGGAGCTTCCGCGTGATCCTTCCCCGGCGCTAGGCCGGACCGGATCCCTAAAGGCCGAGGTGCTGGCGCAGCAGGCGGTTGACTTCGCCGCCGTCGGCCCGGCCCTGGG
>JAUPTY010000035.1 GCA_030917845.1 Actinomycetota bacterium | reverse complement strand
AGAACAAAAGTCCCGATCATGCCGGCGTCAACCGCGCCGACTCCGGCCGGGACGAAGGGAATCAGGTTGGCGACCATCCCGATGAAGAAGCCCATCACCACCACCCCGAGCGGTATCGCGATGCCGAAAGCCTTGAACGAGGCCCAGAGAATGCCGATGTTGGCCGCCCAGAAACCGACCGCTCCGACTACTGCCAGACCGGCCCGGGAGGGATGAGCGACCAGGTGAAGAGCCGCCCGTGTGCCGTCGGCTACCATGGCCGGTACGGTGGCAAGCCTGGCCAGGAACTTTGCCCCCGGGTGGCGCCTGGAGAAAGAGCCCATCCGACGTTCGATGTCCGCGGGTACCAGGGCCATCGCCCCGCCGAGCAGCATCACGAACCCGGCGATCGCCGCCGGCACGATCGTTAGGGAAACGACGGTGCTGCCATGGAGCACACCGGTCCGCAGCAGGATCCCGAAGACCACTATCGCCAGGGGATAAAAGAGGTAATGGAGAACGATGAAGGCCACCATGCGCGTACCGACGTCGCGCCGCTCCATGCCGCCTTGTCTTAGCGCCCAGTAGGTGAGGACCACGCCACCGGCGCCGCCGGCCGAAAAAAGCAGGGTCGCCGCGAAGCCGGCCATATTGATCTCGTATGCCTCGCGCCAGGTGATCGGAAAAGCTTCACCACCGACCACGGCCCTGAACAGAGCTATATATGTGATGAAGGAAAGGACGCAGAAGCCGATCGCGATCCCCACGTAGACCGGATTCGCTTCCTTCAGCATTCCGATCGCATCTCCGAACCCAGCCAGCTTGGGCAGGAAGAAGTAGATGGCGACGATCAGGACGACAATGATCGCCGCGGTCTGGATCGCCCCCCTGGTGGTGAAAACGGGAAGGCCGTCGCCTTCGTCCGCTCCCTCTGGCTGCCCGTCCTTCGTTTCGGTCATCCGCCGGCGGCCAGCGTCTCGAGTCGCCGGAGCCTGGAGTTGATCATGTGAACGAGCGGCCGGGCCAGCGGTTCGCCCTTGCGGGCGATCAGAACGACTCCGGCGCCGGCCAGCAGGTCGGTCACATAGTGCTCGCCCAGGTAAACCAGGCCAAATCCGAGCGACAGCGCGTAGGCCCACCCGAGAGTTCCTTCAACCTTGCCCCCGGCGTCGCTGAGCAGGATCGCCACCATCAAGGCCGTCGCGAAGTGCAGCGAAGGCATGGCCGCCCACGGGTTGGAGCCGAGCGTGCCGAAGATCCTCGTCCAGGCCGGGCCAAGGAGCTTCTCTCCATACTCGAGCATTACCCGCTTGACGTGCTCGTCAGCGATCTCCGGGTCGATGTAGCGGTTCTCGGCGGCCCACCAGGGCGGCGCAGTCGGCAGGAGGAAATACATCGCACAACCGATGTCAAAGGTTGCGGCGAGTTGACGGGCCGACTGCGGGAACTTCTCGTTGTTCCGGATGAGAATCCAGAAGATCGCCGCGTAGGGCTGGACGAACCAGAACCAGTGGGTCCACGCCGCGAACTTGGTCAGGTCGTTTCCGTAACGGCCCTGATGAAGCCATTTCTGAAGTCTTGCGTTGGGCAGCACTCCCCGCCCGATCCAGCGATCGACCTTGATCGGGTATTCGATGTAGAGGCGCTCCCGAAGTCGTTTCGGGTTGTCGTACGGGAGCTCGTGGCAGACCGCGAAGGCCCACATCTGGGCGGCGAAGAGGCCGAGGTCGCGTCGTTTCGACCGAGGCCACAGAACCGCGATAGCAAGCGGCGCAGAAACGGTCGATGCGACCGTTACCGCAGTGGGTATCTTGAGCTGACGGCGGACGTGGGGGACGATTACGGCAGCAGCCAGCGCCCCTACAGCAGCAAGGCGAACTGCGGTCCGTTTGGTCGACCGCCGGGGCTTGAACGAGGTCGGCAATCTCATCTCGAGTCCGAAGCGTACGCCACGACGCGGCGCGGCCTCCGCTACTGCGATTAGAATGGCCCCGCCTTGCTGCCTCGATCCAGAAAACCAGTGTCTCTGTTCATCTCTCTCGCCGGCATCCTTCTCGGCTTCGCGCTGAACGCATCGTCGGCGATGGCGCTCTCACTGAATCCGGACGCCGCTTCGCCCGGAATCGAGGACGCAAATATCCTGCATTGGATCCTCTTCGTGGTGATCCTGGCCGTGATCGTTGTGGTCAACCTGGCGATCCTCAGGGCAGCTCGCCCGCGCACCCGTGCCGTTGGCGCGAAGCAGGGCAGGAAGATTTCCCAGACAAAGCTCGCACTTGGACTCAGTGTCTTCGCGCTCGCGCTCTTCGTCGTTTCCACAGTCTTCTCCGACAAGTCGCGGGAAATCCCGGTCAGTACCGAGACTGTCGCCGGCCAGGTAGAGGGCCAGCCGCTCGAGATCAGAGCTACCGGCCAGCAGTGGCTTTGGCGCTTCGATTACCCGAACGGCGCCTTCAGCTACCGGCGCCTGATCGTGCCGACCGGCGCCACCGTCCAGCTCAACCTGGTCTCCACCGACGTGGTTCACAGCTGGAACCTGCCGGAACTCACCGGCAAGGCACTGGCCGTACCCGGCAAAACAAACCCGGTTTACTTCCGCGCCGATGATCCGGGCGTCTACACAAGCCGTTCCTCCGTCTTCTCCGGACAGGGCTACGACACTATGGAAATCGAAGTCGAGGTTGTACCGCCCGCCGAGTACGAAGCGGCCATCGCCAAGCTGAGGATCGACATCCAGGTCGCCCAGGACAAGGTTGAAGCCGAGTTCCAGGCGGCCCGCCAGAAGGCGGATGAAGCCGCCGATCAGGTCAAGCAGATGGATTCGACGACCAAACTCAACGAGACCGAAAGCGCTAACGCCGAATGAGCCGCACCACCAGCTATCCCCAGTCGATGCCGCCGACCCGCCCCGAGATCTCCTCGGACGGACCTTCGTCGCGTCCTGCCCGCTGGATCGAGCTTGCGACCAGCGCCGACCACAAGGACATCGGGCGCATCCTGATTACCACCGCCTTCGGATCGATCTTCCTCGCAGCGCTGGAACTCCTGCTGATGCGAGTCCAGCTCGCTGTTCCCTCGAACGTCTTCCTTAACGGTGTGACTTTCGACCGGCTGCTTTCGGTTTACGGCGAAACCGCGATCTTCCTGGTTGCGCTGCCGCTGATCATCGGCCTTCTCTACTACGTGGTTCCGCTCCAAATCGGCAGCCGCACCACAGCGATCCCGCGGGTCGGCCAGATCGGTCTCTGGCTGTTCATTTTCGGCGGCATCATGCTTTACGCGTCTTTCCTGTTCACCCCGCCGGAAGCCGGCATCAACCCGCTTCCCCCCTTCTCTGACGCCACTTTCACTCCGAACAACGGCGTCGATGTGTGGATCGGCTCGACCGGAATGATTGTCCTCGGCTTGCTGATGGTCTCGATCGATCTGCTGACGACCCTGCATAACCTCCGGGCGCCCGGCATGGCATGGCGGCGGGCTCCGCTCTTCACCTGGGCCGGAGCGATCGTCACCTGGCTGTTCACGATCATCGCCCCGATCTTCCTGGCGGCGATCACCATGCTGATGATCGACCGCCTCTACGGAGGCGGCTTCTTCTCCGGCGAAGAGGGCGGTTCTCCGCTGCTCTGGCAGCACTTCACATACATCTTTTTCACCGGGGTCTACATGGCAGTGGCAGTCACCTTCCTCGCCGCCATCGGTGAGATCGTCCAGACCTTCACCGGACGCGAACTGCCCCGCAAGTCCTTTGTTTATTCGCTGATCGCGATCGCTCTGATCGGCACGCTCGCATGGACCCAGAACATGCTGACCGCCCCGATCCCGAGCGGCTGGAAGTACTACGGGATGCTGATGGCGCTGGCCCTGATCGTGCCCTTCGGACTGATCTTCTACAACCTGATCACGACCGTCAGCCAAAGCGATTTCCACATGCGGGCACCGCTCCGGTTCGCCCTCGGCGCACTATCCCTGGCTTCGATCGGCCTCGCCGCCGAGATCGCCCAGTCCACAATCGCGATCGCGACGCAGCTCTCACAGACCTATGACGCCTGGGCCGCAACCCACTTCACCCTGATCGGCTTCGTGGTGTTCGGAGGCTTCGCGGCGATCACCTACTGGTACCCGAAGATGACCGGGCACGAGCTCAACGAAGACCGTGCCGCCAAGTCTTTCGGCCTCATGTTCGCGGGCACGCTCATCGCCGTCCTGCCGCTCTTCGCCGCTGGCGTCGAAGGGCAGGTCACCGACTCGTACCGTTTCTTCAGCGGAGAAGGTCTCGACGTCTGGAACCTGATTTCCTCGGTCGGCACGCTGATCCTTTTCGTCGGCCTCGTGCTTGCCGTCGGCAACCTGGTCAAGAGCCGGACGGAGGAGCCGGTGGCTACCCCGGACCCCTACCGCGGCGATTCACTCGAGTGGCTGGCCCTCTCGCCCCCGCCGGCCCACAACTTCGACGTCCTTCCGGACGTCCGTAGCACCCGTCCGATGCGCGACATCCGCGAAGCGATCAAACGCCGCGATGACGAGAACGCAGAGGCCGAGGGTGTTGCCCAGCCGGTAGCCTGAGTCCTATGACTCCTGGTGCCGACGCGCGCGCTGTGCGCTCTCGGCAGGCCGCTGCGCCCGCGCAGACCGGCCTGCAGCTTGAAGTGATCCCGCTGGTGCGGGATTACATCTCGCTGACCAAGCCGCGGATCATCAGTCTGCTGCTGCTGACCACGGTCACCACGATGTTCGTGGCCGACCCCTCCGGCCCGGCCCTCTCTACCATCCTCTGGACCATGCTCGGCGGCTACCTCGCGGCCGGTGGCGCCGGAGCGATCAACCATTACATCGACCGGAACCGCGACGCCAAGAACAACCGGACCAAGAACCGGCCCCTGGCCGATGGCCGGATCAAGCCGATCAACGGCCTGATCTTCGGCATCACACTCGGCGCGATCGCCTTTTTCCAGCTCTGGTTCACGGTCAATTTCCTGTCAGCCGCGCTGGCGATGGTCGGTCTGTTCGGTTACGTCTTTCTCTACACCCTCTGGCTGAAGCCACTCACTCCCCAGAACATCGTGATCGGTGGTAGCGCCGGTGCCGTGCCGCCCCTGGTCGGCTGGGCCGCAGCTTCCGGCGGGCTCACCCTGGATGCGATGTGGCCCTTCATGATCATCTTCTTCTGGACCCCGCCTCACTTCTGGGCGCTTTCGCTGATGATCAAGGATGACTACGCCAAGACCGGAGTTCCGATGCTGCCGGTGGTCAAGGGCGAGGCAGCCACCCGCCAGTCGATCCTCATCTACACCATCTTCATGGTCGGCTTCACCGTCGGTCCCTACTGCACCGGCCTGCTCGGACCGCTCTACCTTGCCGCGTCGGTCGCCCTCGGTCTGGTCTACATCGGGTTCTCCTTCGCCCTCTGGCGCCGACCGGGCCCCAAGATCACCCTCCAGGCCTACCTCTATTCCCTCGCCTACCTCGCCCTTCTTTTCATCGCGATGGCAGTGACTGCCGTCGCCCAAGCTTGATAGAACTTCGGCCATGGACCGCAATACTTCCAAGTCGAATTTCACTACCGGCATGATTCTCGGTGCCGGGTCCGCGGCGATCTTCGCCCTCACTTTCGTCTTCGCGGTCCTCTACATCGCGAACTAGGGATACCGAGATGAGCCAGATCACCAAGCCGACCGAGACGATTCAAATCCCCGCTCCATCCTGGGGTCCGGCACTTTTTGCCCTTGGGGTCCTCGGACTGGTCGCCGGCACCTTTGCCAATGACTTCATGTTCCCCGCCTGGTTCTACGCCTTCGTCGGCTTCTTCTTCTGCCTCTTCGCCCTGCGCAGCATGATTCGCAAGGGCCGCCGTTCCTTCTACGAACTGCCCCGCGAGCAGGAAGACGCCCGCGCCGAGCTCCCGGTCGAAAGCTTCAAGGCCCCCACGGCCGAGTAGCCCCCGACTTAGGTTCCAAAGGGTCCCTCAGGGGGCCCTTTTTCGTGCAGTCGTGGTTACGCCGTGGGGTCGGGCAGGCATCGCCGGGACGGTCGCGGGCGGCATTCAGCCGCCCTCCCCCTCGAGTGTCCCGGACGACGCCCACCCAACCCCACGGCTACCCCAACCATTCTCAGGTCCGTACAACCACGGGCGGAGTCCGATCATCCATTCACGGATGTCCTGATCGGACGGGTTGAACTTGGAGGCGGGGCGAAGCTCGCCGACTTGCAGTTAAGTGCCGCCCGGACCTAGACGGCCTGGCTGGAGGTGGCCCCGTCGGAAGTCCAGACGCGCATGATGTCGCGCATTGAAAGGACTCCGACCAGTTCGCCGTCGCGGTACACCGTGAGGTGGCGGATTCCGCGCTTTGACATCTCGGTCGCGGCGCGTTCAAGACTCCACTCCGGGGAGGCGGTGATCACTCTCTCACTCATGTGGTCGCCGACCTTTTCGACATCCGGGTCGAGGCCCGCACCAACTGCCTTCAACACATCGCGTTCGGTCAGGATCTGCGGTCCGGGCCACTCGTCGTGCTCGACGATCGCAGCACCTACCGAGCGGCTGCTCATCTTCTGCGCGGCTTCACGCAGGGTGTGTTCCGGCCCTACACGGAGTACCACCTCCGACATCCCGACACTGACGCGCATCTCATCCCTTCCGGAGTTTGTAACGATCGTTGCCAGACTATCTGATTGTGCGAGATGTCTCAAACAGCGACGAGGCCGCGGTGCCGCCTCGATATATAGAATGGCGGAGCTTCACCTACTGCCATGAAGAAGAACAAGTTCTCCACCAAGCTTCCGGTCCTTCTAGCCTCCGTTGCCGTCCTCGGCGCGGTCGTGGCAGGTTGCGGCTCTACCTCTTCCGCTCCGGTCGAAAATACCTTCGAGGACCGTGGCCGTCAGCTCTTCAACGCGAACTGCGGCACCTGCCACGTTCTGAAGGCTGCCGCCAGCACCGGCGTCCAGGGTCCGAACCTCGATACGGCGTTCGCTTCGGCCCGTGAGATCGGCATGGATGAGGACACGATCAAGGGCATCGTTCGTGCCCAGGTGATTCGGCCCCAGAGCACCGACGGCTACGGCAACTTCCCCGGTGTCACCATGCCCGCCAACATCCTCGAGGGCAACGACCTCGAAGATGTCGCCGCCTACGTCGCGGCAGTTGCCGGAGTGCCCGGCATCGAGCCGCCCAAGGCTCCCGGCGAGGGTCCCGGCGCCCAGATCTACGCCAACAACGGCTGTGGCAGCTGCCATCAGCTCGCTGCTGCCCAGTCTGCCGGCCAGCTCGGCCCCAATCTCGATGAAGTCATCCCCGGCATGACCGAAGCCAAGATCCGGGAATCGATCGTCAATCCGGGCGCGGTCATCGCCCCCGGCTTCCCGAACGCCATGCCAAGCGACTACGGCACCAAGATCAGCGCCGAGCAGCTGAATCAGCTGATCGAGTTCCTCGTGACATCAGCTGCGGCTGATGCCAACGGCTGAGTCCGGCCTCCTGGCCCGGATTCGCCGATTCAGCGTTTCGCCTGAGCTCTATCAGGTCATTACCCTGATCGCGCTGGTCACGCTGATCGGCATCGTGTTCACCGGTGCCGCGGTAAGACTTACTGCCTCCGGTCTGGGTTGCCCCGACTGGCCCAAATGCTACGGAGGGTACGTGGCACCGGCCCAGATCAACGCCTGGATCGAATACGGAAACCGGCTCCTGACCGGACTCGTCTCGGTCGCCGTCATCGCCGCATCACTGCTCGCCTTTTTCCGCCGTCCTTACCGCAAGCATCTGGTCTGGATCGGAGCGCTGCTGCCACTCGGCGTGATCGGGCAGATCGTGCTCGGAGCATTCGTCGTCTATTACCACCTGCCTCCCGAGCTGGTGATCTTCCACTTCATCCTCTCGATGATCCTGATCGACGCCGCCTTCGCCCTCTTCTGGTGTTCCAGACACGAGCCGGGCGAGCGGCGCTATTCGACCGACTGGATCAGCACCTGGGCGGTTCGGGCCCTGATCCCGATCGGGCAGCTGACGATCTTCCTCGGCACCATCACCACCGCTTCCGGCCCCCACCCTGGTGACCACGACAAGGAACTGGTCCGGCGATTCGACTTCAAGGGTGCCGACACGCTCGAGTGGATCGCTCAGCGCCACGCGGCGATGGCAGTGATATTCGCCCTGTCGGTGCTGGCGGTGATCTTCATCGTGCGGCGTCAGGGTGGAGACAACCGGGCGCAGAAACCACTCTTCGTCACCTTCGGCGTGATCTGCTTCCAGATCGCTCTCGGGATCACCCAGTGGCAGCTGCACCTCCCGGCCTGGATGGTCTGGCTCCACGTTGCGACCGCCACCCTGCTCTGGGTCGCGGTTCTCTGGTCGGTCGCCAAAGCGGGCCAGATCACCCCGGGCACCAAGGGCGCCCTCAGGCGCCACGCCGAACCCGCTTCCGACCCGAGCTAGATCGCCGAGATCGGAAAAGGGTGCGCTATTTGGCCCTTTTTCCGGTCTCGATCTACTGTGCTGCCACTTCAGGCCGCAGTCAGTTCCGCGGCGGCCTCGGCCAGGGTGGTGGTGTGCGCGTCGACGTCCTCCGGGCTGGTGTCCGGACACATCAGGGCCATCATGTGGAATGGCGTCATCAGGATGCCGCGGTTCAGCATGTAGAGGTGAAGCAGGGCATCGAGCGGGACATCGAAGGCATCTGACGCTTCCTGGCCGGACTTCGGCCGCTCGGCACCCAGCATGTACTCGGCCCGGCAGCCCAGCCTGGTGACCGTCCAGGCCAGGTTCGAATCGTCGATCACCCGCTGGACGCCTTCCTCGAAGCGTTCACCCATCTCGATCATGTGGGCGAAGGCCTCGTCGGTCAGGACTTCCTCCAGGGTTGCCCTGGCGGCCGCCATGGAGAGTGCGTTGCCAGCCAGGGTGCCTCCGACGCCGCCCACGTCGGCCGCTTCCCAGACCGTCTTGTCCAGCACCCGCTCGGCCATCTCTTCGGTCATCCCGTAGGCACCGGTCGGTACTCCTCCGGCGATCGGTTTGCCGATCGTGATCATGTCCGGGTCGAGGCCGTGGGCGGCTGTGTAGCCACCCGGTCCGCAGCAGAAGGTGTGGGTTTCATCGATGATCAGCAGGGTTCCGTACTTCCGGGTCAGATCGCGCACCGCATCCAGGTATCCCGGCTCGGGCAGGACAATGCCGATGTTGGTCAGGGCCGGTTCGGCCAGGACGCAGGCCACGTCGCCATGGGCGAGCTCCCGTTCCAGGCCTTCGAAGTCGTTGAACTCGACCACCCGGGTGGTCTCGGCGATCGGGACCGGAGGGCCGATGTTGCCGACCCGGTATGCCGGCTTGCCGTCAACCAGCCGGGCCACCGTCTCGTCAACCGAGCCGTGGTAGCAGTGGTTGAACACGAGGATCTTGTCGCGGCCGGTCACTTCCCGGCAGAGCCGGATCGAGAAGCGGTTGGCGTCACTAGCGGAAAGAGAGAACTGCCATTGATCAAGTCCGAAGCGTCGCTTCATCTCCAGACCGAGCGGGAGCGAATCCTCACTCGGCAGCATCGTGGTGATTCCGTGGGCCAGTTGGCGCGAGGCTGCCGCGACCGTCGGCTCGGGTGAATGGCCGGTCATGGCGCCGGTGTCGCCGAGGCAGAAATCGATCATCCGGTTGCCGTCGACATCGGTCAGCCGGTTGCCCTTTGCCTCGTCGAAGAAGACCGGGAAAGAACCCGGCCAGCGGGTCATCCAGTTCATCGGAACACCGGAAAGAAGTGCCTCGCCGGCCTGTTCGTGGATCTCGCGAGAGCGTGGCCGGGCTGCCTCGAAGGCCTCCAGCTCCCGGGACATGAGCTCCGAGACTCGATCGCTTGAAATTGGCTGAAAAGCCGATGATCTGGGCATTTGAGGCGCTTTCCTCTCTCCGTTTTCAGGGACTGCACTTGACAGGTTAGCCGGATTCTGTTGTTTTGTGGAATGATCCAACAAAGTTCAAGAGAAGAAGTGAATCCAAGGAGAACCAGTCAATGACTCTCGTCTCACCCGTCATCACCGGAATTGCCGCCCGCGAAGTACTCGACTGCCGCGGCCTTCCCACACTCCAGGTCGACATCGAGCTCGACGAAGTGATTTCGGCAACCGCTGACGTCCCCTCCGGTCGCTCGACCGGCGTCAACGAAGCCTTCGAACTCCGGGACGGCGGCAGCCGCTTTGGTGGTTTCGGCATGCTCCAGGCCGTCGGCCACGTGACCGGTGAAATCGCCGACGCCCTGCTCGGCCAGCCTCTGGTCGACCAGCGCACGCTGGACAAGACCCTGATCGAGCTCGACGGCACCGAGAACAAGAGCCGCCTCGGTGCGAACGCGATCCTCGGCGTATCCCTCGCCGCCGCCCGTGCCCTGGCCGATGCCCACGCGCTTCCGCTCTACCGCGCGATCAACTCGAATGCGCACATCCTCCCCGTGCCGCTGGTCAACCTGATCAACGGCGGCAAGCACGCCTCGAACGACCTCGACTTCCAGGAGTTCATCGTGATTCCGGTCGGTGCCGACTCGATCATGGAAGCGCTCCAGATCTCGACCGAGGTAAATCTCGCCCTGGCCGACATTCTGCTCCCGCGCTACGGAAAGCCCGCACTGAACACCGGTGACGAAGGTGGCTACGCCCCGGCGATCAGCGACCCCCGAGAGGCCCTCGGCCTGCTCCATGAGGCGGTCGAGGCGGCCGGACACAAGGGCCGGTTCCGCTACGGGCTGGATTGCGCGGCCAGCCACTACTACGACGATGCCACCGGTACCTACCTCGTTGCCGGCGAGAAGCGTGACCGCGACGGAATGATCGCGCTCTACAAGGAACTGATCGCCGACTTCGACGTGGTGACGATCGAGGACCCGCTCGACGAAGAGGACTTCGAAGGCTTCGCCCAGATCACCGAAGAGGCCGGCGTCCAGATCGTCGGTGACGACCTCTTCACCACCAACCCGGCCCGGCTCGCCCGCGGCCTGGAGATCGGCTCGGCCAACTCCCTGCTCTGGAAGTTCAACCAGATCGGCACGCTCTCGGAGGCCCTGGATGCAGCCGAGATGGCCCACAAGGCCGGATACTCGGTGGTCGTCTCCGAGCGCTCGGGCGAGACCGAAGATCCGATCATCGCCGACCTGGCGGTGGCCCTCGGTGCCGGACAGATCAAGACCGGAGCACCGGTTCGTGGCGAAAGGACGGCCAAGTACAACCGTCTGATCCGGATCAGCGAGGAACTGGGCGAGAACGCGACCTACCCGGGGGACGTCTTCGGCTCCTGATCCCGAAATCCCTTGCGAGATTGCCTGATTGTGGAATAATCCAACACATGACCGAGAATCTGCCTGACATCGGAGTCCGTGTCTCCCCCGTTTCGACCGTGGAAGCGGCAGCAAACGCCTTGCGTGAGCTGATCCTCGACGGCAACCTCGAACCAGGGGCGAGGCTGAGAGAGCATGACTTCGCCGAGCGACTGGGAATCGCCCGCCATTCCTTCCGGGCGGCCACCCAGATCCTGATCAACGAAGGTCTGCTCAAGCGGGAGCCCCATCGCGGCGTTGAAGTCGCCGTGCTTGCGACCGACGACGTGGCTGACATCTTCAAGCTGCGTGATGCACTTGAGATCGAAGCCGTCCGGATCGTGACCGAGGCCGGGGTGGTTCCGGCCGAGGCCCAGCGGGCCGTGAGCGAGATGTCGGCGCTCTCGGCCGATGCGCCCTGGCGGGAAGTCGTCTGGCCCGACCAGCGCTTCCACCGGGCGATCATCGACGCCACCAACAGCCCGCGCCTCATCCGGGCGTATCAGGGTCTCCAGTCCGAAATCGTGCTCTGCCTGGCCCAGCTCCGGCCCGTCTATGACGCTCCCGCCGAGGTCGCAGCGGAACACGAGGAACTGCTGGCCCCGGTGATTGCCGGTGATGTCGACCGGGCCGTGGAGCTCTTCCGCGCCCACCTGGACGAGGCTGCAGCCAACCTGATCGGCCTTCACGCCGAGCGCAGCCAGGAAACCGAGTCGGGAGCCTGATGTCAGAGGCCGTGCAGAACAGCAGGGCCTCGATCCGGAATCTGGATCAGCTCTGCTCGCGCGGCCTCACCGACCTGCGTAGGGACGCCCTGGAGATCGCCCAGGTTGGTCTCGCATCATGTGACGGAGCCGGCGCCGCCAGGGATGCGGTCAGCCTGACTCCGGACGGCGTGATGATCGACGGCATCGAGCATCGGCTGAGCAGCGATCAGCGGCTCTACATTCTCGGTGCCGGCAAGGCCACCCTGCCGATCGCGGAAGCCCTGGAAGATGTTCTGGGTGACCGCATCGACGGCGGCGTGGTGATCCTGCGCCGGGGCGAGACCGCCGACTTGAAACACATCGATGCCTACATCGCCGACCACCCCCTGCCGACCAGGGAATCGGTGGAAGGCGCACTCCACCTGGAAGAGCTGGCCGAGGAAGCCCGCGAGGGCGACCTGGTCATCGCCTGCTTCACCGGTGGCAGTTCGGCCCTCGCTTCCCTGCCACCCGACGGAGTCACCTTCGAAGACAAGCGTCGGTTGCATGAACTGCTACTCGGTTCGGGCATGCCAATATCCGAGGTGAACACGGTCCGCAAGCACGTCTCGACCGTCAAGGGTGGCCGGCTTGCCGCCGACATCGCACCCGCCCGGATCGTCAACCTGACGATCTCCGACGTGGCCGGTGACGTTCATGACCTGGTCACCGATCCCTCCGTTCAGGACACCTCGACCGTCCTTGACGCTGTCGCGGTGCTCAAGGACTACGGAATCTGGGACCAGATCCCCGCCTCGATCGTCAACCACCTGAACTCTCCCGCAGCGGAGTCCCCGGACCTCTCCGGAATCGAGATCCACACCTCGATGCTCGTCACGGGCATCGGCGTCTGCGAAGCGATGGTTACCGAGGCCAGAAGCCGCGGATATCAGCCTGTGGTCCTGACCACCACGCTGGAGGGCGAGGCCCGCGAGATGGGTCGCTTTATCGCGGACATGGCCCGCTCCAGCAGCAACGGGGGCTACCCATTCGAGCCCGGAACGGTGATCCTCGGTTGCGGTGGCGAGAACGCCGTGACGATCGCCGGCAAGGGCTCGTTCGGTGACGGCGGCCCGGGACAAGAAGCCGCTCTGGCTGCCGCATCCATCCTTTCGGGCTGCCAGGTCGCATCGCTCTTCATGGACACGGACGGCTCCGACGGTGGCACCGAAGCGGCCGGCGGGATCTGCGACGGTCGCACCACCACCCGGGCTTCGGAGATCGGTCTCGACCTGCGCCAGGCCCTGCTCTCCCACACCTCCCGAGAACCGCTCGACCGGCTCGGGGATCTGATCGATACCGGCGCCACCGGAACCAACGTCAATGACCTCTTCGTAACCGTCATCGGGAAGGAAGCGCCTTGATAACCCTGAGCAAGCTGACCAAGGAGTTCGGGGACGCGACCGCGGTCAACGGAATCGATCTCGAGATTCGCAACGGCGAGTTCTTCTCGATGCTCGGCCCCAGCGGCTGCGGCAAGACCACGACCCTGCGGATGATCGCCGGCTTCGAGGAGCCGACCTCCGGCCGAATCGAGCTGGCTGGCGAAGACGTGACCTGGACATCACCCAAGAAGCGCAACGTGAACATGGTCTTCCAGAACTACGCGCTCTTCCCTCACATGACTGTGAGAGAGAACGTCGAATTCGGCCTGAAGATCAAGAAGCTGGACAAAGCTCAGGCGACCGAACGGATCGAGGGAATGATCGCGGCAGTCCGGATGGAAGGCTTCGAGTCCCGGCATCCCGCCCAGCTCTCGGGTGGCCAGCAGCAGCGGGTGGCTCTGGCCCGGGCC
>JAUPTY010000194.1 GCA_030917845.1 Actinomycetota bacterium | reverse complement strand
ACTTTTTCCATCCCGCCGATCACCCAGGCGCTGGGGTCAAGCTCCCATTTCTTCAGACCGTGCTCGGCCGAGCGGGGAAAGGCGTGGTGGTTGTGGTGCCAGGATTCGCCGAATGAGGGCAGGGCGAGCCAGAAGACGTTGGTCGACTCGTCATCGACATCGAACCGGCGAGCGCCGAGGAAGTGGCAGACCGAGTTGATCGACCAGGTGATGTGGTGGCCGAAAAAGACCCGGACCAGACCGCCCCAGAAGAACCCGCCGAGTGCGCCGGCGGCGGTGCCGGTGACCAGGTAGCCGAGCAAAGTAGGGATCGCGAGGCCGAGCAGAGCCCAGAGCACGAAGTACTTGCTGATGAACTGCATGCCCGGATCTTCGTAGAGGTCGCGGGCATACCTCTGCTGGTCGGCCTCCCCGTATTTGGAGAAGGTCCAGCCCAGATGGGCATGCCAGAGCCCGGCGAGGGCTCCCTTGGGCGCGCCGTCAGGACCGACGTGAGGGCTGTGCGGATCACCCTCCTGATCGGTGTGGGCGTGATGCTTGCGATGGTCCGCGACCCAGGTGGTAACCGGTCCCTGAACCGCCATCGAGCCGATGATCGCGAAGAAGTACTCCACCGGCTTGAAGGTCTGAAAGGACCGGTGGGTGAGCAGGCGGTGGAACCCGACCGTGATGCCCAGCGCGGTCAGCACGTACATGCCGACCATGATCAGCAGGTCAGCCGCGGTGACGATCTGATTCCAGAGCAGCACGATCGCGGCGAGGGTCGCCAGGAAGGGAACGATGATCGCGAATAGGTTGGCGATCTTGTCGATCGTCGGCATCTCGTGAGGGGTGAACTCCTCGCGTTGCGGGGAGTCCTGCGGCTTCACCTTGGGTCGCGTGAGTTCCGGCTTCGTCATCTCCTGCTGCGTCATATCGGACAATCTATGGTGTTTTGTCGAGTATTTCTTGGCAAAAATGAAATCAGTCTGACCCGGTTGTTATAAATGTTCTTATAAGAACTGCTAGACAAGAGCCCTGGCGCGGCCTGAAACCCGAGGTTGCCGATGTGATCGAACCGGAACTCTCCGGGATTGCCGGCGAGATCCTCGAATCGATCGGGCAGGAGATCCCCGAGTACGCCCAGCCCCTCGAGGGATCCTTCGGACGGGGCGTCTACCGGGGAGTCGGTGAAGCGCTGGGTCAGTTCATCGGCCTGATCAGAAACCCTGATGCCGACCGCCGGGCGAGCCGCAAGGTGTACGTGATCCTCGGCCGGGGCGAGCTCAGGAACGGGCGTTCTCTCGACTCCCTCCAGTCGGCCTACCGGATCGGAGCCCGCATCGCCTGGCGTCGGATCGCCGCGGCGAGCCTTGATGCCGGCCTCGATGGAAAGACCCTCAGCCTGCTGGCCGAATCAATCTTCGTCTACATCGACGAACTCTCGGCCGACTCGACCGAGGGTTACGCGGACGCGCAGTTCAAGCAGCAGGGAGCGCGACTGAGAAGGGAACGCGAGCTGGTCACCCTGATGCTCCGCGACCCTGCACCCGAGATTTCCGAGATCGAACAGGCAGCCCGGGGTGCCGCCTGGCAGATCCCCAAAAGCCTGGCGGCGGTTGCCTGCCATGAACGCGACCTGGCCGAGGTCACCCGAATCCTCCCCATCGGTGTGATCTCGGCCACGGTCGACGGTTCCGGTTGCGTCGCCATTCCCGACCCTGTCGGACCCGGCCGCTTCCGGCAGATCAGCGTTTCCCTGGCCGGGCGAACCTGCGCGATTGGATCGGTAGGGGGACCGGACCGTCTGGCCGAGTCCTGGCAACTGGCTCGCACAGCCTTCGATGCCTCGGTCTCCGGAGCCCTGCCCGCCGAGGGACTCGTGCGGGCCGAAGATCACCTGGTTGACCTGGCCCTGTTTCGCAGCCGTGACCTGATTGCCCGCCTGCGAGAGCAGATGATGGCGCCGATCGAGAACCTGACACCGAAAGCCCACGCCCGGATGTCCGAGACGGCCCTGGCCTACGTCGAGAATTCCGGCAATGCGGCAGAAATGGCCCGCAGCCTCGACATTCACCCCCAGACCGCCCGCTACCGGATCGCCCGGTTGCGGGAACTGTTTGGCGAGGATCTCGACCGGCCGGACCGCCGGCTCGCGCTCGAACTCTCCTTGCGCAAACCGTCCAGAGGCGAACTGAGTGCCAATTAACCCCGGTATACGAGGTTAATTGGCACCCTGTGCCCGGTTTCGATGTCTGCCGGCCGCCGAAACGAACAGAGGCCGGACCCGAAGGCCCGGCCTCATCCCCTAAACGCCCTCGTCCCCAGACAACCGGGAGCGAAATGCGCCCGCTCAGGTGACCGGGAGGGAAATCATGCTGCGGTTGTTGGTCTGGATCTGGACGTTGGTGGAGCAGAGTGTCCGTACTTGGGTGGTTCCCGCCGCGGTCACCCCCTGGAGGTAGACGAAACCTTCATCGAAGATCGCGTCGAACTCGACCGCCGACACGTCCAGAACAGTGGCCCCGACCCTCAGCTCGCATTCGAGATTGCTGGCCGCGGTCGCGGTGGCCTGAACCTTCACGTTGACCACATACTTGCCCGAAGGAATGTTGTCAGTCAATACCGGAACGTCGGAACCCTGGATGTCCTGGTTGCCCAGGCTGCCGACCTTCTGGACCGCAACGATGCCGGCCGGGCCAGTCGCGCCCTTGGCACCTGTTGCGCCTTTCGCCCCGGTCGCGCCCTTGGCTCCGGTCACTCCTTTCGGCCCGATCGGGCCGGGAGTCCCGGGAAGACCGGGAAGACCCTTGGCTCCGGCCTCCCCGGTCGCACCGGTCGGGCCGCCCTTCAGCGACTTCAGCAGGGCCGGCCTCAGCTTGGCCCCGGTTATCGCCTTGTTCCGGATCTGCTTCGTTCCCACAGCACCGCGCTTCAGTTGTTTGGCGGTGATGGTCTTCGGCTTGATCTGCTTGCCGCTGATCAGGCCGGAGGCCGCCGTGGCGGTACCGCCTACGCCCACGAAGAGGGCGATCAGCGCTACCACCATGGACGGTGAGATGCGTCCTGATTTCGTCTTCGTGGGCGTAGACATGGTTACTGGACCGGGATCGCCAGGATGTCGCCCGAGACGCCGGCGATCTGGTTGCCCGCGGCGCAGCCGAGAGTGATCGCGGTGACGTTGGCGTTCTCGGTCACAAACTGAACCGGGATCGTGGTCCGGCCGCCGCCGTCGTTG
>JAUPTY010000193.1 GCA_030917845.1 Actinomycetota bacterium | reverse complement strand
GAACTATGAGGTCACCGGAAACCTGACCCTCCGCGGCGTGACCAACGAGGTCTTGCTCAACGTTGAAGTCGAAGGCGCCGGCATCGGCATGGACGGCAGCTCCGTCCTCAGCCTCAAGGCAGACGGCTCGGTCAACCGCAACGATTACGGCATCTCCTGGGGTGCCAGCCTCGACAACGGTGCCGCCGTCGTCGGCGAGAAGGTCCGTCTCGTCCTCACGGTTGAAGCAGTCAAGGCGGGCGAGTAACCATGAAGGTCCTCGCGATCTCCGGATCCCTCCGCAAGGAAGCACTCTCGACCCGGCTGATTAACGCTGCGGCTGACCTGGCGCCTGACGGTGTCGAAATCAGCCGCCTCGATGGTCTCGAGGAGATCCCCGGCTTCAATCAGGACCGTGAGTCCGAAGTGCTGGAGGTCGTCGAGGAACTTCGCCGTCAGATCGAGTCAGCCGATGCCCTGCTGATCATCACGCCGGAATACAACGCGTCGATGCCGGGCCAGTTGAAGAACGCAATCGACTGGGCATCGCGGCCACACGGCGAATCGGCTCTGGCCGGCAAGCCGGCGGCGATCCTCTCCTCCAGTCCGATGCCGTTCGGAGCGATCTGGGCGAACCAGCAGGTCCGGAAGGCGTTCACGATTACCGGCACCCCGACCGTCGAGCGTGAAGTGGCGATCGGCAAGGTCGACGAGAAGATCGACGACTCGGACCGCCTCACCGACGATGTCGCCCGGGCGGACCTGAGCGCCCTCCTGGCCGAACTCAACGAGCTGGTCGCAGTGATTGCCGACCAGCAGGACAAGGCAGTCGCCGCCTGAACGGGTTCCCGACGGTGGGTCGGATTTCCGGTCTTGACGACGGAAATCCGACCCGCCGGGTTGGCTGGTCGATAATCCGGCCATGAGCCGGACCGACCGACCGCCATCCGCATGCGACATCGCGGTGGCGGGCGGTGGCATTCTCGGACTCGCGGTCGCCCGCGAGCTGAAGGCCCGTGAGCCTGACGCCCGGATCTGTCTGCTCGAGGCCGAGGACCGCCTTGCCGCCCACCAGTCCTCCCACAACTCCGGGGTCGTACACGGAGGGGTCTACTACGAGCCCGGTTCGCTCCGGGCGAAGCTCTGCGTGGAAGGCGCCAGAAGCCTCTCCGCCTACTGCGAGGAGAAAGGACTCCCCTGGAAGGCCACCGGCAAGCTGATCGTCGCCACGACCGAGGACGAGATTCCGAGGCTTGACGAGCTCGAACGCCGGGGCCGGGAGAACGGCGTCCCGGGCCTGATCCGGGTCGGCCCCGATGAAATCGGGGAGATCGAGCCAGCCGCAAAAGGACTCTCCGCCCTTCACTCGCCGGCCACCGCGATAACCGACTTCGCCCGGGTCGCTGAATCGTTTGCCGCCGATTTCGAAGCCGCCGGAGGGACGATCCATCTCTCTTCGCCGATTACCGGAACCGACCCGCATGGCTCGCTCAGGACACCCACCGGAACCGTCGACTGCGGCCAGGCAGTCTTCTGTGCCGGACTCCAGTCGGACCGGCTTGCTGTGGCCTTTGGCGGCAGCGAAGAACCCCGGATCGTGCCGATCCGCGGCGGCTACCTCAAGGTGCGCCCCGACCGGCAGGAGATCGTCCGCGGCAACGTCTACCCGGTGCCCGACCCGGATCTCCCGTTCCTCGGCGTCCACCTGACCCGCACCATCGACGGGTCACTGCTGATCGGCCCGACCGCGATGATCGCCGGCGCCCGCGACGCGTACGAGATCAGCCGCCTGCGACGCCGGGACCTGAGAGCAACCGTCACCTGGCCCGGCACTTGGCAACTGATGCGAAACCACTGGCGAGCCAGTCTCGGCGAGGCGGCCAACTCGATCCGGCCGAAGCGACTCACGGCCGAAGCCGCCCGCCTCGTTCCCGGACTAAGTCCGGCAGACGTGGTCCCCGGTCCGGCCGGAGTGAGGGCCCAGGCACTCGACCGGCAAGGCAGCCTCGTAGAGGACTTCCTGATCGAGGTGACCGATGCGGCCATTCACGTCAGGAACGCCCCCTCCCCCGCGGCAACTTCCTCGCTGGCCCTGACCGGTCTGATCGCCGACCGGGTTCTTTAACGAACCTGAAAGAAACGTCATTAGATTCGCGACATGACTGACGCCCTGACTTGCCCCAAATGCGGCTCCGAAATGCGTAGCTACGAGCGAAACCAGGTTGTGGTTGACCAATGCACCGGTTGCGGCGGTCTCTTCCTCGACCGCGGAGAGCTTGAGCGCCTCGTCGAAGCCGAAAGCTCATTTTACTCGCAGACCCAACAGCCCCCGGCCCAGCAGGCGCCCCCGTCCCATCAGGAGCGCCGCGATGATCGTCACTACGACGATCGAAGCAGCTACAAGGAAAAGAAGAAGAAATCAAAGAAAAGCTTCCTCGAAGACTTCCTCGAATTCTAAGGCCCGAACGCCCGGTTACAACTAATTCGGCAGTTTGAAGCGTGTTCGGGACCAGAGCGGTTCGACGCCTGCCCACGAATACGTTGTGATCAGGTTTAGCTTTCGCCCGCGAAGGCGCCGCGGAATCCTGCGAAATGCTCCAGGGGCAACGGATACCCGAATTCCGAGCCGTTCCATTTCTGGTTCACGGCTTACCGTGATCGACTTGGTACCGAAATCCAGTTGGCCGTGAGGAATCCGGGGCGCGTTGGTCAACGACCCCGCGAATGCCCGCACGAACCTGGTCCATCCACGTTTGAGTTTCAGCTTGGCAGGGAGCGTGACTGAAGCCTCTTGCCAGGCACACTCCTTGCTCGCAACTTTCGCCGGGCGGACCCAGGCCTCGACCATCAAGCCGAGTCGACTATCAAGAGCTTTGGCGTTCGCTTTGGGAGCAGCACGATCCTCGGAGGGCACCGAAGGAATCGTGACGACACCGCACTTGCCGAATGAGAGGTCCCGATTACCGTCGTTGTCAACCTTGGCCAGCGTTGCGCTCGCCGGCTGCTCCGCTGGGTTAACAAGTGGTCGATGAACCTTGCCGGCAATGACGGCTCCACCGGAAGGCGACGCTGCGACGTCACTTGTCAGGACCCGCTTCCCGCCCCATATTTGGACTGAAGCGACTCCATCGGTACCGAAGGTCTGGTCCGTGGAACCTTCGGGCGACAAGCGACCGATCGTCAGAGAATCATCCCCCGTCTTGGCAAGAGGCAAGTACGTTTCGTTCTGATGGCTTGAGATGAACAGAAAAGGCTGT
>JAUPTY010000034.1 GCA_030917845.1 Actinomycetota bacterium | reverse complement strand
CGGGGCCGACCCGCCTATACATAAGTAAGTCGGCGAGCTTCGCTCCTCCTCCAGGTTCAACCCCTCCGATCAGAACATTCATAAATGGATGATCGGACTCCGTTCCGCGGAGAAACGGACCTCGGCCTCGTGGATTGACAGGTCCTGCAGGGTTCGGTTCGGGGTGTGCCGCCTGAACCTCTGGATGGGGAGCGCAGCGACGGTGAAGGGGGCATGCCCCGGACCGGGCCCTCGCCCAACGATCAGGCGGACGGCGTTTGGATGTTTGGGGCCGTAGAATCTAGGTGCAATCAGAGTTTTACCAACCCAGTTTTCCCAGGAGGCGGTAGCGAATGAGCGTCAAGGTGGCAATCAACGGTTTCGGTCGAATCGGTCGGAATGTGTTCCGGGCAGCCCACGATTCGGGCGCCGATCTCGACATCGTCGCGATCAACGACCTGGTCGACACCGAGACCCTCGCGCACCTGCTCAAGTACGACTCGATCCTCGGCCGTTTTGACGGCGAGGTTTCGGCCAGTGAAGGCGGAATCATCGTTGACGGCAAGGAGATCAGGGTCCTCGCCGAGCGGGACCCCGCCGATCTGCCCTGGGGCGACCTCGGCGTCGACGTCGTCCTCGAGTCCACCGGCTTCTTCACCAAGCGTGACGATGCGGCCAAGCACCTGACCGCTGGCGCGAAGAAGGTAATCATCTCGGCTCCGGCGACCGATCCGGATGTGACCGTCGCCCTCGGCGTCAACTTCGAGGATTACGACCCCGAGAAAGACAACATCATCTCGAACGCTTCCTGCACCACCAACTGCCTCGCCCCGTTTGCCAAGGCGATCAACGACTCGGTGGGCATCGAATACGGCCTGATGACCACGATCCACGCCTACACGTCGGATCAGCGACTTCAGGACATGCCGCACAAGGACCTGCGCCGGGCCCGCGCGGCCGCGCAGAACCTGATTCCGGCCACCACCGGAGCCGCCAAGGCCGTTGGTCTTGTGCTGCCCGAGCTGGCCGGCAAGCTGAGCGGCTTCGCGGTTCGTGCCCCCGTGATCACCGGCTCGGTCGTCGACCTCACTTTCGCGCCGTCGAGAGCGACTTCGATCGACGAGGTGAACGCCGCGGTCAAGGCCGCAGCCGAGGGTCCGCTGAAGGGCATCCTCGCCTACACCGAGGACCCGATCGTCTCATCCGACATCGTCGGTGATCCGCATTCCTCGATCTTCGACGCCGACTGCACCCAGTCAATCGGTGACGGCAAGCTGATCAAGGCGGTCTCCTGGTACGACAACGAGTGGGGCTACTCGAACCGCTGCGTAGAGCTGATGGGCAAAGTCCTTTAGGGCTGGCCAGCAGAGGAGCTGAACATGGCTTTCGGCAAGGCGACGGTCCGCGACGCCGATGTCGATGGCAAGCGGGTCCTGGTCCGGGTTGACTTCAACGTTCCCCTTGACGGGGACGTGGTCACCGATGACACCCGGATCAGGGCGGCGCTGCCGACCATCGAGTACCTGACCGGTGAGGGAGCCAGGGTAATTCTCTGTTCTCACCTGGGCCGACCCAAAGGGCAGGTAGTGCCGGAGCTTTCACTTGCTCCGGCCGCCGGTCGCCTTGCCAAGCTGACCGGAAAGCCGGTCGCGATTGCGGCAGACGTCGGTGGCGAAGATTCAAGACAGAAGGCAGAGGCACTCGAACCGGGTGATGTCCTGCTGCTCGAGAACACCCGTTACGAAGCGGGAGAAACCGACAACGATCCGGAGCTCGCCCGCAAACTGGCCGATCTCGCGGACCTCTACGTAAACGATGCCTTCGGTACCGCTCATCGCGCCCACGCGAGCACCGCGGGGGTCGCCTCGGACCTGCCGGCCTTCGCCGGGCTGCTGCTCGAGCAGGAGGTCGAGAACCTGACCTCGGTCGCCGCTGACCCGACCCGGCCGCTCGTCGTGGTCCTTGGAGGCTCGAAGGTCTCCGACAAGGTCGGCGTGATCGACCGCTTTCTGGAAATCGCCGACCAGATCCTGATCGGTGGCGCCATGTGCTTCCCCTTTTTCCGCGCACAGGGCCATTCGATCGGCGGTTCACTCTGCCATGACGAAGACATACCCCTCGCTCTGGAAGCCCTCGGGAAGGCGGAAGCTGGCAACTGCCAGCTCGTTCTGCCGACCGACCTCGCTCTGGGTCGCGAGTTCTCGTCTGACACGGAGACGAAAGAGCTGGACGGTGTTGAGGTGCCAGATGGCTGGATGGGACTCGACATCGGCCCGAAGTCGGCAGCCGACTACGCGGCGAGGGTCTCTTCAGCCGGAACGGTCCTCTGGAACGGGCCGATGGGTGCATTCGAACTCGATCCTTTCGCCGCGGGCACCCGCACCGTCGCGGAGGCGGTGGCCGCGGCAGCCGGTTTCACGGTGGTCGGCGGTGGTGATTCAGTCGCCGCCCTGGTCCAGTTCGGGCTGACCGAAAACGTGGACTGGGTATCGACCGGAGGCGGCGCCTCACTTGAACTGCTGGAAGGTAAGACCCTCCCCGGCGTTGCCGCCCTGAATGACAACTGAAAGAGGCAGGATATGAGCCGCCGACCGTATGTAGCAGCCAACTGGAAGATGAACAAGACCGCCTCCGAGGCGGATGAGTTCCTGGACGCCTTTCTGCCTTCGCAGTCCGCGGATGACGCTGAAGTGGTGCTCTGTCCGCCTTGGCTCGCGCTCCAGCGGGTCGCTGAACGATGCTCCGGTACCCCCGTCAGGGTTGCGGCCCAGAACATGTTCTACGAGGACGCGGGCGCCTTCACCGGAGAGGTCTCCGCTCCGATGCTTCTCGACATCGGCGTCGATGGCGCGGTTCTCGGGCATTCAGAGCGGCGCCAGTCCTTCGGCGAAACAGATGAGTCTCTCGCCCGCAAGGTTCCGAAGGCGATCGAGGCCGGGCTCGAGCCGATCCTCTGCGTCGGTGAAACCCAGTCCGAACGCGAGTCGAACGACACCGAATCGGTGCTCTCACACCAGGTTCTCACGGACCTGGCCGAGATCCACTCCGATGACCTGGACAAGGTCGTAATCGCCTACGAACCGGTCTGGGCGATCGGTACGGGGCTGACTGCCTCGCCGGAGCAGGCCCAGGATGCCTGCCAGTTCATCCGCAACCTGCTTCGCTCCCGTGACCCGGAGAAGGCCGAACGGGTCCGCATCCTCTACGGCGGGTCGGTCAAGCCCGGGAACGCAGTTGAACTACTGTCGCTGCCGGACATTGACGGGGCCCTGGTCGGCGGTGCCGCCCTTGACCCGGCAGATTTTGGCGCGATCGTCTCTGCCGCTCCGGCGCAGGAGTAGGCGGCCAACTCATGGCAACCCTGCCCGTTCCCTCGGCCGCACTGATCATCCTCGATGGCTGGGGGCTGGCCGAGCCCGGACCAGGAAACGCGATTTCGCTGGCCAACACCCCCACTTTCGACCGGCTCTGGGAGCAGTACCCGAACTCCCAGCTCAGCGCTCAAGGCCCTGACGTGGGCCTGCCCGAAGGTCAGATGGGCAATTCCGAGGTCGGTCACCTGAACCTCGGTGCCGGCGCAATCGTCAAGCAGGACCTGGCCCGGATCGATACCTCCGTGGCCGACGGCTCCTTCTTTGACAACGAGGTCCTGGTCGAAGCCTGCCAGCGGGCCGTGGACGGCAACGGGCGCCTTCACCTGATCGGGCTGGTGTCCGATGGCGGCGTCCACTCGGGCTGGGAGCACCTGGAGGCCTGCGTGGAGCTGGCTTCCCAGGAAGGGGTGCCGGATGTGATCTTCCACGCGATCACCGATGGCCGCGACACCCTGCCTCATGGAGGGGCGAAGTACATCGAGGAGCTGGAACGCTGGCTCCGCTCGGCCGGCCGAATCGGCACCGTGAGCGGCCGCTATTACGCCATGGACCGCGACACCCGCTGGGACCGGGTCAAGCTGGCGTATGACGCGATCATTCACGGAGCAGGACCCGAATCACCTTCCGCCGGCCAGGCAGTCGCCGATTCCTACGAAATCGACCTGACCGACGAGTTCATCAAGCCGACGGTGATCGCCGGCTACGACGGGGCCCGCGATGGCGACACCGCGATCTTCATCAACTTCCGGCCGGACCGGGCCCGGGAGCTGACCAGGGCGATCGCCGATCCCGCCTTCAACGAGTTCACCCGCTCCGGCGGACCGTTGCTCGATTTGACAACCATGACCTCCTACCGCGAAGGCTGGCCGTATCCGGTGGCCTTCCCGGAGGAGCGGCCGGAGGTGACCATGGCCGAAGTCATCTCGGAGGATGGCGGGCGCCAGCTCCACGTCGCCGAAACCGAGAAATACCCTCATGTGACCTACTTCTTCAACGGTGGCCGGGAAGCGGAGTGGACCGGGGAAGACAGGCGTCTGGTCGAGTCCCCCCGTGACGTTCCCACCTATGACTTCAAGCCCGAAATGAGCGCCAACCAGGCGGCGGATGCTTTCATCGCCGGCTGGCATGAAGATGAACCCCGGTTCGGGATCATCAACTTCGCCAACCCCGACATGGTCGGCCACACCGGAGTAATCCCCGCCGCGGTCAAGGCGATCGAGGAAGTGGACTCATGCCTCGCCCGGGTGGTTGAGACGGTGCTCGCCTCCGGCGGTGCCTGCCTGATTACCGCTGACCACGGCAACGCCGACCACATGCTCGAGCCCGATGGCTCACCGAACACGGCCCATTCGCTCAACCCGGTGCCGGTAATCGTTACCGCGGAAGGCTTCAGCCTGGCCAGTGGCGGCATCCTTGCCGACGTCGCTCCGACCATCCTCGAGATGCTCGGAATCCAGCAGCCCGCGGAAATGACGGGCCGGAGCCTGATCGAGCCTCAGTGAGGCAGGATCCGAACCGCCTGATTTTCGAGATCGAGGCCCGTGACGGTGACGCCCGCCGCGGGATTCTCCAGACCCCGCACGGGCCGGTAGAGACGCCCGCCTTCATTCCGCTGGCGACCAAAGGTTCGGTCCGGGGGATGTCTTCCCGCGAGATCGAAGGCATGGGTTACGAGATGGTTCTCGGCAACACCTACCACCTACTGGTGGCGCCCGGGCCCGAGCGGATCGCCGAGGCCGGAGGTCTCCACGGGTTCATGGCCTGGGACAAGGCGATCATCACTGACTCGGGCGGCTTCCAGGTTTTCTCTCTCGCACACGGGGGAGTGGCAGAAGAAATCAAGGGCTCAAATCGCAACATGCATGGCCAGGGAAAGACCCTGGGGATCGAGGAGGAGGGAGTCCGTTTCCGCTCCTACAAGGACGGCTCGGAACTGATGCTCTCGCCGGAGGAATCGATGCAGGTGCAGGCTCTGCTCGGATCCGATATCGCCCTGGTCTTCGACGAATGCACACCGTTCCATGCCGATCGCGATTACACGGCCCGCTCGACCGAACGGACCCATCGCTGGCTTCAGCGCTGCCTCGACTGGCACGGGGAGCACGGACCTGACAAACAGGCCGTGTTCGGAATCATCCAGGGTGGTACCCACGCCGACCTGCGGAAAGAGTCCTGCGAGGCAGTCTCGGCCGCCGGAGTTGACGGGATCTCGATCGGCGGGACACTCGGCCGCGACAAGGAAGAGATGGCCGAGGTGCTTGGTTTCACAGTCCCCAACCTGCCGGTGGGCGCAGCCAAACATCTGCTCGGGATCGGTGAGGTCGATGATCTGATGCGGGGGATAGCGCTTGGCCTTGACGTTTTCGATTGCGCCGTTCCGACCCGTCTGGCCCGCCACGGCATGGCCCTCGCACCCCGCCCTGACAAGCGCTTCCGGATCGACATTCGCAAACCGCGCGAGGTCGGCAACCGCGAGCCTCTGGTTCCAGGCTGCCCCTGCAGTGCCTGCGCCGATTACGACCGGGACTATCTCAACTACATCTCGAAGTCCGAGGAATTGACTGCGGTCCGGTTGATGGTGGACCACAACCTGACCTACATGGAACGGCTGATGCGAGGGGCCCGCGAAGCAATTTCGGCCGGTGAGTTCACCGAGTACAGCGACCGGATCCTTGCTGGTGCGCCGCCCTGGGACGCTCGGTAGTGTGCCTGTGAGATGAGTGAACCCCTGATCCGGCTCGATGGAGTGAGCAAACGCTTCGGCAAGACAGTCGCGCTTGACGATCTTTCGCTTGAAGTACCAGAGGGCACAGTCTGCGGGCTGCTTGGGCCGAACGGCTCCGGCAAGACCACGGCCATCCGGATCCTGCTCGGCCTGACCGGCATGAACTCCGGGAGTGCCTCGCTGCTCGGTGTGGTGCCCGGTAATCCGGGTTTCATCTCGGCGGTTCAGCAGACCGGTTCCCTGATCGAGGGTCCTGCTCTGTACGGCCGCGCCACGGCGCGGCAGAACATGGAGATCCAGGCAGCAACGCTGGGTCTGAGAGACGCTGATGTGGAGATCCGGGATCTGCTTGAACTCGTCGGCCTGACCGACCGGGCCGACAGCAAAGCCCGGGGTTTCTCGCTCGGGATGAAGCAGCGGCTGGGACTGGCACTTGCGTTGATGAGCGGGCCCAGGCTTGTGATTCTCGACGAGCCCACCAACGGCCTCGACCCATCCGGCATCGTCGAGATCAGGGAACTGATCAAGCGACTACCCGAGCGGGGGGTCACCGTGCTGGTCTCATCCCATCTGCTGGCCGAGGTCCAATTGATGTGCGACCGGGCCACCATCATCAACAAGGGAAAGCTCGTCGCCAACGGGACCATGGACGAGATTCTCGCTTCGACCGGAGTCGGCGAGGGATACAAGGTCTACGTGCGGATATCCCAGGCCGAGGCGGCAACCGCCGCTTTGAGAGAAGCTGGCCTGGAAGTCGAGGACAGGGGAGAGGGCAGCCTGGTGGCTCGCGGGGAGATCGAGGACGATTCGGAGATAACCCGGATCCTTGCCGGTTCCGACATCTGGCTGCGCGGCCTGATGCGTGAACGGCCTGATCTTGAGCGGGTCTTCCTTTCCCTTACCGACGGGAGCGACGGTGCGGGCTGAGTTCCTCAAGATCCGCTCGATGCCGACCCCGATGTGGACCGGTATCGCCTTGCTCAGCTGCTTCGTCGGCGGCATCGCAGCCACGATCGTCTGGGGCATCGGCGAGGACAACGCCGTGCTCGATATCGCGATCGGGGTGCCGACCATGATCGGATCACTGGTTCTCGGGTCCTGGCTGGCCGGCGTGGAATTCGGCCAGAACACCCTGAGGCGGGTCCTCTCCGCGGATCCGCGGCGGGTCCACCTGATTCTGGTCAAGCTGGCCACAGTCCTGATCGTGGTGATATCCGTGACCGTGATCCTGATGGTGGCCGGGGTGATCATCTACTCGGTCACCGGCTCAGGGCATGAGGCCGGAATGAGCACCGACATGGCTTTGCGCATCGCCGCAGCCAGCCTCGTTACCAACATGACCTATGCGATCGCGGCCCTTTCGCTTACCTTGCTGACCAGGTCGATGGCTGGTGGCATGACGATCACCTTCGTTTTCTTCTTCGTGCTTGACGGACTGCTTTCGCTGATCCCCAAGGTCGGGGACTACACGATCGGAATCGCCCAGACCGACATCGATCTGGCCATCCGCGAGCAAAGCGAAGGTATCTTCGAAACCACTGAGACCAACGAGACGTCGCTCGCCGTGATCGTCCTCGTCGGCTGGCTCCTCGCCTTCATGGTCGCCGGCATCATCAGGACCACGAAAACAGAAGTCAAGTAGTCCTGCCCCGGCCGTAGTCCGGTCACGCGGGTTCTACTGCGTGTTGTCCCGGATCTGCTGTTTCAGCTCGTCGGAGAGACGCTCCACCGAGTTTCCAGCCCATTCCTTGATCTCCACAGACGCGGCCCGGTCGGTCAGCAGGATCACCGTTGCGGCAACCGCCGCGGCGATCAGGACCAGGGCGATCATGCCGAACACAAAGCGGAAGAAACGCCGCATGAACGACTTCTTCTGGGGGGGTCTGGGTGCGGTCTGGGGGAGCGTGTATCTGGGGGGCGGGGGAGCGGGCCGGTGGGCGGTCCGCGCGGTGCGTTCCAGCGGCCTCGTGGCCGTCTCTGCCTGGGGGAACTCCTGGGGCGTTGGTGGCTCCTCGCTCATCTGGAGGGTCACGTCCTCACCCCTCAGACCTCGCTGGAGGCCGTCCGAGAGCGCTGCCGCGGTATTGAAGCGGTAAGCCTTGTCACCTTCGAGGGCCCGCATCACCGAAGCGCTCACGGTTTCCGGCACGTCGGCGTTGTAGGTGCGAGGAGGGAGCGGCTTCTCGTTCTGCTGGCGTACGGCCAGTTCGGCAAGTGACGAGCCCTCGTAAGGCAGCCGGCCGGTCAGGAACTGGTAGAGCACGACGCCGAGCGCGTAAACATCGGTAGAAGGAGTGGCTTCTTCACCCCGCACCTGTTCCGGGGCGAGGTAAGCGGCGGTACCCACGACCGAACCGACCTGGGTGATCCTGGTCTGCTCGGCCGCCCGGGCGATGCCGAAGTCGGTCAGCTTGCAGGTCATTTCGCCGCCGCCGACCGGACCGCCGGTAACCATCAGGTTCCCCGGCTTGACGTCTCGATGGATGATCCCGTGACGGTGGGCGTACTCAAGTCCGGCGCAAGCCTGGACGCCAATCTCGACGGTCGTCTCGGGATCAACCAGCCCCTCGGTCTTGAGGATCTGTGCTCCGGACTTGCCCTCGACACATTCCATGACGATGAAGTGGCGACCGTGATCGACTCCGGTGTCATAGACCTGGACGATGTTCGGGTGGATCAGCTTCGCGACGGCCAGCGCTTCACGCCGGAACCGCGCCACGAAGCGGTCATCGTCGGAGAGGTGCTCGGCCAGCACTTTCACCGCCACGGTCCGCTCGAGAATCCGGTCGGTCGCGCGATAGACATTCGACATGCCGCCCGAGCCCAGCTTGTCGCGGAGTTCGTAGCGGTCGCCAAGAATTGTCGGTTCACTCATCGCGGATCACCCGGGGCCGAGGCCGCCGGAACCAGGTCCGGACGGAGTTGTGGGCGTAGTGGGCTCGGCAGGAGTCGTAGGAGTTGTCGGTTCCGTCGGAGTCGTGACAGGTGGAGCGGTCGGTGACTGGTTGTCACCGCCGTCCTGTGGGTGTTGTGGATCTTGATCGTCATCCGTGGTCGTGCCTGTGGGTGCTCCGGAATCAGTTGTTCCGGTTTCTCCCGTGGTGCCTTCGGTTACGGTCGGCTCTTCTTCGATTACCGTCGGTTCTTCGATGATGGAGGTCCCCGATTCCGTGCATTTATCCGGATCGTTGACGAGAACCTGCAACTCAGTGACACCGTCAATCAAGGAACGTTTCAGTTCGGTATCGACTTCGGGACCCATTGCTTCGATCTCCTGCTGTGCTTCCTGGGCCACCTGTGCGGCCTCGAAACACTGTCCGGAAGCCGCCAGCGCCTGAACTTCGTCCAGCGTCGCGATCAGTGAATCGGCAGTTTCGCCTGGAATCAGGTTACTGCGATCTTCTCCGCAACCGGCAAGCAGCGGGGTCATCACGAAAACGGCGAGCAGGGCAGCAAGATGGCCCCGGCGCCGGATCTGTCGGGCGAAAAACGGCATTGGTGGCGAGTCTAGATGGTTACTTCCCAGATCTTTGTGACGCATTTCCCGCCCTCACTGACCCTTGTGGAGGCGGTCGCCGAGATGGGCGGGGAGCCCTGCCTCGCGGATTGCGTCGGCGGCTACATCGATCGGGTACTCGACCCGGTGAAAGCGGGCCCGGAACGAGTCGGTGTCAAGTTCGGCCCAGGCTGCCCGGGGGTCGCCGTCCCGCGGCTGGCCGACACTTCCCGGATTCAGCAGCCACTTGCCACTGGTCATGGTGAGGTCCGTCCCTCCAGGCGCAAGTACCGAAGAAACCCGGGACATCTCGTCGATCCGGGTGAAATAGAGGGCGATGTGAGAGTGACCGATCAGGGCGATCCGCTCCTCCTGAAAGTCGAGGTTGTCCTCGGCCAGGTCGCTGTCCACGACGTATTCCCAGACCGGATCACGAGGCGAGGCGTGGTACATGCCGATTCCTTCGCGCCGGGCCGAGGTTCCTTCCAGATTCCGCAGCACCTCAAAGGCTTCCTCGTCCATGTTCTCCCTGGTCCAGCGGGCTGACGCGGCAGCTGAGGGGCTGAAGGTGCCGATGTCGATTTCCCGCAGCGCGGCCAGATCGTGGTTTCCAAGCAGGAAGACCGAGCAACGCTCCTTCAGGGTCATCACGCATTCCCCCGGGAAGGCGCCGTACCCGACCGCATCGCCGAGGAACCAGATCTCGTCCAGCCCGGACGCATCAACGTCGGCGAGCACCGCGTCTAGCGCGTGCCGGTTGGCGTGGATGTCCGAGATGACGGCGACGTTCATTGCAGGATGGGCCTGCCGAATATCGTATTGAGCGATGAATTCGGGTCCGACCACCGGTGGCCGAGTGAACGGCTACGCCCTGGCCGGGGCCGCGGCAGGAGCGGTGCTGGTCGCCGTTGTCGCCGTGCTGCTTCTCTCTCCGGATCAGGGTCCGCCGACGGCAGACCCGACCGCCGCGGCCGGGGCCATTGCTGACCGGTTGAGTTCGGCCGGACTGGAGCGCGCTGACGACTATCGCTCCGCCGCCAGGCTCATCGGTCTCGGAGGGCTGATCGCGCAGTTCACCCTTCTGGCCCTGCTTGCTTTCCGGCGGGGTTCCGCGATGAGAAAGGTTCTCGATCTGCTGGGCCGGCGACCGCTGATCGGGGCGCTGGCTGCCGGGGCCGGCATTTCCCTGATTGCTTCCCTGGTCGCTTTCCCGTTCGACCTTGCTGCCTGGCAATTGGGGCGGGACTACGGACTGATCAGCCAGGGCATGGGCCCAAGACTTCTCGACTGGTTGCTGGGAATGCTGATCGCCGTGATCCCTGCCGCAGTGGGCGCCCTGATCGCGATGGCTTTGTGGCGACGGCTGAAGGGCCGGTTCTGGATCGGCGCCTCCGTGCTCATCGCCACCTGGGCCATCGTCGCGACCTGGCTCTGGCCGGTGGTCGTTTCTCCGCTGTTCAATGACTTCGAACCGCTGCCTGACGGTCCCGCCCGACAGGAAGTGCTGCGTCTGGCTGACAAAGCCGAGGTTGATGTTGGCGAGGTCTACGTGGTTGACGCCAGCCGTCGCTCGTCTACGTTGAATGCTTACGTGAATGGCATCGGCTCCTCAAAGCGCGTCGTGATCTACGACAACACGCTCCGTGAACTCACTCCCGCGGAGTTCTCCTCCCTGGTCGCACATGAGCTCGGCCACGTCGAGGACGCCGACCTCCGTCGCGGCCTGACCTTTGCCCTGCTGGTGATCCCGCTGGGTGTGCTCTTCGTCCAGCTTGCTTCGCAGAAGGTCCTGCTCAGAAATGACGACAAGCCGGACGGTCCGGCCCTGATTCCGGTGCTTGCCCTGATGGTCACCCTCGCGGCATTCGTGCTTCAGGTGCCGGGAAACGCGCTTTCACGCTCCGTCGAGGCGAAGGCGGACCGGACCGCGATTGCCCTGACCTCGGACCCACAGGGGCTGGTTGACCTCCAGGTCCGGCTGGCCAAAGCGAACCTCTCTGACGTCGACCCCCCTGAGGTCTGGCATTTCCTGTTCGGGACCCACCCGTCCACGATCGACCGGATCGCGATCGCCGAGGGGGCAAGATGAAAGTTGAACTGATCGCCGTCGGAAAGATCAAGCCCCCGTTCCTGGAGGCGGAGACGCATTACCTGAAGATGCTGAAGCCGCTGATGCCGGTCGAGGTGAACGAAGTCAAGGACGATGCGGCGCTTGCGCGCATCGTGACCAGCGCCCGGGCCACCGGGGGCAGCCAGCCCGATCCCGGCACGATCGTCGCCCTGGATGCCGGCGGTCGCGACATGAACTCGGAGCGCTGGGCGAGCTGGCTGGACGAGAGGCGCCATGACGGCCGTCGGCTGACCCTGCTGATCGGCGGCCCGGAGGGGCTTCCGGGTGAGATCTCCGGCCAGGCCGATCACCGGCTTTCGCTCGGGCCGCAAACCATGGCCCACCAGCTCGCCCGCATAGTTCTGCTCGAGCAACTCTTCAGGGCCAGCAAAATCCTCGCTGGCCAGAAGTACCACCTGTAGCAGCCATTCCCCGTCTCACTAGGATTGCTCGGGTGAGTCACCCCGATCCCGTAAGCACTCTTCTCGAAGTCGTATCCAGTGCCGCCAGAAAGATGGCCGGTGACGATTCGATCAACCCGGCGCTCGACCCGTCGCCCAGACCGGAAATGGGTGATTACTCGACCAACGCCGCGATGATGCTGGCCAAACCGCTGGGTCGGCCGCCCCGGGAGATCGCCGCGGAACTGGCAGCAGTGATCGAGGGCGAGATGGGCGAGACCCTCGAGAAGACAGAGATCGCCGGCCCGGGCTTCATCAACTTCTTCCTCGGGGATGCCTGGTACCGGAACGCTGTTGCGGCGATGGCCGCCACCGGCGCCGCCGAAGTGCCCGCGGTGGCAGACCCCGAGCGGATCATTGTCGAGTTCGTTTCGGCCAATCCGACCGGACCATTGACCGCCGCTTCAGGTCGACACGCCGCCTATGGCGACGCTCTCTCGAAGCTGCTGCGGGAAGCCGGCAACGAGATCACAACCGAGTACTACGTGAACGACGGCGGCACCCAGGTCGAGAACTTCGCCGCTTCGATCGCCGCCCGAATGAACGGCGAGGAGCCCCCCGAGAACGGCTACCGGGGCACCTATGTGAACGAACTGGCCGAGCGGGCGAAGGCGGAAGGTCACGATTCGGCCGACCTTGAAAACCTCGCCCGGACCGGAGTCTCCTGGATGGTCGATGGCATCCGTGGCTCCCTTGAGAACTTCGGCGTCAGGATGGATGACTTCTTCTCGGAGCGTTCGCTCTACGAAGACAACCTGGTCGACCGGGGCATTCAGCGCCTGCGGGAATCAGGGCGTGTCTTCGACGAAGAAGGCGCGGTCTGGCTGCGCACCACTGACTTCGGCGATGACAAGGACCGCGTCCTGATCCGGTCAAATGGTGAAGTCACCTACTTCGGGGCCGACGTCGCCTACCACGTCGACAAAATCGAACGGGGCAACGACCGCCTGATCGACGTGCTTGGAGCAGACCATCACGGCTATGTGGCCCGAATGGCTGCAGCGATCGAATCCCTGGAAGGCGACAAGTCCGAGTTCGAAGCCCAGATCATGCAGCTGATCCATCTGGTCGAGGGCGGCCAACGGACCAAGATGAGCAAGCGTGCGGGGGACATCGTCACCCTCGACGAGTTGACAGGGGACATTGGTGTCGACGCCGCCCGCTGGTTCCTGCTCCAGCGCAGCCATGACCGCACCATTGACCTCGATCTCGACCTGGCCCGCAGCCAGTCTTCGGAGAACCCGGTCTATTACGTCCAGTACGCCCACGCCCGGATCCAGAGCATCCTCCGCAAGGCCGCAGGCCAGAGCTCAGGCGGAGGCGATCCACTCGCCGCCCCGGTTGATCCTTCCGAGAAGGCCCTGGTCTCGAAGCTGCTCGAGTTCCCGGCCGAGGTCCACGAGGCCGCCGACAAGCGCGCCCCGCACCGCATATGCGCCTACGCCAGCGAAGTCGCCGCTGCCTTCCACGCTTTCTACCGCGACTGCCTCGTGGTCGGAGCCGAAGGCGAAGGAGTCGAAGCCGCCCGCATCCAGCTCTGCGGCGTCACCGCAGAAACGATCAAGCGCTCGCTTGCCCTGCTCGGGATCTCTTCTCCCGAACGCATGTAGCGCGCTCCCTTTCCCGACCTCGACGGTCTAGAGGTCGAAGCGGGCCATGTCATCGTCGAGGCGTCTGGCCTCGTCTCCGCTGGGGGCCTTTTCGGGTCGGTCTTCATCCAGGTCGGAGCGGCGGCGGCGCAGGGTGAAGATCGCCCAGATCACACCGATGATTCCGAGGCCGAATCCGATCAGGGGTACCAAGTAAGCCCAGACGTCGATTCCGCGGTTCTCTGGCATGGCGAGGAC
>JAUPTY010000192.1 GCA_030917845.1 Actinomycetota bacterium | reverse complement strand
GACGTGGCCGGCGAGCGTGGTGTGATGTCACTGGCCTTCCCCCCGGACTACGCGACCAGTGGTCTTTTTTATGTCTTCATGATCGCCAGGGCCGCCGACACGCTTGACCCGGCCGGACAGCGCGGCGACATCCGAATAGTCGAATACCGGCGCTCCGAAACCGACCCGGATCTGGCTGATCCCGCATCCGCCCGGCTGGTCCTCGAAACGAATCACACTGCCTCGAATCACAATGGCGGCTTCATGGAGTTCAGCCAGGACGGCTACCTCTACTTCTCGATCGGGGACAACGCGAACCGTGACAACGCCCAGGACCTGAACAACCTTTACGGCAAGGTCCTTCGGATCGACCCGGAGGATCCCGCCGGTCCGTCCACCTACACGATCCCGGCCGACAATCCGTTCGTTTCGACCCCGAGTGCGCGTGGCGAGATCTGGGCCTACGGGCTGCGCAACCCCTACCGTGGCGCCTTCACCCCGGACGGCCAGTTGACCATCGGTGACGTCGGGGAAGGAACCTGGGAAGAGATCAACGTCGGCGACCTTGCCGGCCGCAACCTCGGCTGGGGCGCCGGCTGCGAAGGGTTCTGCGATCCGACCGTGCCGGCCCTTACCGATCCCTTCTTCGCCTACAACCACAGCGGCTCCGACGGGTACGAGGGAGGTTGTGCGGTGGTTGGTGGCCACGTGGTCGAAGATCCCTCGCTGAGCGGGCTGACAGGCCGGTACATCTACGCCGATTATTGCGGCGGGGAAATCCACTCCCTGGACCTTGGAACTTCCGACGGGGACTTTCAGCAGACCGGCCTGACCGGGTTCGGCAACCCGGTCGCCTTCGCCACCGACTCGAGCAGCTGCTCCTACATGCTTCAGTCGAACGCGGCCTTCAGGATCGTCGCCGACGAAACAGGGACCGTGGCCTGTCCGCACCCGCCCGAGGAGCCGCCACCCCTGCCCGAGATCACCTACACCTCGTTCATTCCGAACCGGGCCGTGATCGGCAAGTGGATCAAGGTCGGTGCGGAGTGCTCGATCAACTGCTCGGCCTCGGCCACGGCGAAGATCCGGATTTCACGAAACCGGTACCGCAAGCAGCCGACGGTCCTCCAGCTGAAGCCGGTCAGCCGCTCGCTGACCGCGAACGTCCGCGGCGACCTCATCTTCTCGGTTCCCGCTCAACGGGTCCCGAAGATCAAGAGGGCGATCCGCAACGGCAGCCGGGTGACCGCGCCGGTGACGGTCACCATGGTCGGCGAGGACAGCTCCGGCGGGTCCGGCTCCAAGTCGATCCTGCTGGTCCGGCCGAAGCGGGGCTAGCTTCGGGTTGCGCCTCCGGGGCAGGTCCGGAGGGCCTTGCGATGCTGGCGCTTCACTTCGGACCTTGCCCTGCCAAGTCGACGAACAACCGGCCTGATCCGTTTCGGTGCGGCGCCGCTCCGGCGGAGCTTGCGCAGCTGGCGAGCCAATCCGGCTACCTGATTGCGGGCTTTGGTCCGGGCTGTCCGTGCCCGTTTGCATGCTTTGTTCGGACCGGTCGGAGGTCCGGCCAGCGGGGTCTGGTCAAATCCGATCGAGGGAACTTTCGGGATCGGGTTGCCGAAGAAGTCCTTCGCCCCGCCTCCGGTCACCGGGATGCCCGCACCCCGGAGCGGCGAAGCCGACTTCAGCCGGAATCCGCTGGCGGCAGCCTTACCGTCCGCGGCGAGAAGCGGGCCGGTCAGAAGGGGGTCACCGAACAGGGCTAAGTCACCCGACGGGGGCAGGTTGAAGAAGGCATTGTGGGAGCAGCGCTCGCCGCAGGGAACTTGCCCGGTTTCGCTGCGAGCGAAAACCAGATTGTTCTCGAACCGGAAATCTCCGGGCATGAACATCTCGTCAACCAGTCCGAGCTGAAGCGAGACGGTCGGGCTGGGACTGACCACCGTGTTGTTGTACATCCGGATGCCCGAGAGGTCCCCGATGATGCCTTCGGCGATCCCGCAGGGCCCGTGATTGATCATGGTTCCGTCGTCGACACTGAGGTTGAAGCGGACGTCGGCCCGGTGCTGCGTCTCGTCGCTGCAGAGCAGCACGAACCCGCCCTCGTTGTCGTGACTGTAATTGCCTTCGATGATCGTGCCGTCCTGGCGGTAATCGACGTCGAATCCGGTTCCGTCGCAGCCATTGTGCTCCATCCCGAACACCTCGTTGCCGCGGATCACCGTGTTGTTCGAACGGAAGGTCCAGATGCCGGCGTTGCACATCGGTCCTTCGGGGTCGAGCAGGGGGCGGCCGGCCAGGTTGCCCCGGCTGACGATGTTGTCCTGGACGATCGCGCCATCGGTGCCCCGCGGAACGATTCCGTCGCCGGCGATCAGATCAATCCGGTTGTCCTCGATGACTACCCCGGTAGAGGCCGCCGGCCAGGGTTGGTCGGCGTCGGGTCGGGTCAGGTCGTTGGTGCCGGAAATCGAAATCGCACTTCGCGAAACCGAGGTGATCCGGTTGCCCTTGACCAGCAGATTCTGGAAGTGGATCGAACCCGATCCGGTCACCGTGGCCTGGATCGCGGCGCTGCCGTCACCGTTCTTGGTCAGGTCCCCGTTGACGTCGTGGATGACCAGCCCGCTCAGGGTCAGGTTGCGGACGCTCTCCGACTGCGCCGTGACCCGGATCCCGTTACGGACCTGATCTCCTTCACCGAGCGGCCCGCCCGGACCGGGGTTGGAAATGTCCAGGTCACTGACGGTCAGATTCGAGACATCGGAAAGACGGACCGCGTCCTGGCCGGCGCCGACGATCTTCGGCAAGTCACCGGAGCCATAGGCCCCGACGCTGGCGGGCTGGGCACCGTTGTCCCCGCTGGTGACCCGGAGGGTGCCTTCGCAGGTGCTGCCCCGGCGGAAGAGAAGATGGTGGTCCGGACGAAGGTCGAATGGCTGGGCGATCGAGTTGAAGGGTGCCGCTGCCGTCCCGTCACCGGCGACGGGAGCATCGCAGTCGACGTGAATGTCTTTGGCCGCAGCAGGACTCGCTGCCGCAAGCAGCGTCAGGCCGACCAGCACCGGAAGCAGGAGCCGTCTCACTCAGGTCACCAGTTTCTCTAGCCGGTCGAAGAGCGGAATCTGGCCTTCGATGACCAGATTCTTTGCGGTAGCGGGGGTGACCCATTCGACCCTGTCGACCTCCGGGATCACCATGGTCCTGCCCGACTTCGGTGGCCACTGGATCTCGCAGGTGATGCTGGTCTGATCGCCTGGATTGAGGTCCCCTTCGA
>JAUPTY010000002.1 GCA_030917845.1 Actinomycetota bacterium | reverse complement strand
CCGGCCTCGTGGAGGACGATCAGGGCGCTGAAGGCAAGGAATGCGACGAAGAAGCTCATGGTCTGAATCAGGAAACGACGGTCTAGGTCAGACCACTGATGATCTCAGAAGCGCGCTCCCGGCTTGCTTCGTCGATCGCGAAGAGCTCATCAAACCCTTTGGCAGGGCCACTTCCGACGTCCTCAATCGTCCTTTCGATCACCGTCGAAATGTCCTTGAAAGTGATCATGCCTTCGAGGAAAGCCGCCACCGCGACCTCATCGGCAGCATTCAGGACGCAGGGAGCGATCCCACCGGACCTGCCTGCCTCGCGAGCCAGCGCCAGGCAGCGGAAGGTGCCAGGGTCGGGCTCCTCGAAATCAAGCCTCCCCACTCTGGCGAGATCGAGCCTTTCGACCGGCACATCAGACCTTTCGGGCCAGGTCAGCGCGTAAGCGATTGGCACCCGCATGTCGGGGTAGCCGAGGTGAGCCAGAGTGGCTCCGTCCTTCAGGTCAATCAGCGAATGGACGATCGACTGCGGATGAACCACCACATCAATCTGCTCGTAGGGAAGACCGAACAGGTGGGCTGCCTCGATCATTTCGAAGCCTTTGTTCATGAGCGTGGCGGAATCGATAGTGATCCGGCCGCCCATCGCCCAGGTCGGATGGTCAAGCGCCTGCTCCACAGTGATTCCGTCAAGGTCGGTGCGCCCGCGGAATGGCCCTCCGGAAGCGGTGAGGACGATCCTGTCGAGAGCGGCGTGATCCTCGTTCTCGAGCAGCTGGAAGAGGGCCGAATGTTCGGAGTCGACCGGAAGCAGTTTCGCGCCAGTGGCTGCTGCAAGTTCAGTCACCAGTTCACCGCCGATGACCAGACTTTCCTTGTTGGCGAGAGCGACGTCAATTCCCTGACTGAGGGCGGCGATGGTCGGGCCCAGCCCGGCCGCCCCCACGATGCCGTTCAGCACTATGTCCGGCCGGGTGACTCCGATCAGCTCGATCACGCCTTGCTCGCCGGAGAGCACGGCGCCATCGAATCCCGATTTCGCCTCCTCGGCGGCGGCCCGATCGGCAACTGCGATCGTCTTGATTTCAAATCCCTTGGCCTGGACTGCTGCGGTCTGCCAGTCGCGCCCTACCGCGAGGCCGACTGGTTCGAGGTCTTCGCGGTCGGCGATTATCTCGAGCGCCTGGGTCCCGATTGAGCCGGTGGAGCCGAGTATCAGGACCCGTTTCATCAAGCTCTTCAGTAGACCAGCGCGACGGAGACGTAGTAGCCGACCACGACGGTGAAGAAGACCGCATCAAGCCGGTCGAGCAGCCCGCCATGCGGTCCGAAGAGGTTGCCGGTGTCCTTGGTGCCGAGGTCCCGCTTGATCATCGATTCGAAAAGGTCTCCAATCGGTGCTACCGCCGCCACCGCGGCGCCGAGGATCAGGGCATCAACCCCGGAGAGCCAGTCCTGGTAGAGGCCGGCGCACCAGACGCCAAGCATGCCGATCAGGAACCCGCCGACCAGGCCTTCGATCGTCTTGTTCGGTGAAAGGTTGGGGGCGAACTTGTGGGCGCCAAACAGACGGCCGACCACATAAGCCCCGGTGTCGCAGGCGAAGGTTCCGACCAGAACGTTGACCAGCAGCGCGGCGCCGTGGTCGGGAAGTTCGCGCAGCAGAACGGCATGAACCAGCGCCATTCCGATCCAGAAGATCCCGAGCAGGGTGATCGAGATCGACCGGGTTACGTCCTTGCGCTCGCTGCGCCGGGCCGCTGCGAAGAAGATCAGAAGGAATGGCAGGGCCATGAACATCAGAATGTTGAACTGGGTGCCGAGCCAGGCGGCCAGAACCATTCCGGCAAGGGAAAGATACGCGGGGATCTGGAATGGCCGGTAACGGTCAGTCATCTGGAAGAACTCACGCAGACCGAGGCAGCCAAAAATGACCAGTGCACCGGCGAACCACGGACCACCGGCGACGATGATCGCGACGACCAGGATGATCCACGGGATCGCAACCAGAATGCGCTTTGCCGTCTCGCCCATCAGACGCTCTCCCTGGTGCCGAATCGCCGCTGCCGCCGGCCGTATTCCTCGAGCGACTCCTCGAATGCCTCGCGGGTGAAGTCAGGCCAGAGTTCATCCCGGAAAACGAACTCGGAGTAGGCGCATTGCCAGAGCAGGTAGTTCGAGATCCGCTGCTCGCCGCTGGTCCTGATCAGCAGCTCGGGATCGTTCATGTCGGGCGCATAAAGGTGCCGGCGGAATTCTTCTTCGGTCGTTCCGTTGAACTCCCGCGCGGCGTCCACGATTTCGGCCCGGCCACCGTAATTGAAGGCAATGAAGAAGGTGATCGTGTCATTGGCTGCGGTGATGGCTTCGGCCTCGTCCATCTGCTGCTGGAGCTTCTCCGAGACGCCTTCCCGGCGTCCGATGAAGCGCATGCGCACGCCTTCCTCGTTCAGTTCCGGGGTCTCGTTGACGATCCGCTGGGAAAACATCTCCATCAGACCAGCCACTTCCTCCGGTGACCGGGACCAGTTCTCGGTCGAGAACGAGAAGACCGTCAGTTCCCTGACCCCCAGCTCGACCGCATCGCGCAGTCTCGCCTTGACGGTGTCGGCGCCGGCCTTGTGGCCTTCCTTGACCGCCAGTCCGCGGCTCTGGGCCCAGCGCCCGTTGCCGTCGGTAATGATGGCTACATATCGGGGTGCGGTCACACCTCGAGGATCTCTTCTTCCTTGCCCTTCAGCAGGGAATCGATCTCCGCTATTGCTTCGTCAGTCAGCTTCTGGAGGGCTTCCTCCCCGCGGCGCTCGTCATCCTCGCCGACTTCGCCTTCCTTCTTCAGTTCACGCAGGTCCGCCATGACGTCCCGACGGACATTGCGGACAGCAACCCGTCCGTCTTCGGCGACACCGTGAACGACCTTGACCATTTCCTTGCGGCGCTCTTCAGTCAGATCCGGGATCTGAAGCCGGATCACATTGCCGTCATTCGAAGGAGTGAGGCCAATGTCCGATTCCTGGATCGCTTTCTCGATCAGGCCCATTGCCCCCTTGTCGTAAGGGGTGACGGTAAGCAGGCGGGCTTCGCTGGCAGCGACGTTGGCCAACTGGTTGAGTGGGGTGTTGGCTCCGTAGTAGTCGACCATGATGCGGTCGAGCAGATGCGGAGTCGCGCGTCCCGTGCGGACAGTGGCGAATTCTCCACCGGTAGATTCAACCGTCTTGGTCATCCGGTCTTTGGCGTCAATAAGCAGGTCGTCGATCAAAATTCCTCCTCGGGCGATCAGTTTCCGGCGACCCTGGAGCTGACCAGCGTGCCCACTTTTTCGCCGGAGACGATCCTATCCATATTGACCTCTTCCGCCATGTTGAAGACATAGATCGGAAGGTCGTTGTCCATACAGAGGCTCAGGGCGGTCGAGTCCATGACCTTGAGGTCCATCTCGATTGCCTCCCGATGGGTTATCTCGGGGATGAAGGTGGCGTCGGGATTGGTGGCCGGGTCGCTGTCAAAGACGCCTTCCACGCCGTTCTTCGCCATCAGGATGGCTTCGGCGTGAATCTCGAGCGCGCGCAGCGCCGCGGCGGTGTCGGTGGTGAAGAACGGATTGCCGGTACCGGCCGCGAAAATGCAGATCCGGCCTTTCTCCAGGTGCCTCATCGCCCGGCGGCGGATGTAGGGCTCGGCGACTTCCTTGACGTCGATCGCAGAGACGACACGGGTGAAATGGCCGTGCTTCTCCAGCACATCCTGGAGGGTAAGGGCGTTGAGCAGCGTCGCCAGCATGCCCATGTAGTCGCCGGTGGCACGGTCCATCCCCTGGGCGGCGCCGTCCACGCCGCGGTAAATGTTGCCGGCCCCGACGACGATCGCGACTTCGACGCCGCGGTCACGGATGATGCCGATCTGCCGGGCGATCCGTTCAACTTCCTTGGGATCGGTCCCGAAATCCAGATCACCCATCAGGGCTTCTCCGGACAGTTTCAGCATTATCCGCCTGAACCGCGGCTCCGAGTCACTCATCAGCTGTTCTGAAACTACCGCCTACTGGCCGATCCTGAAGCAGGAGAAGCGGCTGATCACGACATTCTCGCCGACCTTGGCGGCGATCGCTTCGCGAAGCTGCTCGATCGTCTTTGAATCGTGTTTGTCCGTATTCACGTGCTCCTGCTCAAGCAGGACGATTTCTTTGGCCCATTTGGCTACCTGACCGTCAACGATCTTTCCGATCACGTTCTCCGGCTTGCCTTCTTCCTTGGCCTTCTCTTCGAAGACGCGGCGTTCAGCGGCGACCTGATCCTCGGGGATCTCGTCCTTCGAGACATGTGTCGGCGAGGCGGCAGCGACATGCATGGCCACCTCGTAGGCAAACTCGGCGAAGTCCTCGTTGCGAGCGACGAAGTCGGTCTCACACTGGACTTCAACCAGGGCGCCAACCTTCTTGTTCGCATGGATGTAAGAAGCAACGACGCCCTCGGAGGTGCCCCGGTCGGAACGCTTTGCAGCCGAAGCCTGACCCTTGACGCGAAGCAGCTCAATCGCGCGCTCGGGGTTACCGTCGGCCTCGATCAGCGCGGCTTTCGCGTCCATCATGCCGGCGCCGGTCTGTTCACGCAGTGCCTTTACATCGGCGGCCTTGATGTCAGCCATTAATTGTTCTCCTCGGTTGCTTCAGCGGCCGGGGCTTCCCCGTCCGGAGTTTCTTCAGTCTCTGCGGCCTCATCGGCGGCGGGCTCGTCCGGAACTGCCTGCGGATGTGGGTTGTCCGGAACTGCCTGCGGATGTGGGTTGTCCGGAACTGCCTGCGGATGTGGGTTGTCCGGAACTGCCTGCGGATGTGGCTTGTCATCAGGAACCGCCTGCGGATGCGGCTTCGCAGCCTCTTCGCGGGCGGCAGCGTCGGCCTTGGCCTTCTCCTCGCGGGCGCGGGCCTTCTCCTCGGCCTGCTCCTTCTCGATCTGCTCGCGGCGAACGCGCTCTTCTTCTTCGCGCTTCTTCCGCTCTGCTTCTTCCTTCTCGCGGCGGGCCTGCTCCTCGGCGCGGCGCTTCTCCTCGATTACTGCCCAGGCGCCGGCACCCTGCTCGACGGCGGAACCGATGGTCGAGATGACCAGCTCACAGGAGCGGATTGCGTCATCATTGCCGGGGATCACGTGATCGATGTGACCCGGGTCGCAGTTCGAGTCGACCAGGGCGATCACAGGCAGACGCAGGCGGGTTGCCTCGCGCAGGGCGATCTCCTCGGACTTGAGGTCGGTGATGAAGACTGCGTCCGGGACGCGATCCATGTCGGCAACGCCACCGAGGGCGAACTCGAGCTTGGCCAGCTCGGCCTGCATGTTCATGCGCTCCTTGGTCGGCAGCAGATCGATCTGACCGCTCTCGACCAGGCCACGAATCTCGTGCATGCGCTTGATCCGCTGCGAGGCGACGTTGAAGTTGGTCAGAAGTCCGGGCAGCCAACGACGGTTCACGAAAGGCATGTTCGACTTGCCGGCCCAGTCCTCGACCACATCAGAAGCCTGCTTCTTGGTTCCGACGAAGAGGACCTTGCCGCCACCGGAAGTGAGTTCCCCGACGAAGCGGCGCGCTTCCTCGAGCATCTCTTCGGTCTGCATGAGGTCGATGATGTGGATCCCGTCGATTTCGCCGGCGATGTAGCGGCGCATATTCGGGTTCCAGCGACTGGTCTGGTGGCCAAAGTGGACACCGGCTTCCAGGAGTTCCTGGATTCCTACCTGGGACATACTTCTCCTTGAATTGGGATGAAAATCGGATTCGCCCGGGCCGTTATCAGTGGAATCCGCGCGGAGTATTTCTCCGGGCGGCAGGAGCCACTGTCGTATCCCGGGGGTTAGGGAATACGGTCAGCAGCCCAGTCTAGAGGGAATCGTTACTGCGTGCGGCTTCGAGCGCCGCGCTCAGATCGGCGGGCAGATCGGCTTCGAAGGCGAGATCCTCCCCGGTCCTGGGATGGCTGAATTGAAGCTTCGAGGAATGCAGGAACTGGCGGGTCAGTCCGTACCTTTCGGGCCCGCCGTAAGTGACGTCACCGACCACCGGATGCCCGATTGCCTCGAGGTGGACCCGGATCTGGTGGGTGCGACCGGTTTCGAGCCTCACTTCGAGCATGCTTTCCCGCCGCAGGGCTTCTACGACCTCGAAATGCGTCTTTGCTTCCCGGGAGCTTGCCCCGTTGACCGCCATCCGGTGCCTTTTCCGGGAAGCCCGCCCGATCGGCGCGTCAATCGTGCCGGTACGCGAGCGGAAACGGCCATCCGCCATGGCCGTGTAAATCCTCGCCACGTCGCGATCCCTGATCATCTGCTGGAGGTCGGCATGGGTTCGCTCTTCTCGAGCGACGATCATCAGCCCGCTTGTGCCGCGGTCCAGTCGGTGAACGATTCCGGGCCGTTCCGGGTCATCCCCTCCGGCCAGTTCTTCCCCGAGCAGTTCGACCAGAGTCGCTCCCTGGTGAGAAGGGGCCGGATGGACGACCAGGTCCCAGCCCTTGTTGATGACCGCCAGCCACTCGTCCCGATAGACGATGCTGAAGCCGTCCGGATCGACCGGATGTGGAGACGGATCACTGTCCATCAGCTCTGGGCTCCCCGTCCTGGCGCTCCTCCATCCCACCCCTGATGAGGCTCCAGGCCAGGAGAATCACACCCACCGTTATCGCGCAGTCGGCGAGGTTGAAGGCGGGCCAGCTCGGAAAAAGGATGAAGTCGGTGACATGACCGAGCCTCACCCTGTCGATCAGGTTGCCCGCAGCTCCTCCAAGGATCAGTCCCCCCGCGATCCAGGTCAGGTTGCTTTCCGGAGCGGATGCGATGAATACGCCGAGTGCAACCAGGGCGACCGAAGCCAGCAGGATGACAAAGATGCCTCCGCCCCCGGCCAGACCGAAAGCGACCCCGTCGTTGAAGGTCAGGGTGAAATCCAGCGGACCCAGGACATTCACCACTTCGCCCTTCTCGATACGGTCGGTTACCAGCCCTTTGCTCACCTGATCAATCAGAACCACGACCGCAGCGAGCAGACCAGCCCAGATCAGGTGCCGGTAGCCCCTCAACTCAGCCCCGCACGAGCGAAACGATGACCTGCTGGCCGATCAGCAGCAGGAAAACGCCGACGATCGGGCTCAGGTCCAGTGAGAGGCCTCCACCGCCGACCGGCGGGAGGAAGCGTCGGAACATGTTCAGGTACGGATCAGTGGTCTCGCGGATGAAACCGGCTGCCGCCTGAATGAAGCCATTCTCGGGAAGCCGTGGGATCCAGGACATGAGTACCCGCAGGAATACGAGGATGATGTACACCGTGAAAAGAGCATTGACGTAGGCCGCCGCGTCACCCCGGCTCAGGGCCAGTATCGGTTCCAAGTTCAGTTCCCCCGCATTCGCTCTATCGAGGCGGCGTAAGCCTGTCGGAAGGCTTCAGCCCCGCCAGTTGCGGCCAGAGCTTCGAGACCGGCCTCGGTGCTGCCGCCCGGCGATGCAACGGCTGTCTGGATCTCGAAAGGGGTGCGGTGGCGGAGCAGCTCGGCTGTCCCTGCGAGCGACTCGGCGACCATCTGGATCGCGACGTCGGGCTCCAGCCCGTTCGCCGCACCTTCTCCACCGAGGGCTTCAGCGATAACTGCGAAATAAGCGGGAGAACACCCCATCACGGCGGTGGCCACATCCATCGATTCGTCCGGCAGGTCATGGACGCTGGCGATCGATTCGAGCATCTTCCGCGCCTCGGCCACAATCGACGGATCAGCATTGTCGGGTTCCGCCATGCAGATCACGCCCTGGTTCACTTCAACCCCGAGATTCGGCATCAGTCGTATCACCGTGCTCTCGGGGAACTGCGACGCAAGCTTCTCCAGCGTCGTGGCGCCAAGCAGTGAAAGCACCGCTCTCGGACGGGGCAGGCTGGCGGCTACGTCTTCGAGAGAAGCCGGCTTCACCGCCAGAATGACGAAATCGGATTCCCTGACCAGATCGTCATTGCTGGCGACCGCGTCGCCACCAACTTCGTCCGCGAGAGCTGTCGCCCGGCCAGATCCGGAATCAGTGAAAAGCATCCGTGAGGGTGACTCACCACTGGCTGAAGCCCAGCCACGCGCCATGGCCGCGGCCATGTTTCCTGAACCTATGAATCCGACGATCATGCCGGAAGGATATGGAACTGCCTGTGGATCAGGACTGGTTGAAGAAACCCTTGTCGATCAGGCGGGCCTTTTCTTCGGCGGAAACCTCGACGTTGCGCGGGGTCAGCAGGAAGACCTTCTCGGCAATCCGCTGCATGCCTCCGTCAAGGGCGTAAGTGAGGCCGGAAGCGAAGTCGATCAGGCGCTTTGAAAGCTCGTGGTCGGTCGTCTGGAGGTTGAGGATGACCGGCACCTTGCGCTTGAACTGGTCAGCGACCTGCTGGGCATCATTGAAGTTCCGGGGAACCACCAGGTGAACCTGGACGTCATCTCCGCCGTTGTCACCGGCGACCGAACGCAGCTGGCGACTGCGGCCACCCCCGCCCGAGGGCATCGGATCATCGTCGGAAAAAATGTCGTCGATCTCGTCATGACGGGACCGGCGCGAAGTCGGAAGCCTCCGCACGTTGGCCTCGCGGCTGCGACGTCCACGGCGGTTCTCGTACTCGTCTTCTTCGACGAAGTCGTCCTCGTAGTCGTCGTAATCGCTGTGGTGTTGGTCATCTTCTTCAGCGAGGCCGAAGTAGACGAGGGTTCGATGCCAGGAATCGCGTAGTGCCATAGGTATGCGGTGTTTTCGGTCTGGGGAGGTCGAATCCTCCCGTTTGGCCTTTGAGTAGCGGTGATTATCACCGAATTACCTGCTTTGCAGCGAAAATCTCGCTGGCGGGTCAGTTCAACCAGGCGATTCCGGCCTGTCGGCCGGTGATTCCGCCGCCGCGGCGGTGGGAGAAAAAGCGCTCGTCGCAGTAGGTGCAGATCCCGGATCTCTCGATCCTCTTCACTCCGACCCGGCGGAGCAGACGGCTGGCCGCTTCGGGCAGATCAAGATTGCGGCCGTTCATCAGTCCCGGCCCGAGATCAGCGAAAGCGGCTTCAACTTCCGGGCCGACCTCGAAGCAGCAGGGGCCGATTCCGGGACCGATAGCGGCGGAGCGGGCGCCGATTTTCGCCGCTGCCCCATTGATGATTCCCGCGGCGAGTCCCCGCCAGCCACAGTGAAGCATCCCGAGGCCCTCATCACCGAGCATCGCAACTGGCAGGCAATCAGCGACCAGCACCAGCAGCGGCCGCTGTTTCTCGTTCGAGATCTGCCCGTCAGCTTCGGGCGGTGGATCCGGCCCCGGAGAGGCATAGGCGCCGGGAACATCCTTTCCCGCCCAGGCGATTCCCGCTCCGTGAACCTGACGGCCCATCGACGCCAGATCCTCCCGGAAGCCGGCCGCGCTGGCCAGCCGCATCCGGTTCTCCAGCACATTCTCCGGCCGGTCGTCGGTGAGGATCCCGAGATTGAGTGACTCGAAGGAGCCCGGGCTGACCCCGCCAAGGCGGGTACTGAAAATAACCGTGGCCCGGTCCTGCAGGTCCGCCTCGAGCCAGGGCACCCCGTTTTCCTCCCGCCAATTCAAGAGTTCCTGATTCCCGCCGCTTCGAGTGCCACGGCCATCTCTTCCGCTTCTCCGCCAATCCCACGATCGAGTTTTGCGGCGAGGGCTGCGTCAAGGCCCTCCCCCACCTTCGGCCCTTCGGGGACCCCCGCCGCCAGCAGATCAGCGCCGGTGATCTCCAGTTCCACCCAGCGCCAGTCCCTCTGCCAGCGGTCCAGCCATTCGGCTCCTTCGGCCCGGGCGAGGATCAGTTCGATCGGCTTGTGCTGCCTGGCGATCAGGTGACATTTCCAGGCGCTGTCGGGCTCTTCCAGTAACGCGGCGAGACCATCCAGACGACCGAAGATGGCTTCGATAATCACCCGCTCGCTGGATACCTCACCGGCCCAAGGTTCGGTTTCGCTCAAATCGACCGCTCTTTCGGCCAGATCGAGGCGATTCTCTTCAAAGTCTAGGAGGCCCCAGACTCTGGCCAGCCTCAGTGATTCGAGCGCATTGTCCTCCCTGGCCATCAACAGCAACTCGTTCTCGATCCGCTCACGGGTGACCGAACCGGTGTCAGTCGCCAGCAGAAGCTCGGCTGTAGTCGGCTCCAGATCGAAGCCGAAGCGCGCGGCATACCTGGCTGCCCTCAGCGCCCGGGTCGGGTCATCGATGAACGAATCCTCGTGAAGAACCCTGAGAACCCCCGACTCGAGATCCCGCAGTCCGTTGAAGGGATCGATCAGTTCGGCGTCCTCTTCAATCGAGATCGCCATCGCGTTGATCGTGAAGTCACGACGGATCAGATCCTCCTGGAGATTGCCGGGAGCCACTTCTGGGAGGGATCCCGGGCGGGCGTACTTCTCGGTACGGGCCATGGCGATGTCAACCGGGGAGCCGTCGATCAGGAGGTTGACGGTTCCAAAACGGTCGTTGACCTTTGCTTCGGGGTCGAGAGATCGCGCCAACGCCACAGGATCACCCTCGACCACCAGGTCGATGTCGTCCACCCGGAAATCGGCGAGTCCGTCACGGATCGCACCGCCGACAAGGTAAACCGGAAAGGACGCAGCATCGCGAACCCTGGCAATCGCAGGATGGGTCCAGATCAGGGAAGCAAGGCGATTGAAGTCGGGGTCTATTCCGGAGGTCATCGGTCTACTCCCGTACCATGATCCCTTCTTCGGATGAACGACACACCAGAGACACCAGCAGACGGGCCGGGCGATCTGCCCTGGTATCGGCAGAGAGGCAAAATCGCGGCCATAGCCGCGGTGATAGTGGTGGCGCTGGGCGGGATCGCCCTGATCGCATACAATGAGCTCAAGCGGCCGGATGACGTGAGGAACTCCGATGTCGCCTTCAAGGAACCGGCCAAGACACCGAAACCCGTCCCCAAGGACGAGACGGTCAACTGGTCCACTTTCCGCCTGAACCCGCAGCGAACCGGTTACCTGCCAGTCAACGGCATCCGCCCTCCCTTCAAACGGGTCTGGAAGTACGGCGACCAGCCTCTGCTCGAGTTCCCGCCAATCGTTGTCAATGGCCGTCTCTACTTCGTCGACAACGACGGCCACGCCCGGGCGCTGAGAAGCGACAACGGGCGCGAAGTCTGGCACCGCAAGATCGCCGACCTGAATGCCTCCACTCCCACCTATTCGCGGGGCCGGCTATTCATCGCCAATCTTGAACCCGGCCAGATCGTGGCCCTGAACGCGAAGAACGGCCGCCAGATCTGGAAGACACCGCTGCCTTGCAGAACAGAGTCTTCGCCCGTCGTCTTCAACGGAATGGTCTACGCCGGTTGTGAGAACGGCGTTCTCTACGCCCTGACCGCAGCCAAGGGCAAAAATGTCTGGGAAACGTCTGTCTCCGGTGCGATCAAGGGCGCCCCCGCCTACGACAACGGCACCCTCTACGTCGGTGACTATGGCGGCGTGATGACCGCGATCAGCGCCAAGTCGGGAGCGGTCAAGTGGGAGTCGGACGGGCTCGGGTCGAGTTTCGGCCGGGCCGGATCCTTCTATTCGACTCCGGCAGTTGCATACGGCCGGGTCTACCTGGGCAGCAACGACGGCCGGGTCTACAGCTTCGACGCCGAAACCGGCGAGCTCGCCTGGACCCACTCGACCGGCGACTGGGTCTATTCGGGTCCCACCGTTGCCCAGGTTCCGGGTACCCGGCCCACCGTTTACATCGGATCTTTCGATGGCAACGTCTACGCGCTCGATGCCAAGTCAGGAGAAACCCGCTGGACCTTTGACATGGGTGGCCGGGTGATCGGATCACTCAGCGTGATCGGTCGCATCGTCTACGCCTCGACCTTCGACGGCACCAACACCTACGGCATCAGTGCCAGGAGCGGACGAAAGGTGTTCGCCTTCCATACCGGCGCCTACATGCCGGGAATCTCCGACGGAGAAAAGCTCTACCTCGTCGGCTATTCCAGTATCCATGCGCTTGAGCCGATAACCCTCAGGCAGCTGCGAGCCGAACGGCGAGCGAAGGAAGCACGCAAGAAGGCGCGCCAGCAGGCTCGCAACCAAGCCACGCAGGGCAATAACGGTTCGAACGGACAGTAGCCATGGACCCGGGCTTCGAGTCCAGGCTGGCCAGACGAAAGGAGCAGGTACGCCGACGTGAGATCCGCCGGCGAAGGGTCCGCTCGGTTCGGTCGCCGGGGTCCTGCTGGTAGCCGCGCTCTCGTTGCTCGTCCTGCGAGGTTCGGATTCAGGCAGCCAGCCGGCCAAGTCAGCCAACGCAAGCTCGGCCGGACAGTCAGTCGCCACTGGCAACTCCGACGGCGAATCCGCTGCCGGCAGAGAGGCGGGCGGCGGCCAGCCAGATGACAGCTGGCAGCCGTACACCGGTCCCGTGCCGATCCTGATGTACCACGTGATCGGCGATCCGGTCGGCGAGGTGCCGTATCCGGATCTCTGGTTGAGCGAGAGCGACTTCCAGGCCCAGGTCGACTGGCTGGCCGAAAACGACTACACAGCCGTCACGCTCGTACAGGTCCAGAACGCCTGGTATGACGGCGGCACACTTCCGGAAAAGCCGATCGTTCTCTCGTTCGACGATGGCGTGCTCGGGCAGTACGTCTACGGACTCCCGATCCTCAGGGAAAAAGGCTGGGCCGGGCAGCTGAATCTGAAGGCGGAAGGCTCGGATCTTTCGAGCGAGCAGGTCCTGAAAATGGCCCGGGCGGGCTGGGAGATCGCTTCACACACGATCAATCACTTCGATCTGACGACCCTCGACCCGGCCTCTCTCGAACAGGAGCTGGCCGGTTCCAAACAGCAGCTGGAAGATGAACTTGGCATCGAGATCGTCAATTTCTGTTACCCGGCCGGCCAGTACAACGACACAGTGATCGAAGCAGTCAAGGCCGCCGGCTACCGCGGCGCAACCACGGTCAATCCCGGACTCGGAGAACGCACAATGCCTTCGAACTGAACCGAATCCGCATCGACCGCGGAGACACCAGCCAGGACCTCGCCGGCAAACTTTCCGCGGCGGGCGTTTAGACCCTGACCGGAATTCCGTGCATGGCCATGTGTTTTTTGGCCTGGCCCACGGTGAATTGGCCGTAGTGAAATATTGAGGCGCAGAGCACGGCGTCGGCTTCTCCCTCTTCGATGGCCTCGGTCAGGTGAGAAAGCTCGCCCGCGCCGCCCGAGGCGATGACGGGTACGTCGGTAGCCCTTGCGACGGCCCTGGTCAGCTCAAGCTCGTAACCGATGTTGGTCCCGTCGCGGTCCATGCTGGTCAGGAGGATTTCTCCGGCCCCGAGGCTTGTCGCTTCCTTTGCCCATTCGATTGCGTCGCGGCCGGTTTCAACCCGGCCCCCGTTGAGGAAGACGCCGTAGGTCCCGTCTTCCTTCTTCTTTGCATCGATCGCTATGACAACGCACTGGGAACCGAAGACTTCGGCCAGTTCGCCGAGCAATTCGGGTCGCTTGAGGGCAGCCGAGTTAACCGCGACCTTGTCGGCCCCGGCTCCGAGAACAGCCTTTGCGTCCTCGACCGAACGGATGCCGCCACCGATCGTGAAGGGAATGAAGACGTTCTCGGCGGTCCGGCGGGCGAGTTCGACAATCGTGTCGCGACCTTCGTGAGATGCGGTGATGTCCAGGAAGACAAGTTCGTCTGCGCCTTCGGCGTCATAACGTTCAGCCAGCTCAACCGGGTCGCCGGCGTCGCGGATGTCGATGAAATTGGTGCCCTTGACAACCCGTCCATCGTTCACGTCAAGGCAGGGAATGATCCGCTTCAGGTCACTCATCGGAGAGCCTCGATCCCTTCCTCGACGGTGAACTTGCCCTCGAACAGTGCCTTGCCGACGATTACGCCCTCAACGTTCGCCGGCGCCCTCGCGGCCAGATCCTCGAGATGGCCGAGATTCCCGACGCCACCGGATGCGATAACCGACGCCGTCGTGGCGGCAGCGACCCGGATCAGCTCGGGGATGTTCGGGCCTTCCATCGTGCCGTCAACCTCGATCGGCGTGAACAGGAAACGCTCGACGCCCCGGCGGGTGAGCTCGGCGGCGGCATCGGCCACATCCACCCCGCTGGATTCGGTCCAGCCGGCCAATGAAACCTGGCCTCCCCGGGCGTCGATCCCGACCACGACCCGGGCAGATCCCCGCTCCTCGATCAGGGCATCCAGGAACTCCGGATCGCGCATCGCGGCGGTCCCGACGACTACCCGGGCCGCACCTGCATCGAGAATCCGCCCCGCCGATTCAAGGTCGCGAATACCACCGCCGACTTCGATCGGACAGTCAACGGCCGCAGCGATGCTTTCGATTCGTCCCAGGTTCACCGGTTCACCGGACTTGGCCCCGTCCAGATCAACCACGTGTATCCACTCGGCCCCACCGTCCGCCCAGGCACGCGCCGCATCCGCAGGATCGTCGAAGTAGCGGGTCTGCTGGTCGTACTCGCCCTTGAGCAAGCGGACGGCTCTACCGTCAAGGATGTCGATTGCCGGGTAGAGGATCACGAGCAGATCTCCTTGAAGTTCCGCAGCAAACGCAGCCCGGCGGCGCTGGACTTCTCGGGATGGAACTGGACTCCCCAGACCTTGCCCTTGCCGGCGACGCAGGCGAAACGGCTGCCATAGCTGGCAGTGCCGACCAGCTCGTCTTCGGTCGGCGAAACAACGAAGGAATGGACGAAGTAGAGCGGTTCGCCTGGCCGGAGGCCGTTGATCAGCGGGTCGGGCTTTTCCCAGGTCACTTCCGCCCAGCCGATGTGAGGGATCTTTCGGCCACCGGCGGGAACCTGGACGACGTCGCCCGTGAGCAGTCCGAGACCCTCCGCTCCACCCAGCTCGATAGTCGAGTCGAAAAGTAGTTGAAGTCCAAGGCAGATGCCGAGTACCGGAACGTCGCGCTCAACGGCTTCCCGCAGCATCCGGTCGAGCTCCAGTTCCCTGATCCGCTCCATTGCTTTCGGAAATGCCCCGACCCCGGGAAGGATCAAACCGTCGGCTGCGGCAATCTCTTCTTCGTCGGAGGTGACGAACGCGCGAGCGCCGACCTTCTCCAGGGCCTTTTCGACCGACCGGAGGTTTCCCATCCCGTAATCCAGGATGGCGAGCTGCGGGCTGGAACCCATGATGTCGGGGTTCAACCGTTCAGCGTGCCCTTGGTGCTGGGCACGCCCTTCTCTTCAGGATCAATCGAGATCGCGACGCGCAGAGCGCGGGCAAAGGCCTTGAAGGCCGCCTCGATCATGTGGTGCACATTCGAGCCGTAACGGATGTCCATGTGGAGAGTCATCTTCGCTCCGCCCGCAACTGCCCGGAAGAACTCCTCGGTCAGCTCGGTCTCGTAATTGGCGATCGAAGTAACAGGGATGTCACCCCGGAAGACCGAAAGGGCCCGACCGGAGATGTCCAGTGCGCATTCCGCGCAGGCCTCGTCCATCGGCACGACGGCGCTGCCGTAGCGCCGGATTCCGGCCCGGTCACCGAGGGCCTGATCGAGCGCCTGTCCGAAGACGATCCCGACGTCTTCCACTGTGTGGTGTGACCCGGTCTCGAGGTCTCCGGTCGCCTTCACGTTCAACCCGATATTGGCGTGACGGGCGAGCAGGTCCAGCATGTGATCGAAGAACCCGACGCCAGTCGCGGCGCTGGACGCCGTGCCGTCGAGGTCGAGACTGAGCTCGATGCCCGTCTCCTTCGTCTTCCGTTCGATTGTCGCCTGTCTGCTCATTCTGTTTCCTGGTCGGTTTCTTCGGCTCTTTCCGTGGCTGAAAGTCCGTGGACGGGAAGCCCTTCAGCCCGGGCGAGCGCATCCAGCGGACCGGCCAGACTCCGTGCCGATTCAGCGTCCAAGCTTACCCGCGCCGTTCCCCTGCGGAACGTGGCTGGAGAAAGCGGGCCAAAAATCCTGCCGGTGCCATCGGTCGGGAGCACGTGGTTCGAACCTGCCAGGTAGTCGCCGAAGGCTGTTCCGGATTCTTCCCCGGTGAAGACGCAGCCGGCCGTCCGGACTTCGCGGGCCAGAGCGGCGGAGTCTTCACCCATCAGTTCAAGGTGTTCCGGGGCGATCAGGTTGACCAGCGCGATTGCCTCGACAGCCGATGGCGCTTCGATCAGGGCCAGCCGGCAGTCGTTGACGGTCGGCTGTCCGGCAGCCACCGCATCCACTTCGACTTCAAGCCGCCCGATCACGCCCGGCCCGGTTGCGATCGCGACCAGCGGGCTCTCTTCCCCGTGTTCGGCCTGAGCGCAGAGGTCGAGCGCCGCCCAGCGAAGATTCGTCTCCCCATCCAGAACCACCGTGAGGTCGGACGGCCCCGCCAGAGAGTCGATTGCCACCTCACCAAAAACCTCACGCTTTGCGGCCTGGACCCAGGCGTTGCCAGGCCCGGCGATCACGTCAACCGGACGGATCGTTTCCGTGCCGCGAGCCAAAGCGAAAACGGCCTGGGCTCCGCCGACGGCGTAGATCTCGTCAACTTCGCAGAGTACGGCGGCAGCCAGGGTTGTCGGGTCGATCTTTCCGTCCGGTCCCGGCGGCGCGACCAGAACAACCCGCTCGACTCCGGCGACCCGGGCTGGCACGCAGCCCATGACCACGGTCGACGGGTATGAGGCACGGCCGCCCGGTGCGTAGATGCCGGCAGCCCTCACCGGGACCTCGCCCACGGTCACGTTGTGCCCTTCGGGAAGGGTCACGGTTCTGTCACCGGGCCCGAGCTGCGCCTCGGCCACCTGCCGGACATTCCGGATCGCGATCTCGAGGGCTTCGCGGACCTCGGAATCAAGCGATTCGAGCGCCTCGAGCGCCTGGTCCTGCCCTACTTCCAGGCTCAGTACCTCAGCTTCTGGGGCATCGAACTTCCGGGTGAGTTCAAGCAGGGCGGCGTCTCCCAACGCTTCCACTTCCGCCGCGATGCCGCTCACGTCCACGGTCCGCGCCTCATGGAAGAGGAACTCGCGGATCTCCCCGGCCAGCTGGTCGGGGGCCGCCCACTCAAGGCGGCGAGTCTTCACGATTCTCCTGGGGCCTTCCGCGCCGCTTCACGCAGGCGGGCAGCCAGATCATCCACTTCTTCGCTGCGGATCCGGTAGGAGACCCGGTTGGCCACGAGGCGGGCACTGCTGGTGAGGATTTCCTCGCGAACCTCAAGGTTGTTCTCGGCCAGCGTCCGTCCGGTCGCGACCAAGTCAACGATTCCGTCGGCCAGACCGACCAGCGGCGCAAGTTCGATCGATCCCTTCACCTCGACCAGTTCGACCTGGCGGCCTTGCTCGGCGAAGTACTGCTCGGCAATCCGCTTGTACTTGGTCGCGATCTTCATCATGCCGAGCCGTCGCTGGTGCTCGCTCGGCGCGACATCGCCCTTCTGGGTCGCGAGAACCATCCGGCAGCGACCAACGCCGAGGTCGACCAGTTCGAAGACTGGCCGGTCGTTCTGCTCTAGGAGAACGTCCTTGCCGGTAATCCCCAGATCGGCGGCGCCGGCCGAGACGTAGGTCGGCACATCGGATGGCCGCATGGTGACCAGCGTGGTTTCGCCGCCGTCAAAGACAAGCGACCTCGAATCCCCACGCGCTTCGGCAGTGTCGATACCTACCTGGTCCAGCAGGCCCAGAACATCGTCCAGCAGGGCGCCCCTTGGCACCGCCAGTTTCAGCTTGCCACCGGGTTTGCGAAGTTCGTCAAACATTGATGCCCCGTTCAAGCTGTGCCTTGTGGATCCGCTCGATGTAGAGCGTGAACCCGGCCGCCGGGAGATCGAGGCCGAACCGGCTCATCAGGTCGTCGTAGCGGCCACCGCCGCCGATCACATCACCGACCGTCTCGTCATAGACCTCGATGGTTGAGCCGCTGTAGTAGCCGATCTCCCTGAGTATGCCGAGGTCGAGCAGGACGCCGCGGCCGATCGATCGGGCAGAAATCGCTTCGAAGTTCCGGGTCAGCCGGTTCAGGGCTTCGGCGAACCCTTGGCCGCCGAGGCTCCCGGCCCGTTCGAGCACTTCGGGCCCACCACGCAGTTGAATCAGCTGCGCCGCCTGACCGATCGCGTCGTCATCGAGTGCATTCGAATCGACAAGAGCCCGTTCAACCCCGACCAGGTCATGGGCAGCGAGCAGCGCTGAAGTGATCTCGATGGTGTCCGGGCCCGCCCCGGCGTCCTGGAGCAGCGCGGTCCAGAGACCGTCTTCGCCAAGGCCAATCACCGCATCGTTGAGCCCGACCGAGGAAAGCGACTTGTCGAGAAGATCGACAACTTCAGCCGTGCCTTCGGGCCCGGGAACGCCGAAGAGTTCCACTCCAGCCTGACCGAACTCACGCAGCTCTCCCCGCTGCGGAGTCACCGCCCGGTATGCGTTGGCGATGTAACTCAGGCGGTGTGGCGGATCGAGGTCGCGGAAGCGGTCGGCAACCAGCCGGGCGATCGGAATCGTCATGTCAGTGCGGAGCGCGAGCATCTCGCCCCGTTCGTCGAAGAATCGGTAGGCCGAATCGGCCGCCTGCCGGTCCGCCATCTCCAGGGCATCGGCGTACTCGATAGTCGGCGTCCGCACCTCACTGAATCCGGCCTGCTCGAAAGTCCCGAGCAGGGCCGACTGGATGGCGCGGAGTTCGCGCATCTCGTCCGGGAGAACATCCCGGGTTCCTGGAGGGATCGGGCGGATCACGATCCCCCTACTCGTCTACACGCTCGATATGCGCACCGAGCGACCGTAGCCGGTCGTCGATGTTCTCGTAGCCGCGGTCGATCTGGCGGATGTTTCCGATTTCAGAGGTTCCCTCGGCAGCGAGGGCGGCGATAAGCATTGCCATGCCGGCACGGATGTCCGGGCTGTCCACCCTTTCTCCATGCAGCCTGGTCGGGCCGCTAATGATCGCCCTGTGGGGGTCACATAGCGTGATCCGGGCACCCATCGCGACCAGCTTGTCGACGAAGAAGAGGCGGTTTTCGAACATCTTCTCGAAGATCAGGATCTCCCCCTCGGCCTGGGTCGCCAGGGCCAGGGCGATCGAGGTCAGGTCGGCGGGGAAGGCTGGCCAGGGGCCGTCTTCGATCTTGGGGATGGCACCACCGGCATCGGGCTGGACCCGCAGGTTCTGTGAGGGAGGCACGATCACATCGGTGCCTTCAACCACTGACTGGAAGCCGAGCCGACGGAACTGCCGCCGGATCATGATCAGGTCGAACGGTTCGATCTCGCGGATCCGGAGTTCTCCGCCGGTCGCGGCGGCCAGGGCCATGAAGCTGGCGATTTCGATGTGGTCCGGGGTGACCTTGTGGTCCGCCCCGTTCAGCTTTTCCTGACCCTGAACGATCATCACGTTCGAGCCGATACCGGCGATCGGGGCGCCCATCTTGACCAGCAGCCGGGCCAGGTCCTGGACATGGGGCTCGGAGGCGGCGTTGAGGATGGTTGTCTCACCCGGGGTCAGGGCGGCTGCCATCAGCGCGTTCTCGGTGCCCATCACCGACGGCTCGTCCATGAAGATCTCGGCTGCCCGCAGTCCCCCGGGGGGTGCGTTGAGTTCGATCCAGCGGTCCCCGCCGACCCGGGCCCCGAGCTCGCGGAAAGCGTCGAGATGCGCATCGAGGCGCCGCCGTCCGATGAAGTCCCCGCCGGGCGGAGGCATGCTCACGGTCCCGAAGCGGGCCAGCAGCGGTCCGGCCAGAAGGAAGGAAGCGCGAATCGCCGCGGAAAGGTCCTCGTCAAGCGTGGTCGGATCGACGTCCTTCGCACAGAGGCGGACGGTGTTGTCCTCGACCCAGTCGACGGTGACTCCGAGGGCCGCGAGGAGATCGATCTGGGCTTCCGTATCGCGAATACGCGGCACGTTCGCGATGGTCACCGGATCCTCGGTGAGAAGGCAGGCAGCAAGGATCGGCAGGGCAGCATTCTTGTTGCCTGCGGCCGTGATCTCGCCGGAGAGCGGTACTCCGCCCTGTATTACGAACTTCTGCATCTGGTTGACCCCGCGGTTGACGGTTGTGGTTGGACTGGACGGGGAGCTTGCAGCCCGACCTAAAGCCGGACTAGGGTAACACCGGTCATGGCACGAGCTTCCACAGGCAGAAGCCGGGGCGTCGGCTCCCGGATCGGCTGGCCCCTGAAGATTCTGGTGGGCGGACTTCTGGTCCTCCTGATCCTGATCATCCTCAACGCTTTCGCCCTCAACAACGAGACCGAATCAGCCGAGCTGACGGTCCCCGACGCCCAGCTGGTAGAGACCACATCCGGCCAGCTCCAGGTGCTGGATACCGGTGAGCCAAAGGATGCTGCCATCGCCCTCCCATCGGGCGCGATAAAGGTCATGGGAGGTCAAAGCATTCCGATGGTCCTCATCCACGGCTCGGCCGGCGCGATCAACTGGTGGGATGACCTGATCCCCTTGTTGAAGGAGGATCACCGCGTGATCGCAATCGACATGCTGGGCTACGGCGGCTCGGACAAGCCGGATTCGGACTATTCGATCGAGACCCAGGCCAATCTGGTCGCCCAGGTCATGGCGAAGCTCAAGGTTCCCCCCGCAGTTGTGGTCGGCCATTCGCTCGGGGGCAAAGTGGTCACCTCGGTCGCCGAGCAGTCCCCGGATCTGGTCGACGGACTGGTCCTGATCGACACTGCTCCCGACAGCTCTTTCGGCGGCCTTTCCGGTGGGGCTCGCGCCTCCCGCACACCCCTTCTCGGCCAGGCGCTCTGGCGAATCGCCCCGGATGCCATGGTCCGTCGCAATGTTTCGCAGGGTTTCGCTCCCGATTACGAAGTGCCGGACAAGTACGTCGAGGACGTCCGCGCTATGACCTACCCGGCCTATAAAAAGTCAGCTGAAGAAGGCGAAAAGTACACCGATGACGAGTCACTTCCCGATCGCTTGGCCGCAGTTGACAAGCCGCTGATGGTCATCTTCGGCGAGGAGGACCAGATTTACGACGCCCGTGAAGCGCTCAGCGAGTACGCTGCGATTCCGAAGGCAGAGACCCTCCTGATCCCGGTCTCCGGTCACTCACCCCAGATCGAAACACCAGAAGAGACTGCCAAAGCAATCGAGGGTTTCACCCTGGGCATCGCCGAAGAGCAGGCCGCCAAAGCGGCCAGTGAACGGGCTGCCAGACGCGCCAAAGCCCGCGCCAGAGCCAAAGCCGCAAAGGCAAAGGCGAAGGCGGCAAAAGCGAAAATCCGCGCCGCCAGGCAGGCAGCAAACTCTAAGACCGAACCGCGCTCCCGGCAGAAAAATCAGTCCGGCAACCAGCCCACCCAGACCAGCAACCAACAGGGCAATTAGAGCCTGGGGTCTTGGACAGAGCCTGATTCAGGGGGCGAAGTGGCCTCCGGCCTTGGCCCACTCGAGCAGTTCTTCCTTGTTGTTGAAGCTGTCAGGGATGCGGTGCTCACCCCTGTGGTGCACCAGGTAGAGAGCGTTCTCACCGAGCTTTTCACCGGTTACCGTACTCGTTGACGAGGCTCCTTCCGGGACCTTGACCCCGGTCCAGATGTGCCAGTCATCCTTCTGCATCAGGAAGGGAACGACGTGCTCAAGCCGGTCGAAGGCGGTGCCGAGGCTGCGATCCGGCCAGAGCAGGCGGTAGCCCATGTCCTCGGTCAACTCCACGCCACACCAGTCGCATTTCCCACCCTGTCTGGACATCTCCACCTTTCGCTGTTTGCCTGACCAAGACTAGCCTGCCGGCGACTTGACCGGACCAGGCTCAATATGCGAACATGTGTTCGTATATGTTCGTTTGCGTCCTGCTCCCACTTCTGGCCCTTCGGGCATCCCTTGAAAAGGAGCAGAACCGGCTTCTGGAGCCAATTGCGCTCGGTCCGCAACATGACGGGCCCCAGCTGACCGGCGAGGTCTCCCCGGCCGCTTACCGGCTCGGGGTGAGGCCCGGCATGGGGCTCGGAGAAGCCGTCGGCATCTGTCCTGAACTGGCCATGATCACCCCTGATCCGGCCCGGGCCGCGCAGATCTGGGAGGCCGTACTGACCCGGATCGAATCCACCGGTGCCGCGGTTGAATCGGAGCGAGACGGCGAGGCGTTCTTCGACGCCACCGGCCTCCAGCGCATGCATGGAGATCTGGAAGGGGTGATGGACGCGGTGGGCGTAAAACTCGGACCGAGTTTCCTGATCGCTGCCGCCCCGACCCGGCTTGCGGCCCTGGCACTCGCGGGGGAAAGTGGCAAAAGAGACGGTGAAGCAGATCAACCGGAGCGCTCCGCCCGGGTCCTGCCGCCGGAAGAACTGGCCGCTTTTCTCGGCCGTTTGCCGGTGACGATCCTGCTTGACCGCCTCCCGGCCCCGGCCGCCGACGTTCGCCGGATGCTGGAGGCGATGCGCCGGCTGGGTCTGCGGACCCTGGCTGACCTCGCCGCCCTGACGGCTGATGCAGTTGCGGACCGCTTTGGCCCGACCGGGCTCGCTGCCCGTGATCTGGCACTCGGTCTGGAAGGACCGATCCGGCCCCGTCAGCCCTTCGAGCAGATCACCGAATGGCTGGACCTGCCCGATGCGGCGACCGGCATCCACCTCGAGGGCGGCTTGACGATCCTCTGCGACCGGCTTGCGGGCCGGCTCCGGGCGGAAGGAAGCAGCATCAGGAGCCTGAGCATCGAAGCCCGGCTGCTGGGTGGCGGCAGCTGGTCTCACCAGGCTTCCCCCCGCCAGCCGACGGCCTCCCCCGCCCTCCTCCGACTGCTTCTCTTCCCCGCCCTCGAGCAGCTGCCCCGCCCGGCTGACCGGCTCGGTCTGAAGGTGCTGGAGACCGCGCCCCAGGAGGCGGATCAGCTCGAAGTGATCCACCGCCCTGGCGAGACCCGTCGCCGGCGCCTTGGCGAGGCCGCCCGCCAGGTCCGGGCAGCAGTCGGCGAGAGCGCCCTGATGCGGATTCTCGAAACCGAACCCGAGTCGCGCCTGCCCGAGCGGCGCATGCTCCTGACCCCTTATTCGTCGGAGTGAAGCGGTGAAAAGGGCAACCATGGCTACCTCCGGTTCGCGACCGACCCGGCTCTATGAGCCACGCCCGGTTGACATCGCCAGCAACGCAGGCAATGCGCCGATCCAGGTCAATGACGTGGATGTGGTCCAGATCAGGGAGGAATGGATCGTCGAGGACGGCTGGTGGACGGCCGCTCCGATCAGTCGCTGGTACTTCGAGGTGGTGCTGATCGACGGCCGGGATCTGACCGTCTTTCGCGCCTTCCCGTCCGGGCAGTGGTTCGCCCAGCGAGCCTGATGTATGTCGAGCTTCACTGCCACTCCTCCTTCTCGTTTCTCGACGGGGCTTCCTCGCCGCTGGAACTGGCCACCAGGGCGGCGGAGCTGGGATATCCAGCCCTGGCCCTGACCGACCATGACGGGATCTGGGGTTCGATGGAGTTCGCGGTCGCCTGCAAGGGAGCCGGGATCAGGGCGATCACCGGAGCCGAGGTGGCCGTCGAGGACGATGGCCGGAGCTTCCACCTGACCCTGCTGGTTGAAAGCGAGACCGGCTACCACAACCTCTGCCGTCTGCTGACCGCTGCCCATGCCCGGACCAGGGACAGCCGGGACCGGCGGGCAACCGAACCACGGGTTCCGCTGGCAGAACTGCCTGAAAGGGCCGAAGGACTGATCTGCCTGACCGGTTGCGCAAGGCAGGGACTGGTTCCGGCAGCCTGGGGCGATGGCGATCTCGCCCGCGGAGAGACCATGGCCAGGAAGCTGCGGCGATGGTTCGAGCCGGAGAACCTGCGGGTCGAGATCCAGCGGCCGTACTGGCGCCACGATCACGCCCGCAACCGCTGGCTGGCCGGTCTGGCCCGCAGTCTCGATCTGGCTCTGGTCGCCACCGGCAACGTCCACAGCCACGAACCGGAAAGGGCCCGGCTGCAGGACGCACTGGTTGCTGTCCGGCTGGGCTCGAACCTGGCCGACTCCGAACCGCACCGGCGTGGCAACTCGACCTCAAGCCTTGCTTCACCAAGCCAGATGGTAGCCCGCTTCCCCGACTATCCCGAAGCGATATCCGAAACTTTCCGGGTAGCCGAGCGGCTGACCTTCGACCTCGAACACGAGCTCGGATACCGCTACCCGCAACAGGGCGACCCGAGGACCGACCGGGACCTCGCCGAGCTCTGCCAGTCCCGCATGGACGAGCGTTACCGGGGTACCCCGCAGGAGCCGGAAGCACGGGTCCGGCTCGAGAACGAGCTGAAGATCATCCGTGACCTCGGCCTGTCCGGGTTCTTTCTGCTCCACCACGATCTGCTGGAGCTGGCTCGTGAAGTGGCAGTCGAGGTGCGTGGCAATTCATCGGCCCGGGGAGTGCTGCCGCCCGGCCGCGGAAGGGGCTCCTCGGTCAGTTCGATCGTCTGCTACCTGTCCGGCCTCTCCCACATCGATCCGGTCAAGGCCGACCTCTTCCCCGGCCGTTTCCTCAATGACGAAGTGACGACCGCTCCCGACATCGACCTCGACTTCCCCCGCGACATCCGCGAACGCCTGATCCCCCGGATCCACGAGCGCTACGGCCGTGATCGCTCGGCCCTCGTGGCCGCCTTCCCCACCTACCGGTCCCGTGGCGCGATCAGGGATTTCGGCAAGGTGCTCGGTATTCCCGAAACCGAGATCGAACGGGCCGCCAGGGCGGTTGACTTCCACAGCGGCTCTGACGACTTCGAACGTGACCTGACCCAGGCGATCGGCCGTGAACGGGCTCACTCGCAGGCCTGGAAGCATCTGTCGTGGCTCTCCCGGGAGGCCCGCAGCCTGCCCCGCCACGCTTCCCAGCACTCGGGCGGAATGGTGATCTCGACCCGGCCACTGGTCGAGATCTGTCCGGTCGTGCCGGCCGCGATGGAGCAACGCCAGATCGTCCAGTGGGACAAGGACTCCTGCCAGGACGCCGGTTTCCTGAAGATCGACCTGCTCGGGCTGGGCATGCTCTCGGCGGTCGAGCGGACCATCGACGAGATCCACCGGGCCCGCGGCGAGACCGTGGACCTGAGCCGGATCGACCTCGATGACCGCGAGGTCTTCGGAATGATCAAGCGGGCCGAGACCACCGGGGTCTTCCAGATCGAGAGCCGGGCCCAGATGCAGATGCTGCCGCGGATGCTGCCCGACAACATCGATGACCTGACCATCCAGGTCGCCCTGATCCGACCCGGTCCGATCCAGGGCGGCGCCGTCCACCCCTTTGTGGAGCGAAGGCGAAAACTGCGGGAGGACCCGGGATACGAGATCCCCTTCGCCCACGACCTGCTGCGCCCGGTGCTCGGCGAGACCCACGGCGTGATCATCTTCCAGGAGCAGGTGATCGAGGTGGCGATGCACGTCGCCGGCTTCAGTTCTTCCGAGGCGGAGTCGCTGCGGCGGGCGATGAGCCGCAAGCGTTCCCGGAGATCGCTCGAGTCCCATCACCAGAGGTTCATCGAAGGGGCTCTGGATAACGGCGTATCCCGGGAGGTCGCGGACGGGATCTTCGATCAGATAGTCGGCTTCTCCGGCTTCGGGTTCCCCAAGGCTCATTCGGCCGCTTTCGGGCTGCTGGCCTATCAGTCTTCCTGGCTCAAGCATTACTACGCACCCGAGTATCTGGCATCGCTCCTGAACGAGCAGCCAATGGGCTTCTACCCGCCTGATTCACTGGTTCAGGAGGCCAGCCGGACCGGGGTCGAGGTGCTGCCGCCCGACGTGAATCACAGCCGGGTGGAATGTGTGACCGAATGGCAGGAATCCGACGGGGACCAGCCCGCAGTCCGGATCGGCCTGGGTTATGTAAAGGGCGCCAATGGCGAGGAGATGGAGCGGCTGGTCGCCGAGCGCGACCGGGGAGGTACCTTCGGTGATCTGGGTGATCTGGCTTCGCGGCTGCCCCTGCAGCGGTCGGATCTGGAGCAGCTCGCATGGGCCGGAGCACTCCGGTCTCTGCCGCGAGGCGACCGGGTGTCCGGGCTCTGGAGCGTCGGACTTTCAGCTGGTCGCCGACCGGTTACCGGTGGTCGCCAGCTTGCCCTCCCGTTCAGCCCGGAGGACACACCGAATCTCAACGAGCCGCAGGACTGGGCAAGGGTCCAGGCCGAGTACAGCTCGATCGGCATGACCCTGGAAGGTCATCCGATGGCGCTGGCCCGGCGCCAGATCCCGGAGAGCGTGTTGCCGACAACCGACGCTGCGGAGCGCCCCCACCGGAGCTGGGTCGAGGTAGCCGGACTTCAGGTGGCAAGGCAACGACCCGAAACCGCTCACGGGGTGATCTTCATCCTGATCGAGGACGAACACGGCACCCTCAACCTGATCCTCCCGCCCCGGGTGGCCAGACAGCACCGGCAAGTGATCAGGACCGCAACCCTGATCAAGGCCAACGGTCGCATCGAGACCAATCAGGGCGTGGTCAACCTCCTGGTCAGGGGGCTGACCGAGATTCATCCTCCCGACCCCCGGATCAAAGCCCTTGCTCCGGTCGGATTCAACTTCGGGAGGCGAGGCAGATGAGCGCAGGAACTTGCCGCAAAATACGAACAGAAAGCAAACGCCTGTTCGTGCAGGGACTGGTTGCTGGCCGAAATCCGGAATCTGCACTTGGCTCTATAACTACGTTTGCGGAGTCATATGCACGGTATCTTGCAAACACATGTTCGTGTCCGACCGGTCACCTAAATTACGAACCTATGTTCGTGCAGAAAAAGAAGAAGAGCAGCCGGGCAGCAGCCCGGGCGGCCGACGCCATTGACCTCCTGATCGAGTTCGCAACTCTCGGCGAGTATGGCCTCGAGTACCCCGAACCGGTCCGGTCGGGCAGCCGCAAGACGACCACCCCCGAGATCACCATGCACCGTCAAGGTGCCGGCCACCAGAAGCACCGGCACAGCCGACGCCCCTGTCGCCCCGGCAGGACCAGGGTCGACCTTCCGGGCTGGACTGAACGCCCCGGCCACGAAATCCCCGGCGCCCAGCCTGGTCGCCGCCACAAGGCGAAAGCCCATGCTGATGCCCGCCTGGCTCCGGATCACCGGCACCGTCCCACCGCCGCCCTGCCCGACGTTCTCCGGCCTCCCCGAATCAGGCTCGAGGCAATCTGAGGTCACCTGCGGTCAATGCGCAGCAGTAAGGCCTCTCCGAACAGCACCGCATTCCTGAATGCTGGTCGGGAAACATGCTCGAAGAGGTCAGTAGGCCAGTGATAGTCGGGGATCGCTCCATCCTGATTCACGACGCTGATTGCCCGGCCGCCTTGGACCATCACCGGAGTAGCGTCGTACGGAAGACCGGAACCGTGCTCAAGCGGCTCCGCAGCGAGTTCCGGCGCCTCGACTCCTACATCCGAAGCCATCCGGAGCAGATCGGAATCGGCGTCGACAGAACCGAGCGGGCCGCCTTCCTTCGAGAGAACCCTGAGTGAAGCATCGGCGCTGACACCGTCGTAGTTCACGAACATCCAGCCCTCGGTGTCATGGGATGCGAGGAAGGAAGTCATCCCGTGTACCCCCGATTCTTCGCTACCTGTCACGAGAATGACGATCCGGGTGTTCTCGAGAGGCTCTCGGGAGAATCTCTTCGCCATGGCCAGACAGGCACCGACGCCGGAGGCATTGTCATTGGCACCGGGAACGTTCACTCCCCTGATCTCCCGTTCCAGGATAAGTCCGAAGGCGAGAGCGCAAATCAACCGGGCTTTCAGGATCAACCACTTGCCAGGACCGCGGCCAATCAATGGATCAAGCGCCTGTAAACCGAGAGCGACACCGGTTCCGGCGACGAGACGCCCCAGGAAAGGCGTGACGCGAGGATGGAACATGAGGCCCGATCGGGACGAGTCCATGTGGGAAACGACGCAGACAGTCTGCCTTGCCTCTCCTGCCGGCTCGATCACTGCGTGCACATTCCGGCTAACCCTCCGTTTGGTCAGAGCTGACGCTCCGTACCCTGAAAACCGGCTGTCACCAAGCCCCATTACTGCGGCCACTACGCCGGCCATGTACCTCACCGGACCTCTCCCGAACAGACCGGCGAGAGTCGCCAGGCCGAAGGTAAGAAGGTAAGACGGTCCGAAGCTACGCGAGCTGCGGAACTCCTCTGCCTCAGGATCGAGTCCCGAATCAGCAAGCTCCTGCCCGATATAGAGCGCCGCGGCGGACTCTTCTGTTGAGGCCGACGGCCGCGGCCCAATCTCCTCCGAAAGGATCCGTATCGCGTTCACACCTGCATCGATGTCGGAATCAAGCACGCCGGACACTCTAGACCCCGTGGAGCTGGCGCTCAGAAGCACCAAACCTGGCGAAGCTGCCAAAAAGAAGAGCCGCCCCGAAGGGCGGCTCTAGGAAAAACCGGCGGCGACCTACTCTCCCAGGGGGTTGCCCCCCAAGTACCATCGGCGCTGTGGTGCTTAACGGCTCTGTTCGGAATGGGAAGAGGTGTTTCCACCACGCTATTGCGCCACCGGAAATATGTCGAGACTATGAGCCTCGATAAAGCTTGAAAACCACATAACGACCGATTGAAATAAATATCCGTCAAGCCCTCGACCCATTAGTACCGGTCAGCTACAGGTGTTACCACCCTTCCACCGCCGGCCTATCAACCTGGTGGTCTACCAGGGGTCTTACTCCCTCAAAGGGATGAGAGAATTCATCTCGAGGACGGCTTCCCGCTTAGATGCCTTCAGCGGTTATCCGTTCCGTGCGTAGCTAAGCTGCGATGCCCTTGGCAGGACAACAGCTACACCAGAGGCACGTTCACCCCGGTCCTCTCGTACTAGGGGCAAATCCTCTCAATTCTCTAACGCCCACATCAGATAGGGACCGAACTGTCTCACGACGTTCTGAACCCAGCTCGCGTGCCGCTTTAATGGGCGAACAGCCCAACCCTTGGGACGTACTCCCGCCCCAGGATGCGACGAGCCGACATCGAGGTGCCAAACCGCTTCGTCGATATGGACTCTTGGAAGCGATAAGCCTGTTATCCCCGGAGTACCTTTTATCCGTTGAGCGACGGCGCTTCCACTTGCAACCGCCGGATCACTAAGCCCAACTTTCGTTCCTGCTCGACCCGTCGGTCTCGCAGTCAAGCTCCCTTGTTGCCTTTACACTCTACGCACGATTTCCAACCGTACTGAGGGAACCTTTGGGCGCCTCCGTTACATTTTAGGAGGCGACCGCCCCAGTCAAACTACCCGCCTGACACTGTTCACTGCCCGGTTTACGGCACAGTGTTAGAAGCCCGGTATGTCAAGGGAGGTATCTCAAGGTTGACTCCCCAGCAGCCGCAGCCGCTGGTTCACTGTCTCCCTCCTATCCTGAACAGAACACACCAAACTCCAATATCAAGTTGTAGTAAAGGTTCACGGGGTCTCTCCGTCTTGATGCGGGTACTCGGTATCTTCACCGAGACTCCAATTTCACCGAGTCCATCGTTGAGACAGCGTCCAACTCGTTACGCCATTCGTGCAGGTCGGAACTTACCCGACAAGGAATTTCGCTACCTTAGGACCGTTATAGTTACGGCCGCCGTTTACTGGGGCTTAGCTTCATTGCTTCGCTCCGAAGAGCTAACAAGTCCGCGTAACCTTCCAGCACCGGGCAGGCGTCAGGCCCTATACGTCGTCTTGCGACTTAGCAGAGCCCTGTGTTTTTGGTAAACAGTCGGTTGGACCAATTCACTGCGGCCTCCTCGAGCTCCATCCGTATGGACTTCACTCTATCGAGGCGCCCCTTATCCCGAAGTTACGGGGCGATTTTGCCGAGTTCCTTAACGATGGTTATCTCGCTCACCTTAGTATCTTCTACGTGTCCACCTGTGTCGGTTATCGGTACTGGCACATGGATCCTCCCTAGGGGCTTTTCTAGGAGGCATGGGCTCAGAGACTGGCCGGAACTTAATCCAGCTGGCATCGCACCTCGCGTAATAACGCCGCTGCGGATTTTCCTACAGCGACTAGCTACGTACTTGCCCCAGGACAACCATCGCCTGGGTTCTCTTACCCTTCCCCGTCCCCCCATCGGTGGTAACGGATCCAACGTGGTACAGGAATATCAACCTGTTCTCCATCGACTACGCCTTTCGGCCTCGCCTTAGGTCCAGACTAACCCTGAGCAGACGAACTTTACTCAGGAAACCTTGGACAATCAGTGGAGGGGATTCTCACCCCTCTTTCGTTACTCATGCCTGCATTCTCACTTCTCAGCACCGCACGAAGGCTTACGCCAACGCTTACACACTGAGAACGCTCTCCTACCGCTTATGAACCCCGCAGGGTCATAAACCCGTAGTTTCGGTGACTAGCTTTAGCCCCGTTACATTATCCGCGCCCGAACACTTGACCAGTGAGCTGTTACGCACTCTTTCAAGGGTGGCTGCTTCTAAGCCAACCTCTTGGTTGTCTATGCATTCGGACATCGTTTACCACTTAGCTAGTACTTAGGGACCTTAACCGACGGTCTGGGTTGTTCCCCTCTCGCACATGAAGTTTATCCCCCATGCGCTGACTGCCGAGCTAAATGTAATGGTCTTCGGAGTTTGCCTGAAGTCGGTAACCTGGTGGGGCCCCTAGTCCAAGCAGTGCTCTACGGCCACAACATATAACGCTCGACGCTATACCTAAATATATTTCGGAGAGAACCAGATATCTCTGAGCTTGATTAGCCTTTCACTCCGATCCACAGGTCATCCGCCCAGTTTTCACCCTAGGTCGGTTCGGTCCTCCACGTGGTCTTACCCACGCTTCAACCTGCCCATGGATAGCTCGCTCAGTTTCGGGTCTACCTCCAATGACTATGTCGCCCTATTCAGACTCGCTTTCGCTGCGGCTCCGCTCATCGCTTAACCTTGCCACTGAAGAGTAACTCGCAGGCTCGTTATGCAAAAAGCACGCCGTCACACCCGAAGGTGCTCCGACCGCTTGTAGGCGTATGGTTTCAGGTACTATTTCACTCCCCTTCCGGGGTACTTTTCACCTTTCCCTCACGGTACTAGTTCACTATCGGTCACCAGGGAGTACTTAGCCTTGGAGGGTGGTCCCCCCAGGTTCAGACCACGTTTCACGGGTGTGGTCCTACTCAGGAACATCATCAGCAGGTCAGTGCGTTTTCGTCTACGGGACGTTTGCCCTCTATGGTGCGAGGTTCCACTCGCTTCGACTAACACCTGACTTGGTAACTGCTGCCGGGTCACACATAACCCGGACAAATGTCCTACAACCCCGACCAGGCAACGAATGTGCTCTTACAACTGGTCGGTTTGGGCTGATCCCTTTTCGCTCGCCACTACTCAGGGAGTCTCGTTTGATTTTCTTTCCTCGAGCTACTTAGATGTTTCAGTTCGCTCGCTTGCATTCTGCCGGCTATGTATTCACCAACAGATGACGCCGCATTACCAGCGCCGGGTTTCCCCATTCGGAAATCCGCGGGTCAAAGGTTGTTCAGCACCTCACCGCGGCTTATCGCAGCCGTCCACGTCCTTCATCTACTCCTGGTGCCAAGGCATCCACCGTACGCCCTTAATATCTTGACGGTGAGTCGGCCGGACTAAGGATAATCCGGCCGCCTTGAGGACCCGTCGCTTGCGAAACGGGCCCTTAATTCATTTCAATCAATATTGGCCATTATGTGGTTTTCAAGCTTCATCGAGGTGCGCTCCAGGCGTGATTCGCCCGGGCGGTCTCTCAAAACTGAGCAGCGTCGAAACATCCCGAAGGATGTCTTGTTGAGCCCGTCGACATATAGGGATACTCCCTAGAAAGGAGGTGATCCAGCCGCAGCTTCCGCTACGGCTACCTTGTTACGACTTCACCCCAATCACGAACCCCACCTTCGACGGCTCCCTCCACAAGGGTTAGGCCACCGGCTTCGGGTGTTGCTCGCTTTCGTGGTGTGACGGGCGGTGTGTACAAGGCCCGGGAACGTATTCACCGCAGCATTGCTGATCTGCGATTACTAGCAACTCCATCTTCATGGAGGCGAGTTGCAGCCTCCAATCCGAACCGAGACGCACTTTTTGGGATTCGCTCCACCTCGCGGTATTGCAACCCTCTGTATGCGCCAATGTAGCACGTGTGTAGCCCTGGACATAAGGGGCATGATGACTTGACGTCGTCCCCACCTTCCTCCGGTTTGTCACCGGCAGTCTCCTATGAGTCCCCAACTGAATGCTGGCAACATAGGACGGGGGTTGCGCTCGTTGCGGGACTTAACCCAACATCTCACGACACGAGCTGACGACAGCCATGCACCACCTGTGAATCTGCCCCGAAGGGAAGCTATATCTCTATAGCGGTCAGATACATGTCAAGCCCAGGTAAGGTTCTTCGCGTTGCGTCGAATTAAACCACATGCTCCGCTGCTTGTGCGGGCCCCCGTCAATTCCTTTGAGTTTTAGCCTTGCGGCCGTACTCCCCAGGCGGGGTACTTACTGCGTTAGCGACGATACGGGAGGAGTCGACACCTCCCACATCTAGTACCCATCGTTTACGGCGTGGACTACCAGGGTATCTAATCCTGTTTGCTCCCCACGCTTTCGCATCTCAGTGTCAGTAACGTCCCAGCGAGCTGCCTTCGCTATTGGTGTTCCTCCTGATATCTGCGCATTCCACCGCTACACCAGGAATTCCACTCGCCTCTTCCGTACTCTAGATCAACAGTATCCACCGGCTTTCGAAGGTTGAGCCTTCGACTTTCACAGCAGACTTATTGATCCACCTACATGCTCTTTACGCCCAATGATTCCGGACAACGCTCGCTCCCTACGTATTACCGCGGCTGCTGGCACGTAGTTAGCCGGAGCTTCTTCTGACGGTACCGTCAATCACCTCGGCTATTCACCGGATGACCTTCGTCCCATCTGAAAGAGGTTTACAACCCTAAGGCCGTCTTCCCTCACGCGGTGTTGCTGCGTCACGCTTTCGCGCATTGCGCAAGATTCCCCACTGCTGCCTCCCGTAGGAGTCTGGGCCGTGTCTCAGTCCCAGTGTGGCTGATCGTCCTCTCAGACCAGCTACCCATCGTTGCCTTGGTAGGCCTTGACCCCACCAACAAGCTAATGGGCCGCGGGCCCCTCCCAATGCGGAAGCCGAAGCTACCTTTAGTGACCAGACTTATGTCCAGGCACCACATCCGGTATTAGCCCGAGTTTCCTCGGGTTGTCCCAGTCATCGGGGCAGATTACCCACGTGTTACTCACCCGTTCGCCGCTTTGCCCCAGGCCGAAGCCTGGTTCGTCGCACGACTTGCATGTGTTAAGCACACCGCCAGCGTTCGTCCTGAGCCAGGATCAAACTCTCCGTGAAAAATGTTGCGAGGTATCAAATGCCGACCGAAGCCGGCAACCGGTCCGAAGACCGGGTTCCTCAAACTATTCAACGTAGAGCTGTGTCACATCGAAATTGTTGTCAGTACACAAATACGACAACGGATATGACGGGATAAAACAAATGATCGTCCGAAGCGAATGCTTCGGAAGATCGGGCTCAAACATTACCCCCGGGAGGACAAGCCTTCCGGGGAAATGCACGCTGCTCAGTTTTCAAAGACCGCGCGCACCAAACGACGGGAATCGCCGCAGAGGGCACTTCAGCCGAACAAACCTGCTCGACTGAGCGGACGGAGAACTATACACGTTTTCCGGAGAAGTGTCGAGCCGTTCGGCCAAAGGTTGAGGAAAGATTTCCGTTTTGGCTCTGGTAAGCCAAATCCCATGGCAGAGCGGGATCAGGCGACTTCGACGAAGCGCTTGAAGCGGCGTTTCCCGACCTGGATCACCGCACCGTCGAGTGCACTGGCGGGGTAGTCGAGGGGCTCCGCCGGCAGCGGTTCGCCGTCCTTCCTGACTCCACCCTGGCCGATGACTCTCCGGGCCTCGCTGCGGCTGATTCCGAATGCGTCAGCCAGGGCTGCAGGCAGGTGAACTTCCCCGGTTATCTCGAACTCCGCGACATCCTCCGGCACCTCATGTCGCACGAAAAGCCGGTTGAAGTGCTCCTCCGCCGCGCCTGAAGCCTCGGGCCCGTGGAAACGGGCGACCAGGCGCCGGCCCAGCTCACGTTTGGCCTCGTTCGGACCGACTTCGGCCGGGGGATCCTCACTCAGCAGGAGGTTCCAGTACTCCTGGAGGTTCGCGTCCGGAACGCGCATCAGCTTGCCGAACATCTCCTCCGGTGGATCAGTAACGCCGATGTAGTTGCCGGTGGACTTCGACATCTTCTTGACCCCGTCTATCCCGGGCAGAATCGGCATCGTCAAGACTGACTGTTGTGGCCTGCCGAAGGCCGACTGCATGTCCCGGCCGAACAGGAGGTTGAACTTCTGATCAGTTCCGCCGACCTCGACGTCAGCCTCCATGGCAACCGAGTCATAGCCTTGGAGAAGTGGATACATGAGTTCCAGCGCCGAGATCGGATCCGAAGCAGCCATCCGCTTCTGGAAGTCGTCACGCTCCAGCAGTTGTGCCACGGTCGCTTTCGACATCAAGCCGAAAAGCTGGTCAGAGCCCATCCTCAGCCATTCGCTGTTGAACCGGACCTCGGTCCTCTCGCGGTCGAGGATCTTGAAGGCCTGTTCCATGAAAGTAGCCGCATTCGCGTCAATCCGTTCTGGATCAAGCATCGGCCTCTGGTCTGATCGGCCGCTCGGATCTCCGATGCGAGCCGTGAAGTCACCAATGATCAGAACAACCTGATGGCCGGCGTCCTGGAATTCGCGAAGTTTGTTGATTACAACGGTGTGCCCGAGGTGGATGTCCGGGGCCGTGGGATCAATCCCCAGCTTGATTCTGAGCGGCGCCTGACCGTCCAGCTGGCTGGCGAGTCTCCCCCCGGGTAGCGCCTCGACTGCCGTGCTGGTCAGCGCGGCAGCCTGGTGAAGGGCTTCTTCCGAGGTTTCGGCGGGTTCTTGAGTGACGTTTGACACGCGAGGGCCAATGCTAGACTGAGGAGCGCTACTTGGTCGTGACAGCGTTGTTGTTTCAGGACCGTGAGCGCATCCCACCGACAGTTATTGTCAGGCGCTTACCTACTTTTCGCCATCTGATGGCTTCCCGAAAGACAGAGCACCCGGCGGGCTCAACTCCCCGGCAAAACGGGCGCGCCAAAGGCACGCCCCCCGATCCCGGCGCCAGCCGCGGTGGTGATCAAGCCCTGCCTGAAAGCAACGGAAACGGCACGCCGGAGAGCAGCGAGCCCGACAGCGTGCTTCGCCCGTATGGCTCTGGCACCGCTCGCAGCCGGGCTCAGGGCAGCTCCGGCAAGGAAGCAGGGAAGGCCAGCCGCCGAGTCAGCCTCCCGAAGCTCCGGGGGCGGAAGGGCAAGAGAAATGGTGCTGCGGCCGCTGGAGCGGCAGCCAGCCCGGGCAACGGCAACGGCCAGCCCCTGGCAATTCCGGCTGCGCCCGGACCGGGAAGTGGAAACGGCTCAGGGAGCGGGAATGGCAACGGTGGTAGTAATGGAAACGGCATGCCTCCCGGGGTGCTGAGCCTGCCGGTACCGCCGCCCAAGCCGCCCAAGCCCAAGATCAAGAAACTCCGCATTCTCTTCATCATGCTCGGCCTAGCCGTGCTCGGCTTCTTCTCCGCCTTCTTCGGGATGGTGATGGCGGTCTCCCAGAACCTGCCATCGATCGAGAACTATGCCCAGTTCCGGACCGCCCAGAACTCGGTGCTCACCGACAGCCAGGGCCAGTATCTCGGCACGCTTTCCAACAACGAAAACCAGATGCTGCTCGACGCGGATCAGATCTCGCCGAACATGAAGAATGCCGTGGTCTCGATCGAGGACACGCGCTTCTACGAGCATCGAGGAATTGACTGGCAGGGCCTCGGTCGAGCCCTGGTCCAGGACATCATCGCCCGCAGCGCCAAACAGGGCGCTTCGACGATCACCCAGCAGCTGGTCAAGCAGGCATTGGAAGCGCAGAACGACCGCTCACCGCTCCAGAAGGTGCGAGAGATGTCGATCGCCTACCACATCGAACAGCAGTGGACCAAGGACAAGATCCTCACCGAGTACCTGAACACCGTCTATTTCGGGTCTGGCGCATACGGGATTGAAGCTGCCGCCCGGACCTACTTCGGCTCGGCCCATCCGTCCTGCGGTACCGAGGAAGAGCCCTGCGCGGCGTTGCTGACCCCGTCGGAATCAGCTCTGCTGGCCGGCATCGTTCAGAACCCCTGGGGTTACGACCCGAAGATCAATCCCGACGCCGCACTTTTCCGCCGGGACACGGTGCTCCAGAAGATGCTCGAACAGGGGTACATCACCCAGGAGCAGTACGACGAGGCCAAGGCAGAGGCGCTTCCCTCGGAGAATGACATCGACCCGCCCAGCCTCGAATCCGAAGCCCCATACTTCACTTCCTGGCTGCGCCAGCAGCTGGTTGACCGTTACGGCGCCGGCCGGGCCTTCTTCGGCGGCCTGAAGATCAAGACGACCCTCGACCTTGAAGTCCAGCAGGCGACCGAGGATGCGATCTACAGCACGATCGGAGGCATTGGCCCGAGCGCTTCCGTGGTCATCATCAACAACAAGGACGCGACCGTGGACGCCATGGTCGGCGGCGAGGATTACGACACCACGCCGTTCAACCTGGCCACCCAGGGATACAGGCAGCCGGGCTCGACGATCAAACCGTTCATCCTGACTACCGCCCTCGCCCAGGGAATTTCGCCGTACACGACCTTCGAGTCGGCACCCCAGGTCTTCTACCGAAAGGTTTACGACAAGGAGAAGGGAAAGTGGATTCCCGAGGGATATGAAGTCGCTAACTACGGCGACTCCTATTCGGGAGTGAGCGATCTGGTCAGCGCGACCATCAATTCAGACAACTCGGTATACGCCCAACTGGGTATCGAGGCGATTGACGGCGGACCGAAGGCAATCGCGAAGATGATTCAGGAGATGGGCGTCTCGGACAAGATCGAGACCAACCCGGCGATGGTCCTGGGCACCTCGGAAGTGACGCCTTACCAGTGGACCTATGCGTTCACCACATTGGCCAATGACGGGCGGCGGGTCAGCGGAACCCTTGCCCCCGACCCCGGCGACTCACCGGTCTCCTTCACCAAGGTCACCGGTGAGGACGGCAAGACGATCAAGGGCGGTGACAATGAGGTGATCAGCACCAAGGTGGTCGAACCCGAAGTCGCCCAGACCGCCAAGAGCATCCTGCATGAAGTTGTCACCCAGGGCACCGGCGAGAACGCCTACGTCGGGGATGATTCCCAGTGGGGCAAGACCGGCACCACGGAGGACAACACCAATGCCTGGTTCTGCGGTGCGATCACCGAGATCACTGCCTGCGTATGGGTCGGGTACCCCGAGGGCTACGTCCAGATGCTGACCGAATATGCCGGTAGCCCGGTTGACGGTGGCACCTTCCCGGCAATCATCTGGGCCCGGGTCGTTGAAGCCTGGCAGGCGATCGAAGCTGACCGCGCCGCCGAACGCGAGGCCGAGGAAGCCGCGGAGGCCGCTGGCGAGGAGATCGATTCGACCGACTACGACACCTCGACCGACTACACGACACCTGACTACACGACACCTGACTACACCGTTCCTGAAACAACGGTCCCTGAAGCCACCACGCCTGCGCCCGCCCCCGAACCGACTCCGGCACCGACGCCGGCCCCCGCCCCGGTCCCGACAGCACCCGCTCCGCCAACTACTGGTGGGGGCGTTGCCCCGACCGGTGGCGCTTCACCCGGCTAAAGCCGCAATCGCCGGTCACCTCACCGTGAGTCCGGTCAGGTGATCTCGCCGAGACGGGCCTCGGCGATTTCCATCTGCGCTGCGAGACTCGCACTCGAAGTCCCGCCCTCACTGCGCTTGGACTCAAGCCAGCTGCCCTGCTTCAGGACCTCGTAGTACTCCTGATCGAGTTCAGCCGAACGCTCGGCCAGCTCTTCCGGGGAGAGGTCACTCAGATTCCGGTCCTCGGCCACACACTGCCTGACCAGGTCCCCGACAATTCCGTGGGCATCCCGGAAGGGAACTCCACGCCGGACCAGGAGGTCGGCGATCTCGGTCGCGGCGAGCATCTCGTCACTCGCCGCTGCCTGGAGGCGTTCCCGGTCGAACTCGATCCCCTCGAAAATTCCCGTAGTCATCTCGAGGGTCGCTTCTACGGTCTCGACCGCATCGAAGAACGGTTCCTTGTCCTCCTGCATGTCCTTGCCGTAGGTGAGCGGCAGAGCGTGCAGGACTCCCAGCAGGGTGGTGAAGTCACCGATGACCCTGGGGGCCTTCGCCCTCAGCAGCTCGGCGGAATCCGGGTTCTGCTTCTGGGGCATGATGCTCGAGCCTGAAGTGAAGGGTTCGCTCAGCTGGCAGAACGAGAACTCGGTGCTGGACCAGATCACAAGTTCGGACCCGATGCGCGAAAGATGCGTGAGGCAGATCGATCCCGCCGAAAGGTAGTCGAGGACCATGTCCCGGTTCGAAGTCGAGTCAAGCGAGTTGACCGTGACCGAATCGAAGCCCAGGTCCGCAGCAACTGCCCTTCGATCGATATCCCAGTTGACCCCGGCAAGGGCGCCGGCGCCGAGCGGCATCACCGCAGCGGCTCTGCGCGCTGCCGAGAAGCGATCAAAGTCGCGAGAGAGCATCCAGAACCAGGACAGCAGGTGGTGCCCGAGATAGACCGGCTGTGCCCTCTGAAGGTGGGTATAGCCAGGCATGGCCCAGTCTCGATGCTCTGCTGCCAGGCGCAGGAGTTCCCCCATGGCTTCCACGATGCGCTCGCCGGCAGCATCGGAAGCGTCCATGACGGCCATGCAGATGTCGGTTGCGACCTGGTCGTTTCGGGAGCGGCCGGTGTGGAGCTTGCCAGCGAGATCACCGATCAGGGCTCCGAGCCGGCGCTCGACTGCCATGTGGATGTCCTCATCGTCCGACTCGAAGACGAACTCACCGGATTCCAGCTCCCGGGCGACCGCGGCGAGCCCCTGATCGAGAACGGGCAGTTCGCTGTCGGCGATCACGCCGATCCGGTGGAGGGCTTTCGCATGGGCCCTCGACTGGGCGACGTCATACGGGGCGAGGTGCCGGTCGAAATCGATCGACCGGTTCAACCGCCAGAAGCGCGGATCCGGGGGCTCGCGGAAACGAGAGGTGGACTTGTCTGTGTGCCTTGCCACGGCGCGGATTATTACCCGCCGCCGAGCGCATCGCCCAGCGCGACAGCCACCCGGTCGATGTCGCCCTCGGAAAGACCGGCATGGAATGGCAGGGCCAGGGAGCGTGCCGCTACCGATTCGGCCACCGGGAACTGGCCCTCGCGGTAGCCCAGCGCAGCCAGGTGGGGGAAGAGATGTATCGAGGGCAGGTAGGCCTTCGCCGGTATTCCCTGCTCTCCCAGCTTCCTGATCAGGCCATCACGGTCTGACCCTTCCGGCAGGCGGATCGGAAACACGAACCAACTCCTCATCGCCGGCGGAACATCGGGAGCGGGCATCTCCAGCCCCTCGATTTCAGACAGACATTCGAGGTACTTGCAGGCGACACGGGCCCGGCCGGCGAGCAGTTCGTCAAGCCGGGAGACCTGGGCGACGCCGATCGCTGCGGTCACGTCCGACATCCGGTAGTTGAAGCCGAGCCGGTCGTGATCAAGCCAGTCCATGTCGTTTGCGCGGCCCTGGTTGCGTTCGCTCCTGAGGACCTCCGCCATGCCCGGGTCGGTCGGGACGATGATGCCGCCCTCCCCCGTGGTCATCTGCTTGTTGGCGTAGAAGGCGAAGGTCGAAATGTTCCCCCGACTGCCGACCTTGCGTCCCTCGCTGTCAATCGCGCCGAGCGCCTGACAGGAATCCTCGAGGATCGCGAGCTTGCGGTCTGCGGCAATTCGCTCGAACTCGGGCATCGCCGAGGGCTGGCCGAAGATGTCGATCGCCAGCAGACCGACCGTCGATTCCCCGATCGCCTGCTCCGCAGCGGCCGGATCGAGATTCAGGCTGACCGGATCAATGTCGGCGAAAACCGGCTTCACTCCTTCGAAAAGGAGGCAGTTGGCGCTGGCTACGAAGGTGAACGGGCTCAGCACCACTTCGTCTCCGGCGTCCCAGCCGAGAGCGCGCACCCCGAGGTGAAGAGCGGCGGTCCCGCTGGATACGGCCACCGCATCATCAACCCCGAGCCAGGCGGCGAAGTCCCTCTCGAACCTCTCGGTCATCGGGCCGAGCGAAAGCCGGCCGGAGCGCAGAACCTCTACTACCAGCCGTTCTTCTTCCGCGCCGATCTCGGGTCGTGCGAGATCAAGCGGTGGCAGTTCTTCACTCACCGGACCGGGAGTTCCCGTTCTGGAATGCGTATTCGAGTGAATCCACCAGGGCTTCCCAGGAGGCCTCGATGATGTTCTCGGACACACCGATCGAGCCCCAGGAGGCGCCACCGTCACCCCGTTTGGAGTCGAGCAGCACCCGGGTTCCGGCCCCGGTGCCGTGGGCGGTATCGAGGATGCGCACCCGATAGCCAGTCAGGTCGATGTCTTCCAGTTCCGGATAGTGGCCTGTGATCGCTTCGCGAAGTGCCTTGTCGAGCGCGTTGACCGGACCGTTTCCCTCCGCCACGGTCACATATCGCCGGTCGCCGACACGGATCTTCACGATCGCCTCGGTCTCGACCTTCTCCCCCGCCCTCAATTCGGTCTGGACCTTGAACGACTCAAAGGTGAACAGTGGCTTGTACTCGCCGGTCTCCTGCCGGATCAGCAGATCAAAAGAGGCTTCGGCCGCTTCGTAGTGATACCCCTCGTGCTCTTTCTGCTTGAGCTTCTCGACCATGTCACGGGCCTGACTCTCGCTCAGTTCGAGGCCGATCTCTTCGGCCCTGGCGACGACCGTGGCCTTGCCGGAGAGCTCCGAGGCAAGCACCTTGCGTTCGTTGCCGACCGCGGCCGGATCCATGTGTTCGAACGTCCGGGCATCAGCGGCGATGCCGGCCACATGCATTCCCCCCTTGTGGGCGAATGCGTTGCGGCCCACATAGGCCTGATCGGGATTCACCGGTACGTTCAGCAGGTCCGCGACGAAGTGCGAAACCGTTGAAAGCTCCTTCATGTTCTCCGCCGGGACGACGTCGAAACCCATCTTTAGCTGCAGCGCGGGCAGGATCGAGATCAGGTTCGAGTTGCCGCAGCGTTCGCCGTAACCATTGATGGTGCCCTGGACCTGTCGTGCTCCAGCTTCAACGGCAGCGAGAGAGTTGGCGACGCCGCATTCGGCGTCGTTGTGGCAGTGAATGCCGAGTTCGGCCCCTGGAAGAGCCTCACGCACTTCGGACACGGCTGCCCTTATCTGATCGGGGAGGCTGGCCCCGTTCGTGTCGCAGAGAACCAGGGCCTCGACACCGGCCTCGTGGGCGGTCCGCAGGCATTCAAGGGAGTAATCACGGTCATCTCCCCAGGCGTCGAAGAAGTGCTCGGCGTCATACATGATGCGCTTGCCTTCACCCCGAAGAAAAGAGATCGACTCACCGATCATGGCCAGGTTCTCCTCGCGGGATACCTTGGTCACTTTCTCCAGATGAAGTGACCAGGTCTTGCCAACCAGGGTCGCCACCGGCGCAAAGGTTCCGGCGATAACCCGCAGGGCCTCGTCCTGGTCGGCTTCGACGCCGCGCCGGCGGGTCATGCCGAAGGCACAGATCGTCGCCTGCTCGAACTTCTCGCCTGCCAGAAGGTCGAAGAGCTCGGCCTCTTTCGGATTGGATTCCGCGAAACCGGCCTCGATGAACTGGATTCCCAAGGCGTCGAGGGCATGCGCGACCCGCACCTTCTCGGCGGCGGACAGGGACATCCCCTGTCCCTGCATACCGTCGCGGAGAGTCGTGTCGTAGAGCTTCACTGCTGTCATCGGTTACTGCCTTTCAGAAGAACAAGAAGCCCGGATTGAGAATGATCCGGGAGGACCGCACGCGGCATCACGCCGCGCTGCCGCGTGGACTCAGCGTCCCGCAGCCCCGGTAATTCGGGTGATCCTGATCCTTGTGAAAGCGTGAAGCATAGGTCTCAGACTGTACTCGGTTCGATTTTGGCCGCCGGTTCACCGACCAGGTCGAGCCATTCCGTGTATTCCGGTGAACGGCCGTAGATCGCGTCCTCATAGCCCTGCTGGACGATGCGGGTGACTTCACCCGGCTCACCGAGCGGATGATCGTCGATCTCCCGAACCGGCACGACTTCAGCCGCTGTACCGCACATGAAGACCTCGTCAGCCAGATACAGCTCGGAACGGGCGATGTCTCTTTCGATCACCGGGTAGCCCTTGTCCTCGAGGATCTGCATCACCGACTTGCGGGTGATGCCGTCGAGGATCGAGGCAACCTGCGGCGGGGTGAAGACCTTGCCGTCCTTGACCATGAAGATGTTCTCGCCGGAACCTTCACAAACGAACCCGCGCTCATCGAGCAGGATCGCTTCTTCGTAGCCGGCCTTGGCCGACTCGGTCTTGGCGAGGATCGAGTTCAGGTACTGACCAGAGGCCTTTGCGTGGGGGATCAGGCTGGCAGCAGAAACTCTCCGCCAGGACGAGACCTTTGCGCGGATTCCATGCTTCTTGCCATCCTCGCCCAGATAGGCGCCCCATGGCCAGACAGCGACGATCACTTCCACCGGAGCAGATGATGCGTAGAGCCCCATCTCGCCGTATCCGCGGAAAGCCAAGGGGCGGACGTAACAGTCACGCAGGCCGTTCTTGCGAATAAGTTCGCGGGTCGCCTCGCCGATTTCTTCCTTCGAGAAGGGGATATCGAGGAAGTACATCCGGGCCGAATCCTCGAAACGCTGGAGATGCTCCGCATGCCGGAAGACTGCAGGGCCCTGGTCACCGTCGTAGCAGCGGATGCCCTCGAAGACGCCGGTTCCGTAGTGGAGACCATGGCTCAGTACATGCACCTGCGCCTCGTCCCAGGGGACGAACTTGCCGCTGTGCCAGATGTACTCAGCCTTTTCCACTACTTCTCCTTCGGGTTGACTATTCCGCCCATGGTACGCCAGATCATTCCGGCGTACCGGGACACTTTATCCCTGAGCCAGCTCGGCCAGAACAGCGGCCGTCACTTCTTCGGTTCCGACGCGGGTTTCGCCCTCGCCGCCCTCGTAAATGTCCGGAGTCCGGAGGCCCTTCTCCAGCACTGCGTCGACCGCACTTTCGATGCGATCGGCGGCTTCCCCGTCACCAAGGCCGTAGCGCAGCATCATTGCAGCGGAAAGCATGGTCGCGAGCGGGTTTGCGACGCCCTGGCCGGCGATGTCGGGGGCTGAGCCGTGAACCGGCTCGAAGAGACCCGGGTCGCCTTCGGCGCCGATCGAAGCCGACGGGAGCATCCCCAGCGAACCGGTCAGCATTGCCGCCTCGTCGCTGAGGATGTCTCCGAAGAGGTTCTCGGTGACGATCACGTCGATCTCGGCCGGACTGGAAACCAGCTTCATCGCAGCGAAGTCAACCAGCAGGTGGTCGAGCTGGACATCCGGGTAATCCTCGGCGACCTTCTTCACGGTTTCACGCCAGAGCCTCGAAGTCTCGAGGACATTCGCCTTGTCGACCGAAAGGACCCGGGGGTTGTCGGAGCGCTGACGGGCGGCCTCGAAAGCCGCCCTGGTGATCCGCTCTATCTCGGGGACCGAATAGGCGCACTCGTCGTAAGCGGTGCCGCCGTTGTCATCGCGCCTGCCGGAGGCACCAAAGTAGATGCCGCCGGTCAGTTCACGAACGACGAGCAGGTCGGTACCGTCGATCAGTTCCTTCTTGAGCGGACTGGCATCGATCAATGCCGGAGATGGCTTGACCGGACGAAGGTTCGCGTACAGGCCGAGAGCCTTGCGGATCCCGAGCAGACCCTGTTCGGGTCGCGGCGCAGTGGGGTCCTTGGCTACCGCTTCATCCCACTTGGGGCCACCGACCGCGCCGAGCAGGACGGCATCCGAGTCCTTGCAGGCAACGATCACTTCGTCGGTCAGGGCGACGCCATGCTCGTCGATCGAGGCCCCGCCAATCAGGTGCTCGGTGTACTCGAAGCTTCCGACTGCGTCAAGAACCTGACGGGTGGCGCCGACGATCTCGGGCCCGATTCCGTCCCCGGCGAGCACGACGATCTGCTTGGTTTCACTCATTCCCGTTTCTCCTCGTTGCAGTCATGTTCAGGCGAACATAGTTGAAGCTGGTCGGTTGACCCATCTCGGTCAGCAGTCGTTCCGTGTAATCGACGAACTGGCTGTCGTCGAGAACCTCTCTGGCGGGCGCCAGGAATGAAGCCTCGAAGAAGCCACGGGGATCTTCCGGATGGGCGATCCGTTCTTCGAGCCAGCATTCAACGCCCTCGTATCCGGCCGCGATCAGTCGCATCTCGGTCTCTTCCGGTCCGGCGAAGTTCCACGGGTCGGAGTAGTCACCGAAGATCTCCGCAAAAGGTTCTTCCCGGTTGACGACCGCCAGCGCGGCCGTTACTTCAGCGACATTGCCACGCCCGCCACATTGGGCGACCAGTTTGCCGCCCGGCTTCGTAGCTGCCGCCAGGGCACGGAAGAATCGATCGTGATCGGTGATCCAGTGGAAGGTCGCATTCGAGAAGACCGCGTCCACCTGCTCGTCCAGCTCAAGTTCCGCCAGGTCCTGACAGACAAAGCTCGCGCGGGGATCCTCACCGAGCCTCTTGTTGGCCTCCTCGACCATGCTGGGGGAACCGTCGACGCCGATCACCCTCCCCTCGGGAAGGCGCTCGAGCAGGTCTTCGGTCACGTTGCCCGAGCCGCAACCGGCATCGACGACGGTCTCGCTGCCCTTGAGTTCGAGGCGGTCTATCACCGCATCGGACCAGTCTCGCTGCGGAGTCGAGACACGCGAATACTTGTCGGCCTCCCAGTCCACGGGACGGGTTTCCTGCTCGCTCATCGATTACCCGCTTACAGGGATGTGGTCACGGGACCGTATGTCCCGCCGGGGCCGGACTCGAAAGCCTCGATCTCTTCCTCATCCATCAAGGTGAGGGCGATGTCATCGAGACCGCCGATCAGGCGGCGCTTGATTTCGGCCTCGATCTCGAAGGATGCCTCTCCCCCGGCCCAGCTGACCATCTGGTTCTCCAGGTCGATCTTCGCTTCGCCGGCCTCGACCAGAGCCTGACAGACATCCTCGGACAGCTCGACCGGCAGGAAGCCGTTCTTGGTGCTGTTCGAATAGAAGATGTCGGAGAACGACGGGGCGATCACGGCCTTGAAACCGAACTGATGGAGGGCCCAGACGGCATGCTCGCGCGAGGACCCGGAGCCGAAGTTCCGCCCGGAGACCAGGATCGGATGGGGCTCGAGCACGATCTCTCCGTCCCGGACCCAGTCGTAGAACAGGAACTCGCCGTAGCCGGTCCGCTCAACCCGCTTCAGGAACTGCTTGGGGATGATCTGGTCGGTATCGACATCGCTGCGGTCCAGAACCGCGATTTCGCCTTCGATTACGTTTATCGCTTCCATTTCTAGCTCCAGTTCCTGATGTCGACGAAGTGGCCTTCGATGGCCGCAGCAGTGGCCATGGTCGGACTGACGAGGTGGGTTCGGCCGCCCTTGCCCTGACGGCCTTCGAAATTACGGTTCGAGGTCGATGCGCAGCGCTCGCCGTCGAACAGGGTGTCCGGGTTCATGCCGAGGCACATCGAGCAGCCGGCACCGCGCCATTCGAATCCGGCCTCGCTGAAGATCCGGTCGAGACCTTCGTCCTCGGCCTGGGCCTTCACGAGCGCCGAGCCGGGCACAACCATCGCCCGCACGCTATCGGCCACTTTGCGGCCCTTGATCGCGCCGGCGGCTTCCCGCAGATCCGATATCCGCGAGTTGGTGCAGGATCCGATGAAGACACGTTCGGGGCGGATCTCCTCCATCGGCGTTCCCGCGTCCAGCCCCATGTACTGGAGCGCCCGGATCGCAGCCTCGCGATCGGCCGGAGAATCCATCTGTTCCGGATCGGGAACCGTGTCAGTGACCTGGATAACCATGCCCGGGGTGGTTCCCCAGGTGACCATCGGCGAGATCCGGGAAGCGTCGATTTCCACTTCCGTGTCGAAAGTCGCCCCTTCATCGGTCGGCAGCTGGCGCCAGCGTTCGACGGCGTCGTCGAAATTTTCAGGGACGCCGGCCTTGCCCCGCATGTATTCGAAGGTGGTCTCATCCGGAGCGATCATTCCCGCCTTGCCGCCGCCCTCGATGGTCATGTTGCAGACGGTCATCCGCTGCTCCATGGTCAGGGCCTCTATCGCCTCGCCGGCGTATTCGACGACGTAACCGGTCATCCCGGAAGTGCCGAGTTTGCCGATCGTGGCGAGAATCAGGTCCTTGGAGGTGACACCCTCGGCGAGGGTGCCGGAGTAATTGATCCGCATGGTCCTGGGCAGGTTCTGGAGCAGAGTCTGGGTGGCCATCACATGCTCGACTTCGGAAGTCCCGATTCCAAAGGCCAGGGCTCCGAAAGCGCCATGGGTGGAAGTGTGGGAATCACCGCAGACGATGGTCATGCCGGGCTGGGTCAGTCCCAGCTCGGGGCCGATCACGTGGACGATGCCCTGGGTCTCGGAGCCGAGACTGTAGACGGGCACGCCGAAGTCGGCCGCATTCTTCTCCAGCGTTTCAACCTGTTTGCGGGAGAGAGCGTCCTTGATCATCGCCGCCGTCGGGGTCCCGTCGGTCGGCACGTTGTGGTCGGCAGTGGCAACCGTCTTGTCCGGGCGGCGCAGTTTTCGGCCGGTCATCCGCAGACCTTCGAAGGCCTGGGGAGAGGTCACCTCATGAACGAGATGGAGATCGATGTAGAGCAGGTTCTCCCTCACCTCGTGGGCTTCCCAGATCTTTTCGAACATGGTTTTCGGCATCTGATCTCCTTCCTATCCGCGGCGGAGTCCCGCCGCAATCACGGCAACGAACTCAACCGGCTCGTCACTCTCGTTCTCGAAATGGTGCGGCAGGTCTGCGTCAAAAGTAACGCTGTCTCCTTCTGCCAGCTGATGGCGCTCGCCCTCGAAGACGAGAACGACCTCGCCCTCCAGCACGACCGCGGTCTCGCGACTGCCAGGTTCATGCATCGGAGCATCCCCGGAACCGCCGGTGCTGCTGCCCGGACTGAGGCTGTGGGTCGAGACATCGGCCCTCTGCCCCGGCAGGGGCGGGGTGACTTCCTCGATCCGGTGCCCGCCGCGCTCCCGCACCCGATGATCGCCAGCCCGGCTGACGACCACATGCGGAACTTCATCCAGACGCAACAGCTGGGAAAGGCTCAGGTCGAGGCCGGAAGCGATCTTCTCGGCAACGGCCAGGGTCGGACTGGTGCTGCCACGTTCCACCTGGGAGAGCATGGTCGGACTGACGCCACTGCGTTCGGAGAGATCCCTCAGGGAGAGACCCATCGCCTCGCGAAGTGCTTTGACCCGCTCGCCGACGGCGTTTCCGCTGGCCCCGGAAGGGTTCACTACCCCACTTCCAGCGGCTGGTTTTGTGGCGGCTGCCTGCGACATCGTCTCTGTACGTTATCACGCACAACTGTCCTGTCAACAGTTTCCGGCGAACGGCTGATCCCGGCGCGGCGCCTTTGGCTTCAAAGGGCGGGCTTCCCGTTACGGTTGATTCATGACGACGAGGATCGCTCCGGATTTGAGACGTCAGCAGCTGCTCGGGGTTGCCGAGCACATCTTCGCTTCCCGCGCCTACGCCAGCGTCTCGCTTCAGGAGATCGCCGACGAGGCCGGGGTGACCCGCAGCCTGATCCACCATTACTTCGGCAGCAAGGACGGACTGATGGCAGCGGTGATCC
>JAUPTY010000191.1 GCA_030917845.1 Actinomycetota bacterium | reverse complement strand
GATTCCATGACTGTAGTTTTACTCAGGCCGCCACCCGGGGCGGCGACCTGAGCTCAAATCACTGATCGTTGCCGGAATCGTTGCCCGACTTGGCAGCATCTGCCGCGTCGTTGATCGCCTTGATCAGGGCCTCGGAGGACTGGGTGTCGGCGATCGGCGTCAGGCTGCCGTCGGCTTCCCGAATCGCGAAAGACGGGGTGCCGGAGAAGCCGTTGTTGGTGGCAGTGGCATCTACCCGGGTCAGTTCGGCATCGAGTGCGGGAGCTTCCCGGTCGGTGTTCCACTGGTCGATGTCCGGAACGCCGGCTTCGTTGGCAACGTCCGTCAGGAAGTCATCGGTGACGTAGCCGGAACCCTCAAGGCCCTGATTGGCGTAGAAGGCCTCGATGAAGCTCCACATCTTGTTCTGCTCGCCGGCAGCCAGGGCGGCCTTCGCGGCAAGGCTCGAGTCGGGACCGAGGATGGCCCAGTTCTCGAATTCCATGTTGGCGGTGCCGTCCTTGACCGGACCGGCTATGACATCGGGCAGGATCTCGTCAGCGTACTGCTTGCAGATCGGGCACTGGAGGTCACCGAACTCGACCAGGGTGACCGGGGCGTTAGGCTCGCCGAGCATGTTGCCGGACTGGGTCAGGCCTGCGAGCTGCGCCTCCCAGTCCTTATTACCGCCGCTGCCTCCGTCATCTCCGCCGGATGAAAGGGCGACGACGACGATCACCACCGCGACTACCGCGAGAAACGCGGAAATGCCGATGATCTTGCCGAGGTTTTTGCGACGATCGGCGCCCTGGGCCGATGCTTCAGCCTTGAGGCGCTTCTCCCTGAGTTCTTTTCTCTTCTGCTGCGGTCCGGTAGCCATTGAGAGGGGATGCTACCTGACCAAGATTCAACGGGACCTCAAGATTCAGGTTCGGATTCGGCGGCTTCGATCTCGCCGTCTCCGGTTCCGTAATAGCCGAGCAGCCGGCAGCTGCTGAGGACGAGGAGCATTGTCATCAACACGGCGCTGGCGACACACCACTGGCAGGAAGCATTGATCTCCCAGAGCTCCAGATAGCGCAGCACAAGGCTGGTCACGAAGCCGAAAAGCGATAGCGCGAAGACGGTCAGACGGGCGTTGTCACCCTTCCAGATGGTGGCGCCGAGAATCGTCGTGTATCCGATCAGTCCCCAGATCGACATGTGAATGCCAAGGAAGCGGGCGTACTTGCTTTCCTCCACCTGCGAGCATCCGCTGCTGCCGCCGATGCACTGGAAAGGCTCGTCGGCGATCAGTGTCTTGTAGGCGATGTATCCCGACACGGCGAGTCCGAGTCCGGTAAGGACGGCGGAGGTCGCCCGGAGCATGTTCTCGCCCCTGCTGCCGCCGGTCCGGTAGCCCCAGACCGCGATTCCCGCGACGACCAGGGCAAAGACTCCGAAGGCGATCGCAATCTCGAGGGGGATGTCACGGCTGAGAATGAAGCGCTGGTCTTCGAACATGGGGATGCGAGCCTACACAGCCGGGGGTCGGCGGCTCTCCGTCACTTCGTCGTCCTTCGCCTCATCTCCGGTTCCGTAGAAGACGATCAGGCGGCAGGTGTTGACCACGAAGATCATGGTCATGGCGATCGCCGACATGGCACACCACTGGCAGATCGCGAGGATCTCCCAGAGTTCCAGGTAAGTGAGGTAGAGACTGAAACCAAACCCGAACAGAGACAGAGAGAACGCGGCGATGCGGGCGTTGTCACCGCGCCAGGCCGTTGCGACAAGGATGAGCAAGTATCCGATCAGACCGAAAGTCGCGACGTGGACCCCTGCGATTCGCGAGTAGGAACTGTGCTCGACTGCCGCACACCCTCCGCCACCGCCAACACATTGCGGGATCTGGTCCATGATCTCCACCGTGACCACCACATATCCGGCGATCGATAATCCGGCCAGCCCGAGGACCCCGGCGGTGAATCTCAGAATCCTTTCTCCGCCATCGCCGCCACGGCGGATGCCCCAGACCGACCCGGTGATCCCGATCAGCAAAAGGATCAGCATCCCTCCGGCTATGACACCGGGAATGCCGTGAGTCAGCAGATGTAACTGATCGCTCACCGGGAGCGAGCGCCTATGCGGTTGTAACCGCCGAATCCTCGTGGCTGGCTGCCACGAGGTTGACGAACTCGCCCATGATCTCGTTCATGTCGAAGTCCTTCGGGGTGAAGACGCCGGCGACCCCGGCTGCCTTCAGGCTTGCTGCATCTTCGGGCGGGATGATTCCGCCGGCGACGACCGGAACCTCGACGCCTTCTTCCTTCAGCAACCTCACTACTTCCGGGATCAGCTCCAGGTGTGAGCCGGACAGAATCGATAGCCCGATCAGGTCCACGTCCTCCTGGACCGCCGACTCAACGATCTGTTCCGGAGTCAGGCGAATTCCCTGATAGACGACCTCCATACCCACATCGCGGGCCCGGAGGGCGATCTGCTCGGAGCCGTTCGAATGCCCGTCAAGGCCGGGCTTGCCGACCAGCACGCGGACCCGGTGACCGATCTGTTCCGAAACTTCGTTGACCCTTGCCCGTACCTCCGTCAGGGACTCACGGTCGCCCGCCGGGGAGGCACCGCCGACGCCGGTCGGGCCACGGTAGGCACCGAAGACATCACGCAAGGTGGCGGCCCATTCACCGGTGGTCGCGCCGGCTCTGGCGGCGGCGATCGTCGAAGGCATGATGTTCTCGTCGGTTCCAGCCACCCGGGCTACTTCGGCGAGAGCCTCGTCAACGGTGGCCTGGTCACGCTCCGAGCGCCAGGCTTCCAGCGCATCGACCCGCTCCTTTTCGACCTTCGGGTCCGGCTTCATGATGCCGCCGTCGACGCTGGCGGTCAGCGGTGACTCTTCAGTTTCTGTGTACCGGTTCAGTCCGACTACGGTCTGTTCGCCGTTTTCGATCCGGGCGAACCGCTCGCGATGCGACTCGACCAGTCGGGCCTTCATGTACGGCACGGCCTCGACCGCGCCGCCCTTCTCGGCGACCACGGCCATTTCGTCGCGGGCACCGTCCATGAACTCCTCGACCAGGCCCTCCATCACGACGGAGCCCTCGAAGATGTCCGGGTACTCGAGCATGTCGGTTTCGAAAGCGAGGACCTGCTGGATGCGGAGGCTCCATTGCTGGTCCCAGGGGCGGGGGAGACCCATCGCCTCGTTCCAGGCCGGCAGCTGAAGCGCGCGGGCGCGGGCGTCGCGGGCCAGGGTCACAGCAAGCGCTTCAACCACGATCCGCTGGATGTTGTTCT
>JAUPTY010000190.1 GCA_030917845.1 Actinomycetota bacterium | reverse complement strand
CGTCGGGCCGGTAAATCAGATGGGTGAAGTCGAGTTCGGGTTTGGTCTCGCGGAAGTCGGTCCGGCGATGGCCACCGCGTGATTCCTCGCGGGCCAGCGCTGTCGCCCCGATCGCGCGGGCCAGAGGATAGGGATCATCGGCGAGCCGGGCGAGCGTGACCGCGTTGCGTTGCGGGCCGGCGGCTTCCCAGACCAGCTCCCGGGTGGCGGGCAGGGGCGGGTCGAAGCGCCATTCGGTCAACGGCGGGGCTGGAGATGCCACCTCATCAAGGCCGGCGATCGCGGCCCGGCGGCCAAAGACGAAACATTCGGTAAGCGAGTTGGAGGCCAGGCGATTGGCTCCATGGAGGCCGGTACAGGCGCATTCGCCCGCTGCGTAAAGCCCGGCGACCGAGGTTCGCCCGTCGAGATCGACCAGGATTCCACCCATCACATAGTGGGCCCCCGGGGAGACAGGAACCGGCTCGCTGGTCGCGTCGTATCCGGCCCTCTCAAGTAACTCGAAAACACTGGGGAAACGGGTGGGGTCAATGCCGGTGAGGTCCAGTCTCACCTCTTGACCGTCCTGTTTCTCGATCTGGGCGATGATCGCGGCGGTGACATCATCCCGGGGGGCCAGCTCATCGGTGAAGCGCTCACCTTCGAGGTCGAGCAGGACGGCACCTTCGCCGCGGACCGCCTCGGTGATCAATGCTCCGTCGAAGGCGGTGCCCGGGGCAGAAAGGCAGGTCGGATGAAACTGGCAGAACTCAAGGTCGGCAAGCTCGGCCCCGGCGGCGCTGGCGAGCACGGGACCGGCTCCGATCGCGCCCCAGGGGTTTGACGTGCGCCGCCAAAGGGCCGCAGCGCCGCCGGTGGCGAGAAGGGTCGCCGGGGCAGTGATCACTCCGTCTTCGGTGATTACTCCGTGGCAGCGCTCACCGTCGCTGACCAGGGCAACGGCGGAGGTCTCTTCGCGAACCTCAATGTTGTCCATGTCGGCCACCAGCCGGGCCAGCCCGCCGGTTATCTCCCGGCCTGTCTGGCTGCCGCCCGCGTGGATGATTCGCCGGTGGCGGTGGCCGCCCTCCAGCGCCAGTGAAAGCGATCCATCTGGTTCGCGATCGAAATTCATGCCGCGCCGGATCAGGTCATCGACAATTCCGGGGCCCTCCGTGGTGAGCGCCTCGACGGCGGATGGGCGACAGAGGTTTCGCCCGGCCGCCATCGTGTCCTCGAAATGCTGTTCGGGAGAATCGGCCGGGTCGAGTGCCGCGGCAAGCCCTCCCTGGGCGTGAAAGCTTGCGCTCTCGGCGAGAGGCTTGCGCGATACGAGGCAGACCGAGCCTCCCTCTTCGGCGGCGCAGAGTGCTGCCCAGAGGCCGGCGGCCCCGGCGCCAATGACGATCAGGTCGTAGGTCCCGAGGTCCCGCTCTTCGGAGCTGGCGGGCAAATCAGTACCGGGTTCGCATCTACCGGGAGCCGGTCCCGTCGCCGCTGCGGGCGAGGTCTTCCAGCTCCTCAAGGGTCAGGCCTTCTTCGAGACCACGGGCGATCAGGTCAGCTTCGCGGTCGATCTTGACCACTTCGGCAGCCTGTTCGGAAAGACGCCGGCGGTCAAATCGGCCTTCTGAAGCCATCTCCACCGTCATCTGCCCGAGGTTGCCGAGGTTGGTGCGGCGCATCTCATCGAGCTCACGAATGTGATCCTGCATGGCACGGCGTTCACGTCCGGATTGTCCGCTGCGACTGAAGAGGCCCATCAGCTTCCCCCCGCTTCCTTTCCGGATCCGTCATCTTTGGCAATTTCCTGGCGAAGGGCCGAGATCTGCCCGCGCAGCCAGTTGACCGCGGCCTCTCGGGCCTCTGCTTCGGTCGCCTTGCTGCCCCCTGAAACCGGCGCCGCGGCTGCTTTGGCTGACGCTTCGGTTGCCGCCAGCTCAGCTGCCTCCACCCGGGCCTCGGCAAGTTTCGCGCTCTCCTCGATCTCTCTCAATCGAGCGGCTGCCTTGGTCAGGGCTTCCTGCTTCGAGGCCTTTTCGGCTGCGAGTTCGGCTTCGAGCGAAGTGACCCGGGCCTCAAGCACAGGGTCCGGCTCGCCGGAGGTAGCCGCGCCTGGTTCTTCTCCGCTGATCTCTGCGGCGAGGGCGGCGTCTGCCTCGATCTCGGCGGCCTGGGCCTTGACCCATTCAGCGGCTGCTTCACGACCGGCCGCAGTTTCGCGAACAAGCCTGGCTTCAGCCTGGGTTGCTTTGTCTTCAGCCGCGGAAATGGCCGCTGCTGCCTTGGCGAGGGCTTCATCGAGTTCGCTTCGGCTGCTCTCGACGTCGCGGGTAATCGCTGTCAGCTCGGTCTTGGCATCCGCCTTCTGGGAGGCCTTGGCGGCCTCCAGCGCGGTCTTGGCCTTGGCTTCACTGTCGGTGATCTGCTTGTCGAGGATGTCGAGCGGATCGGTCGGTTCGGGCTCTGGCGGGGCCGGGGGCGGTGGCACCGCGAGCGGCTTCTTTCCGGCAGCAGCGTCTGCCGGAGCGGCCGGGCTGGCTTCGGGAGCCGACGGCTTCGAAGCGACCGGCGGAGTGGCGGGTGGGGCGGCCGATGGTGTCGGGGCGGTCGCCGACGGAGTCGGAGCTGTGACCGATGGCGTCGGGGCCGGGGTGGTGGGTGCCGGTGCCGACGGGGCGGGGGAAGTTGGTGCGGGCGTCTTCGCAGGCGGGGTCTGCGCCGGTGCGGCCGGAGCTTCGGCAGTTTCGGGGGCGGCAGCGTCTGCCGCTTCCTTCTCCTCGGCTGCCTTCGCAGCCTCCTTGGCCAGGCGCTCGCGTTCCTTTTGTTCCTTCTTCGCCTGCTTCCTTTCGGCCCGGGAAAGTCTTGGCTCCCTGGCCGGGGCCCGAGGGACCTGGTGTTCGCCGGTGTGTTCAGCCGTGTGCTCTCCGGAAGCCGGAAGCGAATGTTCGGCGGTGTACTCACCGGTCGCCGGGTAATTCTGTTCGGCTGATTCGGGCAGCGAATGCTCGGCGGTGTACTCGCCGGTCGCAGGCACGGCATGTTCAGCCGTGTACTCACCGGTCGCCGGGTAGTCATGCTCTCCGGTTGGCAGATGGTGCTCACCTGTGACCGGAAAATCCTTCTCTGTGGCCGAGGGGCCTTCCGGCTCGTTGCCGGCCATCAGTCCGTTGAGTTCGGTCTCTACCTCGGCCACTTCGGCCGAGCCGCGGGCGAGCAGATCATCGTCCCAGTTGTTCTGGACATACATCCCGAGAACCAGCTCACCGAGCGCCTCGCGGCGATCAAGGTGCAGCTCCTCGAGCTGCCTCTGTTTCTTCTTCAGAGCACCCTTCCTCATCAGCT
>JAUPTY010000189.1 GCA_030917845.1 Actinomycetota bacterium | reverse complement strand
ACCGCCGGCAACACCGAGGTTGAACTGACCAACTTCGACATCGACCCCGGCACGTCTGAGCTGACCGGCAAGGTCTCGGTCAACGGCAAGGTCGCCGCGCCGAGCGCACTGCTCTTCGACCTCGATGGTTCGACCCTCAAGCCCCTCATTTCGAACCCGGACGGTTCGGCAACCCTCGAGGGAACCACGGTGAAGCTTTCCAATGACGCCGCGGCCCTCCTGAATGACACATTCGGGATCACTGATCTCAAGGGCGGTCTTGTGATCGGTATCTCCTCGATCACTGTCAAGGGCTAGCCGCAGCAGGGAGTCCGGCTTACGCAGCGGTCTCCGCGGCCAAGCGGGGCAACGGCGCCTCAACTTCGGGTGAGGCGCCGTTGCCTGTTTAAGCGACGACGGCCGCTTGAAGTTCGAGTTCCAGTGCCGCGGTTGGTACCCTCCGTTCAGGGAGCAGTACCAAAGAGAAAAGGGAGAGTTGACCTGCGCGTTGCGTTCCGATCGATGGTGGCAGCAGCCATCGCAGTGGTGTTCTCATTCGGTGGCACTGCCCTTGCGGGCCAGAACCACGAATCCGGACCCGCCACTTCATCGGCGAAGCCGGCCAAGCCCTGGATTGCGATCGTGCAGGCAGGTCAGAAGGCATTGGCGGGCAAGGGCATCCGGGTCAGGGTGGCTTCCAACCGCCGCATGAAGATTCGCGTCGTCGTCCGCACCACCAGTTTCGACGAGGGGACCTGGAACGTGACCCGTCCCCGTGTCCTGAAGTTCTCCAGACGGGCAAAGCGGGTCGTGACAATCCCCCTCACTCCCAGAGGCAAGGCGGCGGCCTCGCTCTGCGGTTCGAGAACGGTGACGGCAAGGGCACGGTCGGGCAAGCGCATCAGCAAGGCCAGCGCTTCAATGGCCCGCCAGCTCGCGTCCTGTCAACTGGCTCCTGTCGATCTGAGTCGCGCCGATGATTGCGACTTCATCGCCCAACCGAAGCAGGGCATGTGCCTGATGCCTTTCCCCAGCGACTACTACACCCGCGAGGACGCCACCAGCCCGAACGGCAAGCGGGTCGCCGACCGGGCGGAGATGAGTTCGCGATACTCGTGGTCGGCTCCGACACGGAACGTGCCTCGGAGATCGCCGGAGAGCTGATGGACCACTTCGACGCGCTTCGATTCGAGCCGGAAGGCAGGGCGCTTGAGTGCAGAGCCAGCATCGGGGCCGCCACTCTGGACGGAGATACCGGTTCGGTGGACGACATACTCTCCGAGGCCGACAAGGCGATGTACGAGGTGAAGAGCCACCGCAGGTCCCGCCCCTGAACCGAATGCGGGCATTCGTTATTTGAACCAGACCGTTGATACATGCGTAATCGGCGCCGGCCTCGGCGGGCTTTCCAATGCCAGGAAACTGGAGGCGGCCGGGGACAGCTACGTCGTGCTCGACAAAGGTCGCACTCCGGGAGGCCGGGCCGCCACCAGGCGTTTCGCGGATTCACGCTTCGACCACGGCCTGCCTCTGCTGACCGATCAGGGACCCCTGACCCGGGCGTTGACTGAAGAAGGGCACCAGGCTGGAGTGTTGGAAGAAATCGAGGCAGACGGAACCGCAGCGGGTGGCTGGTTCGCTCCCGCCGGGATCTCTGCTCTGGGCAAGCACCTGGCATCCGGATTGAAAATCCGCAGCCGGTGCCGGGCAACCGGAATAGAGGAGCATTCCGGGAGCCTGACCGTGACCGGCGAACCGGACCTCGGTCAGTTCACGGTCGAAGTCCGGAAGTCACTCATGCTCACGTCACCACTCCCCCAGTCGCTCGAACTGCTCGCGCCGCTGGAGCCGGATTGGCTGCTGCCCGAAGAGGCGCCCTGCGACAAGTGCGTTGTCGCCATGGCAAGGATCGATCAGGACCGGCTCCCCGACGGCCCGCTGCTTCGTGATCTGGAAGAAGGCAGCGGCAGGCTGGCCCTCGAGCACCGGAAGTTCCCGGATGTGATACCAGGGGTCAGCCTGAGGTTCTCACCGCTGATGAGCGAGGGTCTTTTCGAAGTTGAGGACGGCCAGATCAAGGAAGTCATGTCCGGAACGCTGGAAGAATTCACCGGCCCCGTAGCCGACGATCAGATCCAGTTGATGAAATGGCGTTACGCGACCGGGTCGGGTGCCGTGCCGGATCCCTACTTCGGGATGACCCGCGGGGAGGTGGCGATTGCCGTCTGCGGCGACGGGTTCTTTGGCGGGGCGGCGTCAGGTACGAGGCGAGTCTGAGGTCCTGCCATGCCGCCTTCGACGACCTGCCCTGAGTCCGGTCCGGGAACCGGCTCGGCGATTACGCAAGCCGGAAAGCTCACTCGGGCTACTGTGCGGCTCGAGGGACGACCACCACGGGACAGGCAGAGGAGCGCATCACGGGGACCGAGGTGCCACCGAGAAGGACCCGTCGAACCGGACCGTAAGATCTCGAACCGAGCACCAGCAGGTCCAGGTCGTTCGATTCGCGGGTTAGTTCATCTACCGGTAAACCGGCGCGAACTTCAGTCTCAACGTCATCGACGTTCACTCGTTTCACCGCCTCGGCGAGATCCTCTTCCATGTCTTCCCGCAGAAGGTTCCAGTAGGCCAGATCGGAGAAGCCACCCCGGCCACGGTGGACCCTTGCCGGGATCACGCCAAGGACGAGCACCGAAGCGTGCAGTTTTCCGGCCAGCTCACTGCCGTAGGTGAGAGCCGCCTCTGCGTCCGGAGTGGCTTCAAACCCGATCCCGATCTTCCCGATCCGGTCCGGGCTGGCGTCAGCCCACCCCCGGGGGGTAACCGCAACCGCGCAGGGAGCCCCTGAAGTCAGCCGGGCTCCGGCGTCGCCCAGCAATGCTCGCCCGATCGGCCCCCGATGGCTGGAACCGATGACCAGGATTCCTGCATTGACCTTTTCCGCCAGTTCGGTCAAGCCACGAGGAGCCGATACCTCCGTGATTTCGTGGAAGGAGAACGGCTCTCCTATCTCTTCCCGAGCGAACTCGACCATCCGCGCAAAGTACGACTCGCGAACGGCCTCGATCTGCTCGCGCCCCTCATAGAACACGGTGTCGGTGTGAACGCTCACGACGTGAAGCTCCGCTTCTTCCCTGTCAGCCAGCTGACGGGCGAACCGAAGCGCGTCCCTTGACTCTTCCGTGTCCTCAATTCCGACAGCTACAACATCCATTGGTGTCACTCCTTGCGGTGTCGGCGCGGCTGGAGAATATGTCGTCGTGCCGGGTGTCCCTGGAATGTATCGGGGCGACTGGATTTGAACCAGCGACCTTTCGACCCCCAGTCGAATGCGCTACCAAACTGCGCCACGCCCCGTGCGTGAGCGGGGACTTTA
>JAUPTY010000033.1 GCA_030917845.1 Actinomycetota bacterium | reverse complement strand
CCGACTCATCGGCGCTGAGTCTATTTCTCTGTTGAAGCCGAAGTCAGGCGCTGCCCGGGCGCCACCGGGTTACGTCGGGAATTGGCCTCAGGTTGGGTTCGACCTTCTCGCGGACCGACTCGAAGTCCGGCGGCAGTGACAGCCGCTCGCCGAGCTTGTCCGGATCTTCGTCCGTAGCGAAGCCAGGGCCGATCGTGGCCAGTTCGAAGAGGATCCCGCCGGGCTCGCGGAAGTAGAGCGCCTTGAAGTAGTAGCGGTCGATCACCGGGGTGATGTAGAGGCCGGTCGAAGCAACCTTTTCACGCCATTCCGAATGCTCATCGAGTGATGCAGCCCAGGCGATGTGATGGACGGTGCCGGCACCGGGCACCGCACGTTCGGCCGGCGGTTCGTCGAGGTAGTAGAAGCCGTTACGGGCCTCGAAGCCCTCCCCGGGCTCACCGGCCAGATGCCAGAGGCCCTCACCCTCATCGGTGAATCCGAGCACCAGCCCGAGCACCTGCTCGGTCACTTCCCGGTTGCCGGAAAAGGCCCGGGCGCCGTGGAAACCCCGAATCGCGTGTTCGGCCGGGACCTCGATGTGGGCCGGGACCAGGGGCGCGTCCGGACCTTCGTAGACCAGGATCTCGTGGGTCAGCCCTTCCGGATCCTGGAACATCAGCGTGTCCCCCCCACCTGTCGGCCCGACCCCGTAGAACTCCGCGCCCTCGTCGGAACTACGGACCGTGCCGACCCCGGCGGCTTCAAGGCGCCCGGCCCAGTAGTCGAGTGACTCGGATGAACCGACCCGCCAGAGGATCCGGTGAATCATCCCGGCTCCCACCTTGCCGGTCCGGGACCCGGGGTACTCGAAAAAGGTCAGGTCGAAGCCGGGAGAGCCCTTCTCGTCGCCGTAGAACAGGTGGTAGACGGAGGGGTCATCCTGGTTGACGGTCTTCTTGACCAGCCGCATGCCCATGAGGCCGGCGTAGAACTCGACGTTGCCCGGAGCGTCGCCGGTTATGCAGCTGATGTGATGAACGCCGTTGAGGCTGAGATCGGTCATGGATTCAATCTACCCGGCCGCCGGATCCGCCTCGGATGATCCCGAGATTCCGCTTTTCGCCGGTATGCGGCGAAAAGTCGAATCTCGCGACGTCATGCCGCCCGGATAGCATCCCGGCATGGGAATTCTTGAAGCTTCACGCATCGTCGAAATCGACGCCCCCAAGTCCGAGTGTTACGCGATCATCTCCGACCTCGCCACAACCCCGGAGTGGCAGGAGTCGATGATTTCTCTCGATGTACTCGAGACTGACTCGGAGGGCAGGGCGACCCTGGTCGACATCAAGTCCGACGGAAAGGTGAAGGAGATCACCTCCCGTCTCGCTTTCGAGTTTCAGCCGGAGGACGGCATGACCTGGGACCAGAAGAAGGGCGACCTGAAATGGCTCAAGGGCAGCTGGAAACTCGAGGACCTTGGCGATGACCGGACCCGCGCCACCTATGCCCTGAAGGCCGACACCGGGCGCATGCTCGGGCTGCTGATCAAGGGCCCGGTCCAGGACAAGCTGAAGGAATGGCTGACCAAGGACGCCGCCGAAGGCCTCAAGCAGCGCGCCGAATCCTGAGCGCGCCGAAGTAGCCGGCCAGGCTCAGCTCTGCTGAGCTCCCCGAAGTAGCTGGCCAGGCTCAGCTCTGGTCGGCGAGTGACTCGTAGGTGTCTGGCCGGCGGGTCGTGAGGAACGGGAACAGGGTCAGCCAGTCCTCGCGCTGATCGAGGTCGAGATCGGCGACCAGGACCGAGTCCTCATGCCTCGAGGCCTGGCAGAGAACCCGCCCGTACGGGTCGCTGACGAATGACGAGCCGTAGAAGGTGAGCGGGCCTTCGGTTCCGATCCGGTTGATCGCGATCATGAAGGTTCCGTTGGCGATCCCGTTGCCGACGATGACCCGCTCCCAGAGCGGCTGGGTGTCGAATTCCGGATGGTCCGGCTCGGAACCGATCGCGGTCGGGTAGACGATCACTTCGGCGCCGGCCAGCGAGTACGCCCGGGCAAGTTCCGGGAACCACTGGTCCCAGCAGGTCGGGAAGCCGAACTTCGCCTCCCCTACGCCGACCACCGGATAGCCGGTGTCACCCTGCCGGAAGTAGCGGTCCTCGTAGTAGCCGGCGGTGACCGGGATGTGGAGCTTGCGCGTCCTCGCGATCAGTTCACCTTCCGGCGAATAACAGATGGCGGTGTTGTAGCCGATACCGCCGTCCTCGGCCTTTTCATAGAGGGAGGCATGAATGAAGGCGCCGGTCTCGGTGGCCATTTCGCGGGCGTAGCTGCTGGTCGGGCCGTCACCAATCACTTCCGCATATCCGGCTGCCTCTTCGACCGCGTCCTCGGTGATTGCGAAGTACGGGGAAAGGGTGAGCTCCTGGAGGCAAACAATCCGGGCGCCCCGGTCGGCGGCAATCCGGATCCCTTCGGTGAGCCATTCGAGGTGCTGCACCGGATTGGGATGCCATTCGGTCTGGACGGCACCAACCCGGAAGGGCTCGCGATCAGGAGCTTCGACCCGGGCCAATGATTCGGGAACTGGTCCGGTCGCGTCGATTACTTCGAATCGGGGTTCCATCAGTCGAGTGTACCCGCGGCCGGGTTGACTGAAAGCGGGTTCACAGGGACGGCACCTGCTGGGTGATGCAGTGGATTCCACCCCCACCGAGCGCCAGGTTCCGGCCGTCAATTCCAACCGCCTCGCGGCCCGGGTAGAGCCGGCCGAGCATCTCCAGCGCCTGGGCGTCCATGTCCGGGTCGATGCCGCTCACGGGAACGATCAGGGCGTCGTTGGCGACGTAGAAGTTGGTGTAGGGGACGACGATCGATTCGCCGTCACGGTCGATCCGTGGCAGCAGGTCGAGTTCGATCACTTCGATGCCCGAAGCGGTCAGCATCTCGCGGTTGGCGATCGCGTTCTCGAAATTGGGGTCGCCTTCCGGGGCGGTCTGGAGCAAGACCCGGCCGGGATCGATGAAGGCGCAGATGTTGTCCACGTGGCCGTCGGTGTCGCCATCCTCGACCAGTCCCTGCCCCAGCCAGACGATCTGCTCCACCCCCAGATTCGCGGCCAGCTCCGAGCCGATTGACTCCCGGTCGAGGCCCGGGTTGCGGGTCGGGTCGAGCAGGCATTGCCCGGTGGTGATCAGAATCCCTTCGCCGTTCACGGCGACCGAGCCGCCTTCCAGCACGATCTCCGAGGGGATCCTCTCGATCCCGAGGTGGTCGAGGATCCGGCCGGCGATCGCGGCGTCGCTGTCATAGGGAGTGAAGGCCTCTCCCCAGGAGTTGAAGACGAAATCCACCCCGGCCCGGTTGCCTCCACCGATGACGATGATCGGCCCTGAATCCCTGATCCAGGAATCATCGATCGGCGCTTCGAAAATCTCCACGTTCGCTTCCGGCACCCTGCCCCTGGCGTCGACCGCCTGGGAAGGATCGACGACCAGAAGAACCGGCTCGAACTCGGAAATCGCCGCCACAACTTCGGCATGGGAATCCCTCGCTTCCTCGATCGTGGTTCCCCGCCAGGCTTCCTCGCGCTGGGGCCAGGCGACCAGAGTCATTTCGTGGGGCGCCCACTCGGCGGGCATGCGAAGGTCACTCATTGGCCGAGTTTACCCCCGTCGCTTGCCTTGCCAGAAACCTGCGGGTAATCTTGCCGGGCGGCTTCAGCCACAACGACCAGGGAGATCTCATGGACACCGTAGCTTCGCGCTTCACGCTCCGAATCGCACTCGCAGCAACTGCCGGGCTGCTGACCCTCGCACTTGCCGCCGGGCCGTCGCAGCTGGTTCCGGACGCCCCGGCCGCCAAGGCGAAGACCGGTGTGCTGAAGGGATGGCCGACCAAGCAGCGGCTTGCCACCGAGTTCCTGCGGCTGCTCAAGAACGAGGACCAGGCTGGCCTGAGAAGCTTCCTGGATCCGGCCTTTCTGCTCCAGCGCGGTGACGGCAGCTACCTGACCAAGCCGCAGTACCTGAAGGACCCTGCCCTGGTTTCTGCTTTCCAGGTTCGCAACATCGTCGCCACCTACAGCCGCAATGTCAGGGTGCTCCGCTTCGAGGCGAAGACCGACCAGGTCATTGACGGCAACCCGGTCCCGGGCGTCTGGATCCCGCGTCTTTCAACTTTCATCCGGACCAACGGCGTCTGGCGCCTGATCTCCCACGCCAACTTCCTGCCGCCGCCGACGGTCTGAGGAGATCCGGGCCTGCCGGTCCGGATCAGATCAGGGCGCCGTATAGGCCCAGCTACCGCTGACGAAGGGTCCGTTTACAGAGGAGACCCCTGCCTGGGTAACGGAAACTTCAAAGCCGAACCTCGCGCCCCCGCCGAGTGAATTGCTGCCCTTGCCTTCGGCCGGGAGAATCGTGCCGATCGTGGTCGCCCCATAGAGGCAGACCTTGCCGGGCGGGGCGGTCGGAACCGTTGTCGTTCCGGTACATCCCGCGTCCGTATCGAAGCCCATGGATGGGCGGAAATTCACTTTGTCATCCGCGAGCAGCACAGGTGCCTCTGCAGGTAACGAAACGAAGGTTCTCGCAGTTGAGGTGAAGAGTTCACCTTCATCACGATCCTGACTGAAGACTCCGAAAACTCCCTTGACCGTCACTCCGCTCGGAATGACCTACCCGTAGCGGATGAAGTCATCGGAATCAAAACCTTCAAGGGTGTCAGCGTTCGGGTTCGGGGCACCCTCCGGACCGGTCGGTCCGGTTGAGCCGGTCGCCCCGGACTCCCCGGTCGCTCCGGCCGAGCCGTCCTGGCCCTGCGGCCCGGCGCTGCCCGTGGGTCCGGTGGGAATCTGCCCGGCCGCGAAGTCAGCCTTCCTGAGGGAACCGTTGGCCACCTTGGCCGAGTTGACCGCGTTCTTCGCCAGGTCTGCACGCTTCACGTTGCCGTTCTTGAGGTGCCGGCTCAGCACCGCGGTCTTGTGGATGTCCGAGGATCCGACCAGCTGGTTCGCCGCCCAGGCCCCGGTGCCCCCAAGTGCCACGAACAGTGCCACCCAGGCCACCGCGTTCTGCTTAATGTGCCTGAACAAGCCGTCCACGGATCCCCCTTGGTTGAAAGTGATCCCAGCCTAGCCCCGTGCCTTCGCGCCGTAAATCAAGTCCCGACGATCCGTTCGGGCGCAGAAAGCAGGAAGGCCCCGCCGGAGCGAGGCCTTCAAGGAGTGGAGCTGAGGGGGATCGAACCCCTGACCTCCGCCATGCCATGGCGGCGCTCTTCCAGCTGAGCTACAGCCCCAAAGGGACGAAGGATCTTACCGGGATCAGGCAGCCGAGGCGGACTTGGATCCGGCCTGGTCGAGCCCGAGCTCGATGCGGGGCGCTTCGTGCCAGAGATCCTCGAGGTCGTAGCGCTCCCGGGCCTCCTCGGTAAAGACATGGAGCACGGAGTCGAGGTAGTCGAGGACGGTCCAGCCGACATCTCCGGAGCGGTCCGGGTTGACCGGCAGTAGTGAACGGTCATGCTTCAGGCGCAGGTGAACCTCGTCGGCGATCGCTTCCGCCTGCCGCTCGTTGCGGGCGGTGCAGATCACGAGGCAGTCGGTGTAGGTGACGAGTTCGCGCATGTCGAGACAGACGATGTCCTCACCGAGCTTGTCATCCACCAGCCGGGCGATGTCCCGGCTCAGTTCTTCACTGCTTTCTGCCATACAGATCCTCATTGTCGATCATTTCGGCCACTTCGTGCGGCACCAGGTGTTTCCAGGGGCGGCCTGCACCGATCCGTTCCCTGACCAGAGTCGAAGAAATCCCGACCTCCGGCATCTCGAAGAACTCCAGCCGGTCCCCGGCGCCAAGACCCTCGAAGACTTCTGAGACGGACTCCCGATCGGCACCCGAGCGGGGAGCAACAGCGAAATTCGCCATTTCAAGAACCCGTTCCGGGCGATGCCAGTTCCCGATCCCGCGGGCGGTATCCGAGCCCGTGAGGAGAAAGATCTGGCTGTCGGGATTGGCTGACTGAATCAATTCAAGGGTTTCACATGTGTAGGACGGACCTTCACGATCCACTTCGATCCCGGAGACCTCGACCCCAGCCCAGGTACCGAAAGCCTTCTCCGCCAGGGACAGCCTGGCCTGACCCGGGGCCGATCCGGCGGAATCCTTGTGCCAGGCCTCACCGGTCGGCACGACGATGGTCCGGTCCAGCTCCAGCCGCCAGCCAGCCTCCGCAAGCAGCACCGCATGTCCCAGCGTCGGTGGGTCGAAGGAAGAACCGAAGACCCCGAGGCGGGTCACTCAGCCGCGCACCTGGCCGTCGCCCCGGACCACGTACTTGGTGGTGGTCAGCTCGCGCAGTCCGACCGGACCGCGGGCATGGAGTTTCTGGGTCGAGACCCCGATTTCGGCTCCCATGCCGTATTCGAAGCCGTCGGTGAAACGGGTTGACGCATTGACGTAGACGGCTGCCGAGTCGACTCCCTGAACGAAGATCTCCGCTGCCTGGCTGTTCTCGGTGATGATCGCGTCGGAATGGCCGCTGCCGTGGCGGTTGATGTGCTCGATCGCTTCCTCGAGACCGTCGACCACCCGGACGGCCAGTTTCAGGTCGAGGTATTCGGTGTCCCAGTCCTCCGCCGTGGCGACGCCGACCTCGGTCCCGCCCGCGTTCTCGCGAGTGGCTTCATCGCCGACCAGCTCGACCCCGCCCGCAGCGAGTTCCGTCAGGGCGGGCGGCAGGAACGCAGCGGCGACTTCGGAATCGACCAGCAGGGTTTCGGCGGCGTTGCATACGCCCGGCCTCTGGACCTTCGAGTTGTAGGCGACTGCCCGGGCCATTTCCAGGTCGGCATCGGAATGGACGTAGACATGGCAGATCCCGGCTGCGGCGAAGATGACCGGCACCGTCGCCACTTCTTCCAGAGTCTTCTTCAGACCTTCGCCACCCCGTGGAATCAGCAGATCGACCACACCGTCCTGGGTGGCAAGTTCAGCGATCGATTCGCGGCCGCCTCCGACCGAAATCACGACCGCGTCCTCGGGTAGTCCTGCCTCGACCAGTCCCTCGCGTACGACGCCGGCCAGAGCGGAGTTGGTGCGTTCGGCATAGCTGGAACCCTTGAGCAGGATCGAATTGCCGGATTTGATGGTCAGTGCGGCACAGTCAATTGTCACGTTCGGCCGGGCTTCATAGACGACGGCGACGACTCCGAGCGGGACCCGGATCTTGTTCAGCTGAAGTCCATTGTCGAGGGTGCTCGTCTCCAGAACTTCACCAACCGGGTCGCCTAGCGAGGCAACTTCCAGAACTCCGTTAGCCATCGCTTCAACCCGTTCCGGAGTCAGGGTGAGCCGGTCGGTCAGCGCTTTGGACAGGCTCCGGGCGCGTTCGTCGGCCAGATCGGCAGCATTCGCCTCGAGAATGGCTTCCACCGACTCGCGGAGTCCGCGCGCAATCGACTCGAGGGCGCTGTTCTTTACCGCGGTCGGAGCCGCCGCCATCGCCCTTGCAGCGCTTTTGGCTTGAGCCGTGTCTTTGGTGATGTCGGTGGCGGTCGCTTCCATGCCTCAAGGGTACTGGCTTGGAGTCAGCCGCTTGACGGGAACGAACGAGCCGAATAGTTTCAAGAGGTCCAATCGCCAGCAGGAGAGCTTCGAGGGGGAGCTTGGCTCGATATAGAAACAGTTTGAACTGTGCTGCCAGGATCGCCTTGACCCTCGCAGGCCTGATCGCGGCCATGGCTCTGGTTCATGCGCTGAATCCGGCAGGAGCATCGGCAGCCCTGGTGCCACGGCTGACTTCCGATGTCGCCCCGGGACCGAGTGATTCCTTTCCGAACCGGATCACCGATGCTGGCGGCGGCCGGGTGATTTTCACCGCGCAGGAAGCTGACGGAACCGAACCCTGGATTTACAACGGCGAACGCTCCCGGTTGCTCGAAGACATTAATCCGGGCCCCGGGGGCAGCTCTGCTCGAAGCTTCACCCGACTGGGCGAACTGATCATTTTCTCGGCCGAGGACTCGAGCGGAAACAATGAACTGTGGGTTCTCGACGGTTCGGACCTCCGCAAGATCGAGGTCTACCCCGGACCCGAAGGTTCCTACCCTGATGAACTGACCCTGTTTGACGGTCAGGTCTATTTCACTGCTTATGACCTGGCCAACGGCCGGGAGCTCTGGCACACGGACGGGGTCACCGCCCAACTGGTTCAGGACTTTGACCCCGGCAATCCTTCCCCCCAAATAGATGAGTTGATCCCGTTCAACGGGATGCTCTACTTCGAGGCACAGACGGCCGCCACCGGATACGAACTGTTCAGGTCCGACGGCAACTCTGTCTCCCTCGCTGCTGACATCAACCCCGGGGCTGCCAATTCGAGTCCAGGGGATTTCATGGTCTTCGGCGGACATCTCTATATGGCCGCCCAGACTCCCGGGACCGGCCGCGAACTTTTTCGCACCGACGGTGCCATAACTACCCCGCACCAGGACATCTACCCCGGGGCCAGCAGCAGCTTTCCGGACGATTTGGCCGTTGTGGGAGATCGCCTTTTCCTTTCGGCAGACGGTCCCCTGGGCCGCGAACTCTGGCAAACCGACGGGACCTTGACTGCCATGGTCCAGGACCTGAACCCGGGCGCTGGTTCTTCGTCCACAGATCAAATAACCGAGGCCGGAGGTCGAGCCTATTTTGTCGCCAATGACGGGACAGTCGGTTCTGAACTCTGGAGTTCGGACGGAGTAACGATCACTCTCGAATCCGACATCTGGCCCGGCGACAGAGGCTCGTATCCGGACAATCTCTTCGCCGTTGGCAACGAGCTCTATTCCGCCGCGTACAGGCCGGAATCCGGTGAGGAGCTCTACCGCAGCGGTCGGGCCGGCACGGTAATGGTCGAAGACATCCTGCCCGGAACGGACGGGTCGAACCCGGACGACTTTGCCGAGTCGGGTGGCACTGTCTATTTCACCGCCGACGACGGATCCCGGGGCAATGAACTCTGGAAACTGATGCCGGAGGACCTGCAGGTGAGCCTGAAGATCCAGACGAGGAAGATCACCATCACCCGGATGGGGCGCGGCAAGGTAAAGATCGCCTGTCCCGCGGCCGAAGTCAGCGGCCCCTGCACCGGCACCCTCACCCTGTCCACCAGAAGCAAGCCGAAACGGGTCTATCTGAAGGCGAGTTTCTCGATCAATGCCGGCAAGTCCAGGACGGTCCCGATCAGGATCAAGGGCAAGAACCGGAAGCAGGTGAACCGCAACCCGTCATCAAGGAAGGTCCGGCTGTCAGCCAGAGTGACCGACAGCGAAGGAAACCGGAAGACAGTGACCAGGAACTTCACCCTCAAGGTCGGCAAATGATGAAACTTCGCAAACTCGCGACATTGGCCGGGCTCACCTTCGCGCTGCTCATTCCCACCGGCAGCGCGGGCGCAGCCGTGCCACAGGTGGAGCTCCTGAAGGACCTCAATCCCGGGCCGAGCGGGTTCAATCCATACGACCTGACGCCTTTCGGCAACAGCTTCCTGCTCAGCGGGAAAGGCGGTCCCGAAGGCAATGAGCCCTGGCTCCTGAACGGATCATCGGCTTCCCTGATCGAGGATCTTTCTCCGGGAAGCGATGCTTCCGAACCCAACGGTTTCGAGGTGATCGGAAACACGGCTTACTTCGTAGCCTCCACGGCGGCAACTGGCAGCGAACTGTTTCGTACCGACGGAAACTCGGTCGAGATCGTCGAGGACCTGGTTCCCGGACCCGACAGTTCCAGCCCGTACTACCTGAACCCGATGGGGGACTTTCTCTACTTCCAGGCGTATACGCCCGCCACGGGCAATGAGCTTTACAGGGCGGGCCCCGGGGGCATCGATCTTGTCTCGGATCTCAATCCGGGAGTCGACGGTTCCTACCCTTCAAGTCTGGAAGTGATCGGGTCCCATCTCTATTTCATGGCATACACGCCGGCCAGCGGCTACGAACCCCGTCGGACCGACGGGGCGGTAATCCAACTGGTCCACGAAGTCAATCCCGGGGCGGACAGCTCCTACCCGAACGACTTCACCGGCCTTGGCGGGAATGTCTACTTCTCCGCCGATGACGGCACCAATGGCTATGAACTCTGGAAGTTCGACGGTGTGTCCGGGAGTCTTGTGGCCGACCTTGAACCGGGCGCCAGCTCGTCCTACCCGTACGATCTCACCGCATTCAATGGCCGCCTTTATTTCACGGTTGACCAAAGTTCCACGGTCGGCAAGGAACCGTTCTGGACCGACGGCGGCATGCCGAATTTGCTTCAGGACATCGTGCCGGGTCCGGAAGGTTCGGAACCGGGGTATTTCCGGCCGTTCGGGAATTTCCTTTACTTCACCTCAACCACCGATGCACTCGGCTCCGAGCTTTACCGAACTGACGGGACGACCACTGCCCTGTACAAGGATTTCGCCGCAGGCGAGGAATCGTCCTACCCCTACTTCCCGCCGCAGGCCGCTGATGGCCGGGGCTTTGTCAGCGCATCGACGTCCGGGCTGGGCTATGAGCCGTACGAGATCCTGCCTGCTGGTCCGAGGCTGCTCAAGGACATCCTGCCCGGGCCCTCCTCTTCCGAAGCCAGCGATTTCGTGTCCCAGGGTGACCGGGTCCTCTTCGTAGCCGATGACGGCATCCATGGACCCGAGATCTGGAACGCCCGCCCGGACCGGGAGATCAACCTCAGGATTGTCAGCAGGAAGCGAATCGGAGTCTCGAAGAGGGGTTTCGCGGGGCTCAAACTGAGCTGCCCGGCCGATGAGGCCAACGGACCCTGCAAGACCAATGTGACGGTCACCACCCGCAAGGCGGTCAGGTTCGGCAAACGGAAGCGGAAGCTCACCCTGAGCCGCAAGATGATCCAGGTGATTCCCGGAAACACCGGAACAGCCCGGCTCAAGTTCAGCCAGAAGAACATCGCTCTGCTGCTCGGATCGCCGACCGCCCGAAAGGTAACGGTCGTTGTGAAGACATCGGACCGGGCGGGCAACAGCAAAACGGTTCGCAGGTCTTTCGTCCTCGGCCGGCCATCCTGAACGGGTCCGGCGCCGGGGCCCGACGCGGGTTCAGGCCAGGACGAAGTAGTCGCGGTGGATCAGTTCCTCCGCGGCCTGTGGCATAAGTTCGAGCACCTCGGCGCTCTTCATGCCCTTGATCCGGTCGGCCTCACCAGCCGAGTAGTTGACGATGCCTTTTCCGATCACGTCCTCGTTGGCCACGACCTCGACTGCGTCACCGGCCTCGAACCGGCCTTCGATCCCGACCACTCCGACCGGCAGCAGGCTTGATCCGCTCTTGCGCAACACCCGCGCAGCGCCTTCGTCGACGACGATCCGGCCGGCGACGGGCTTGGCGTAGCGGAGCCACTGCTTGAAGGCCGGTGCGTTGCTGCGCATCGCCCGGAATGCGGTTCCAGCCGATTCGCCGGCCGCCGCGCTGGCCAGGGTGCCTTCCACGGTGCCGTTGCAGATCCGCACTTCGATACCCGAACCGCTGGCCATGCCGGCCGCTGCGACCTTGCTTCTCATACCACCGGTACCGAAGACCGAGGTCCGGTCCCCTATCTCCATCGCTTCAAGTCCAGAGGGGTCCTTGACTTCTTCGATCAGTCTCGCTTCCGGATCGTTTGCCGGATCGGCCGTGTAAACGCCGTCGGTGTTGGTGAGCAGGACCAGCAGCCTGGCCTCAAGCATGATCGCGACCTGGGCGGCGAGGAAATCGTTGTCGCCAAAAGTGATCTCGTCGGTGGCCGTCGTGTCGTTCTCGTTGATGACGGGAACCACGCCCCAGTCGAGCAGCCGCCTCAGCGTCTGGCGGGCATTCACGTAGGTGGTTCGGCTGGCGACGTCGGTGGCGGTGAGCAAGACCTGGGCGGCAGCCGCTTCGCCGGCCTCCAGCCTCGACTCGTACTCGCGGAAGAGTGACCCCTGCCCGACCGCGGAGGCCGCCTGCAGCTCGTCTATCGCCCGCGGGCGGGCCTCGAGGCCGAGCAGACGTATGCCCCTGGCGATCGACCCCGAGGTGACCATGACAAGGCCCTCACCGTTCCGGCGAAGAGCAGCCGCCTGCGAGCAGACCGAGTCCAGCACCTCCTCGCGAAGGCTGCCGTCATCCGCAGAGACGATCGAAGAACCAAGCTTCACTACCAGGGTCATTTGGAGCCAAGGTTAGTGGGCGATGCCTCAACCAGAGCCGACCCATCCATCCTTGAATCAAGTGGGTCGGCGGGTGAGCTTGCGTCCCACCCACCCAGGGCCGGCGAAGACCGGCCCGACTGCAGTCAGTAAAGCTCGAATTCGAGTTCGCCGACACGAATCTCGTCGCCCGACTCGAATCCGGCCCTCTTCAGCTCCGCCATCACGCCGATCTCGGTCAGCCGGGTCTCGAGGTACGCCAGGGCCTCATCGTTGCCGGTGTCGAAGCGCTCGAAGAGAACCTCGATGCCGTGGCCATTAATCCTGAAGGCGCCATCGTCCTCCCGCTCGACCGAGTACCCGCCTTCGCCCTTGGGCCGGTAAGTGATGTGTTCCGCTTCGAAGTCGACTTCGACCCCGTCGGATCCGCTCACAGACGGCGCCTCGACGTGATCGGGCACGAAGCGGACGATCGCTTCCTTGAGCCGTTCCAGGCCGGCCCCTGTCGCTGACGAAACCGGGATCACGCCGAGCACCGCCTCTCCCAGCTCCTGGTCCCAGTCCTCGACCTGGGCGGCCATGTCGGCCTCGGTCCAGAGATCGGACTTTGACAGCACGAGCAACTCCGGCAGATCCTCAAGCCCGGCGCTGTGGGCCGCCAGTTCTGCCCGCACCGCCCGGTAGTTCTCGAGGGGTTCGCCGGCCGAAGGCGCGAGTTCGACCACATGGATCAGCATCGCGCAGCGCTCGACGTGGGCGAGAAACTCATGCCCGAGACCGGCGCCGTCTGCCGCGCCTTCGATCAGTCCCGGGATGTCGGCGAGGACCACCTGCCGGTCCGGGGTTTCGATCGTCCCGAGGGCGGGTTCGAGCGTTGTGAAGGGATAGTCGGCAACCTTGGGATCGGCCCTGGTGAGTCGGGAAAGTAGCGAGGACTTGCCGGCATTCGGCAGCCCGATCAGGCCGGCGTCGGCCAGCAGCTTGAGTCGCAGCTCGGTCCAGCCGGATTCACCCGAGGTGCCGTTCTCGGCGAATCGCGGTGCCTGCCTGACCGAGGTTGAGAACCGCTTGTTGCCGTGACCGCCTCTGCCGCCCCGGGCGAGCACGGCGGTCTGGCCGGGTTCGGTCAGGTCGATCACGGCCCCGTCGACCGAGGTCGCCTGGGTGCCCGGCGGGACCGGGATGATCAGGTCCTCGCCCCTGCCACCCTGTTTGTTTGAGCCTTCTCCGTGGTGGCCCCGTTCGGCCCGGAAGTGCTTGGACCTCAGGGCTCCGAGATCGCGACGGGACGGATCGCACTTGAGCACGACACCGCCACCGTGGCCGCCATCGCCGCCATCAGGTCCGCCGCGGGGAACATGAGCCTCCCGCCGGAAGGAAATGGCGCCGTGGCCACCGGCCCCGCCCTCCACATAGATCTTTGCCTTGTCGTAAAGCACCCGCCTAGGGTACGGAGATGGCCTCTACGAAGTTGATACGGGCCTCGAAGAATGGCTCGAAGTCACCGTCGACCCAGCCGGCGATCAACTTTCGGGGCACGGTCATGCCGCCGAAATTCTGCTCGCCCGTGAAACGACAGAGGAACGGGATCAGTTTGCCCGGCTTGTCTTTTTCCTTGCGCCAGCGCTGGGCTTCGACTTCCAGAACCTGCCCTTCCTCGTCGATGCGAACCGTGACCTCTTCAGAGAGCGGTACTGCCGCCCTGCGGAACCGGATCTCGTTTTCCGAGGTCGCGATCCACTCGGCCCCGGTTTCAGGCAGCAGGGTTGCCGGGGCCATGGTCGATTCCATTACCGCCCGGGTTGCCGCCGAACGGGCCGCATCCGGGCTCATGTCCGCGAAGACCTGCAGGCCAGCCATCCGGCCGATCATGCCGCTCTCCCCGCCCCGATAGGAGTCAGTCACCTCGAGTAGCCGGAACCGCTTCGATGGCACGCGAGCCCGCCAGACGAAGAAACTGCCGTCAAGCTCCTGGGTTGCCTCGAAAGGCAGCTTGAGACCGACCCGGATCGACCCCTTCATCCCCAACCGCCAGGCGGCAGCCAGCTGTGTTCCCGGGTCCAGCACCCGGCGCAGGGAACGTCGCACCGGCTCGTCAAGGTCGGCGACTGAGGCCGGATCGAAGGTCCGGGCGGGATCGGTCATCGCTTCACTCCAGAAACGAAAAGACCCGCCGGAGCGGGTCTCTTTCGAAGTTCTTTGGGCAAGCCTTACTCGGCCGGGTTGACCGAGATCGTGCGGCCGCGGCGGCCGGGCTTGAACTCGACCGTTCC
>JAUPTY010000188.1 GCA_030917845.1 Actinomycetota bacterium | reverse complement strand
CGATCAGCGGATCCTCGGGCGTGGCCGGGAGGTCGGGCATCTCATCCTTCTGCAGGCCTAGCGCGGCCGCAGTCACGGCCTTTGAAGCGAGTGACCCCGAGGCGCGGTAGCCGATGTCGGCCGGCATTGGCCGGTCGAAGAAGACCAGGAAGTGGAAGTCCCCATCGCCGATGTCCTCGATGTGGTGGGGGAAGGCCGGGGGGATGAAATAGAGGTCGCCAGCTTCGAGTTCATAGGTGTCGGTGGCACCGTCGGGGTCAAGCACGGTCATGCGGGCGCGGCCCTTCGCGACGTAACCCATCTCTGCGGTTACCGGATGCCAGTGCGGTTCGCGCATGCCCTGGTCACCGACCCTCAGCGAGTACATCGACAGATCGGCCAGCGCCGGCCAGACCTGGCTGCGGGCCACCCTTGCGGTGCCAGCAGGCGAAGAGATCGGCGGCGATTCAAGCTCGACGTCGAACTTGAGCGGACTGCCGAAGGCAGCCTCGGAAGGCACCTCCGGCTCGCCTTCCCGCCTGACGATCCAGGCTGGCTCGGTCGAATGGGAGAGTTCGGCGAAAGCCGATGCCGGCAGCCCCCAGGTGTTTCCCAGCACCGCGTCGCTCATCGCTCCGACCGACGCTCCGAAAGGAAAGTCCTGAGGCGATTCATGCGAGAAGCAGACGATCAGCTCCGCCGGTGATTCGCCCACGTTCTCGATGTAGTGGAGAGCACCGGAAGGTGCGTAGAACATCTGACCCGGCCCGATCCGGAACCAGGAAAACTCGCTGCCGTCACCGAGGACTCCGACCAGCAGGTCACCGCCAAGGCAGTAGGTGAGCTCGCTCGCGTTGGCATGCCAGTGCGGCTCCCGCACGGCACCGGGCTCGAGCACCAGTCGCTTCGCCGAAAGCCCGCTGAGGATCGGAAGCGACTCCGCAGTCAATTCCGTGATCGATCCGAGTTCACTCCGGAAAACTTCCGACCCCGCCGTAAGGGAAGCAAAATGCGGGGACCGGGCCTTCATCGGCGCCAAGCCTACAGCCCGGATTACGAACTTTGCTGGTAGCCGAGAGCGGATCCGACCAATGAAATATCCGGGCTGGCGACTTCGCTCCGGGCCGAGGCCGAGGCGTCGCGCTTCGAACTGTCGGATTCGGGGTCCATTTCGAAGAGCACCCAGAGCATCGGCCCGAACATTGAAATCGCATGCTTTGTCGCAGCCTTCTCTGCCGGCCCCCTGGGCTTCCCGTCAGACGACTTCTGGAAGTCCATACACCGCAAGGAGTCCAGCTCGAAAAGGGTTAGGAATGCGTTGTATCCGTAGACCCTGAGCGTCTGATTGATCTCGCGCAGGTACGGTCGGGCGATTCTCTGTTCCCGCCGGAACAGAACCTTCCGGAGACGGATCAATGGAGCCACGCGCTTCGCCACGGCACCCTTTTCCCGGAGCTTCCGAATCCGCTTGATGACGCGGTTTCGCCGCTCCCTGATCGGGCGGGTCTGTCGCAGCATCGGCTTTGTAATCCTGTCCATCGTCGGCTCGAACTCACTCCAGTAACGATCGAAATCCGCTGCGGCATCGACGCAGGCATCGGAGAAAGGTTTCAGCTCCACCGGCTTCAGAAGAGGCTCCGGGTCTGAAATGCAGCTGGCCTCAAACAGCTCATCCAGCATCTTCCGGTCTGCCTGCTGCTGGTTCCCCCCGGAGCCGGCAGTGGCCGATTCCTTGAGCAACCGTTTGAAGAGGTTCGTGCACTCGGTCGTAGGCGGAATCTCCGCCGCATTGGCTACCGAACCGAAGGCCGCCACTCCCAGAATTATCGCCAGCATCCCTGCCAGAAGTCTTCCCATGCCGCGCAGTATCCCACCCGAAGCCGGAGAAACCATCCCGCCGCCATCACCGAACGGCCGAAACTCTTTTCGGAGCGGCGGGTTTACGATTCCGCGACGGCCAGTCAGTCGACAGCACCCAATCGAAACGGAGTTTGGATGGTCCAGGGAGCGTTCGTTGTCTTGAACAACCCATACCCCAGGTGGTGTGCGCTGGTTGTGTTGTCGGTTGGAATTCTGCTCGTCACCAGCTACTCCGGGGCTTCGGCCCGGCCTGGTGATCCAGATCCGTCTTTCGGCAAGGGAGGTTTTGTCTCGGTTGCGCCCGATCCGGGCGCTCAGCCCGTTTTGCGGGACCTCATACGACTGCCGGATGGAGACTTGCTGGCTTCGGGAGGTTCGAGCCCCGGCCAGTCAGGGATCGTGGCTCGTTTTGCCGCAGACGGAACTCCGGACAGGACCTTCGGGAGTGGCGGCCTTGTGCGCACCACGAGTTCTCTTTGGGCGAAGCTGGTCCCTGTCGATGAAGGCAAGGTCATTGCCTTTGGTCGTTCAGGCAAAGACGCCGCGGTCGCGCGTTTTAACCCGGATGGCACCCTGGACGACGGTTTCGGGGATGGGGGCGTACGAATCCTCGATCTGAGAAGTCTTTTCGCAGCGACCGAAGCGACGTTGGAAGCGAGAGGCGCTGGCATCGATTCGGCAGGGCGGTTGGTTGCGGTCGTCGAAGTCGGTACCTGCAGCCTCAGCGACGAGGGAGATGTCGACCGGAGGATTCGCAACCTCGACACCGGTTTCTGCGGCGATTCAGCTGTCGTCAGGCTGACCCCCGACGGCGAGCTGGACTCAACGTTTGGCAATGGTGACGGGCTCCGGATCATCCCGATACCGGGTGATCAGGCGGCGGCGACGCTGACGCCACAGGACAAAGTGCTGATCGCCTCGGTCGCCTTCATCAATATGGGTGATGTCGATGTGCCGAATCAGGGATGGCGGATCATTCAGCGGCTCCAGCAGGACGGGGCCGCTGACAAGAGCTTCGGTGAGAGAAGCTGGTCCGTCTTCGAGGACGGGTCCGATCACCCGATGGCGGGTTTGCTCGAGGCTGATGATCAAGGCAACGTGACGGTCTCGTTCGGTGGTGTCCTGATGCGATTGCTGGAAGACGGAAAGCGAGACAAGTCGTTCGGGAACCGGGGCAGGGCGCAAACCGGAATGGGTTCCCTGATCCAGCGCAACAACCTGAACCTCAATCTTGGTGACGGGGTGATCACTTCGGATCACATTTACCTCGCCGGAGGTGCGACCCAAAGCCGCCGAAGCGGTGGCAGGTGGTCAGTGGTCATCCGGCTCAACCTGGATGGAACGCCAGACCCGACCTTCTCGAACGACGGTTTGGCAGCGCGGAAGATCGGTCCCTTCGTCAAGTTTTCGTTGCTCGAACGGCGGATCGGGATGCTCTCCGGAAGTTTGCTGGTCGACGGCTCAGGCAGGACGATTGTCGGGGCAACTGGCGGCGCAGCCGAGAACCTCAGGTTCACTTTGTCCCGGTTCCAGGG
>JAUPTY010000187.1 GCA_030917845.1 Actinomycetota bacterium | reverse complement strand
GAAAGGGTCCGCCAGATCGAAACCTCGACCCTGCGCAAGATCAAGTCCCTTCCCGAAGCCCAGGGCCTCCGCGAAGCAGGCTGATATGGCGGAGGTAGGATTCGAACCTACGTAGGCTGAGCCAACCGGTTTACAGCCGGTCTCCTTTAACCACTCGGACACTCCGCCAGCTGAGCGCGCAGTTTATTGACCCTGCCGATCTGGCGGTTGGTCGCCACCTCTCGGCGGACCGGGACCGGTCTCCGGGCATACTGTGGCCCGTGGAATCACCTGCTCACACCAGCCGCGGCTTCGCATCCGACAATTGCTCGGGGGCTCACCCGGCAATGCTCGAGGCGATCGCCGGAGCAAACGATGGTCATGCCGGGTCCTACGGGGCCGATCCCGAGACTGAACGCTTCGGCGAGCTCGTTCGCGAGGAGTTCGGCCAGGAGGCCACGGGTTTCCCGATGCTGAACGGAACCGGGGCGAACGTCGCTGCGATCCGGGCGATAGCCCGGCCGCATCAGGCGGTGATCTGTGCCTCCACCGCTCACATCTCGATCGACGAGACCGCCGCTCCGGAAGCGATCGCCGGGGTGAAGCTCCTGACCGTCGACACCCCGGACGGCAGGCTGACCCCGGAACTGGCAGCGACCCGCCTGGCCGACCCGGCGGACCTTCCCCATGTCGCCTGGCCGGCCCTGATCTCTGTGGCCCAGGCGACCGAGGTCGGGACCGTCTACAGCCCGGACGAGATCAGGGCCCTGGCCGACTTCGCCCACGACAACGAGATGCTTCTCCATGTCGACGGCGCCCGGATCGCCAACGCGGCGGCCGGTCTCGGGGTCAGCCTGAACGAGGCGAGTCTTGGCTCCGGTGCCGACGTCCTGACCCTCGGAGCGAACAAGAACGGCGCGGTCTTCGGCGAAGCGGTCGTATTTGCGGACCCGGTTCACGCAAAGGGATTCGAGGTTCTCCGCAAGGGCTCGCTTCAGCTTGCCTCGAAGATGCGGTTCGTTTCGGCCCAGCTCAACGCCCAGCTCGCGGACGGGCTATGGCGGGAGATCGCCGACCACTCGAACTCGATGGCCCGCCTGCTCGGGAACGGCATCGAATGGACCGAGGGGGCCGAACTCGGTCAGCCGGTCCAGGCAAACATCGTCTTTCTCTCCATGAAAATCGAGCCGGCCCGGCGACTGGTCGAATCCTGCGCGCCCCACCGGCCGCTCCTATTCGAAGCGGGGGAGGCCGGAATCATCCGTCTGGTCTGCTCCTGGGACACCCAGCCCGAAGACGTGGACACGCTGCTCGGTCTGATCCGCGAAGCCGCCGGCCACAACCACTGATCAGTCGAGCAGATTGCGCTCGGTGGCCCAGCGGGTCAGCTCGTGGCGGGTCGAAAGCTGAAGTTTGCGGAGAGTGGAGCTCGTGTGGGCCTCGACCGTCTTGACCGAGATCCCGAGACGGCGGGCGATCTCCTTGTACATGTAGCCGCGGGCGATCAGGCGGAGTACTTCCTGTTCGCGCGGGGTCAGCAGATCAAGCTCGTCGTCCTGCTCCCCCGAGGTTGCCCCGGCGAAGGCATCGAGAACAAAACCGGCCAGCTGGGGGGAGAAGACCGCGTCGCCCTGGTTGACCCTGCCGATCGCATCGATCAGGTCAGGCCCGGAGATCGTCTTGGTCACGTAACCGCGGGCGCCCGCCCTGATCACGCTGACCACATCCTCCGGGTCGTCACTGACCGAAAGCGCCAGAAAGCGGGGAGGGGCAGCAGTCCCGGGGTCCGCTGCGGCAACCTCGACTACCCGCCGGATCACTTCGACCCCGCCGCCGTCGGGCATGTGGACATCGAGCAGGACCACCTCCGGGGAGGTGCGGGCGATCAACAGCACCGCATCGCCGACGCCGTCCGCTTCACCGACCACATCGACTCCACCGACCAGCTCGGAGCGGACTCCGGCTCGGAAGATCGCGTGGTCATCGACGATCGCCACCTTGACCAGTCCGTCACTCATGCCTTCGTCTCCATGGTCAGTTCCACTTCCGTACCTTCGCCCGGAACGGATCGCACCTTGGCCGATCCGCCGTTTGCTTCCATCCGTCCGAAGATCGAGTCTCGCACTCCGCGACGGTCATCGGGGACCGAATCCGGGTCGAAACCGGGCCCGCGGTCGTGGACGAAGACCTGGCAGTGGCTGCGGTCGATCTCGGCGTAGAGCCTGACCGGACCGTCCTGACCCGCGTGGACGGCGGCGTTGGTCATCGCTTCCCGGCTGGCCGCGACGAGGGCCACCGACTGCTCGTCAAGGGGACGATCGCCGACCGTGACCGCGTCAATGGGCACCTCGTACAGCTCCTCGACATCGGCTGCGACCGCTTTCAGTGACTCGGCCAGGGAGTCGGCTCTTTCGCTTTCGGTCTTGCCGGAGAGCCAGTCGCGGAGTTCGCGTTCCTGTCGCCGGGCGAGGGTCGAGATGCGGCGACTGTCTTCCGGGTTCTTCTGGATCAGGGCGAGGGTCTGGAGGACCGAGTCGTGGAGGTGGGCGGCGACCTCGGCCCGCTCCTCCGAGCGGATTCTCTCCGCCCGTTCGGTGCTGAGCTCCCGGGATGACCGCAGCCAGATCGGCGCCGCGACCAGTCCGATCACGATCACCGCGGTCAGTCCGGCCAGGGCGACTTCGCCGCCGGCGCTGAGGGCACCGTTGATGTAGAGAAAAAGCAGCGCGCCCCCGAGCAGGAGAGCGACGCCGACGCCGCCGCGGAACGGGCCGAGCAGGGACCGGCGGCTCTTCGGAGCACCGGCCGGGTCAGCGGTCGAGTCTGCGGCGCGCTCGGCCCGGGCCCTGGCCGACTCGCTGAACTGCCGCCAGATCAGGGCCGCTCCGGCTGCGGCGATCACCAGCGGCCAGACCAGGGCGTCGGACCACCAGACACCGGTCTCGCGGAATATGAAGAGCAGGCCGAGCGTGACGAAACCGGCGCCCGCACCGACCGCCCATGAACCCTTGAACTCGCGCTCCGGGGCGCTGCGCCGGACCCTGGCCCGGCTACCGTGACGCGGCTTCCAGCGGCGGGCAATCGGCTCTTCGCCGGCGACCGGCAAAGCGACCCAGAAAAGGCCGTAGCCGATCGCAGCGACCCCGCCGGTCACCACGGTCAGGATGACCGTGGTGACCCGGACCAAGGTCGGATCGACGCTCAGGCGCAGCGCGATGCCGGAGCAGACGCCGGCAAGCAGACCGCCTTCGCGGTCGCGCTGCAGCCGCTTTTCCGGCGACTCGTTCAGGAGCGGACCTTCTTTTTCCCGGCCTCGGGCCCGGACGGAGCGGCGGCCGAACAAAGGGCAGCCCGCTCGCGTGCCGCAGCCGAGGCGCTTTCGTCCGGCTCGAACTCGTTGTCTTCGAAGCTTCCGCCGCGGCCGTCCTGGC
>JAUPTY010000186.1 GCA_030917845.1 Actinomycetota bacterium | reverse complement strand
AGAGCTCCTGCGCCCCGCCCCGGGCGACCCTGAACCCAGTGATCACCTCGTCGAATACGAGCAAGGATCCGGCTTCAGTGGTGCTTTCCCGCAGGAACTCGAGGTAACCATCATCGGGCGGCACTACCCCCATGTTGGCCGCCACCGGTTCGGCGAACACGGCGGCGACATCATGCTTGCCGAGGGCAGCGGAGATTGCCTCCCGGTCATTCCAAGGCACCACCACTGTTCCGGCCGCCTGGGCTGCCGGAATCCCGGGACCTGAGGGGATGCCGTGGGTGGCGACCCCGGAACCGGCCTCGGCCAGCAGTCCGTCGGAATGGCCGTGATAGGCACCGGCGAACTTGACAAGGACCTCGCGGCCGGTTGCCGCCCGGGCCAGCCGGGCAGCGGTCATCGCCGCTTCGGTGCCAGAGCTGGTCATGCGGATCATCTCGACCGAAGGCATCCGGGCGGCGACCTCCTCGCCGAGCTCGACCTCGGCTTCGGTCGCGGCGCCGAAGCTGGTGCCACGCGCGGCGGCACTGTCAATCGCCTCGAGCACTTCGGGGTCGGTATGTCCGAGGATCATCGGTCCCCAGGAACCGACCCAGTCGAGATAACGGCGACCGTCACGGTCGATCACTTCCGCCCCGTCGGCCGCTTCAATGAAAACCGGGTCCAGACCGACCTGACCCATCGCCCGCACGGGCGAGTTCACTCCACCAGGCATCACCCGGCGGGCCCGCTCGAAGAGCTCCGAGTTGCTGGCCCGGCCGGCGGCGGTGCGCGCCGCCTCGGCCTTGGCGGCCTGTTCTTCCTTGTGGTCGATCTCCGACTGGGTGCCGGCCAGCGGGCTGCCGTCACCACGGACCTTGATCGTTACCTTGTCGGGCGCTCCCCTGCTGAGTCCGGACATCAGGCCTGTCCTCCGGCTCTCACTTCAGCCATCCTGCGGCCTCCTTCGCGAAGTAAGTGACGATGAAGTCGGCGCCGGCCCTGCGGATCGAAACCAGCGATTCCAGGACGGCAGCCTGTTCGTCAATCCAGCCGTTTGCTCCCGCCGCCTTGATTGCTGAGTACTCGCCGGAGACCTGGTAGGCGGCGACCGGTGCTCCGGTCTCGTCCTTGACCCGGCGGACGATGTCGAGGTAGTGACCGGCCGGCTTGATCATCAGGGCGTCGGCGCCCTCCTCGAGATCGAGTTTCGCCTCACGAACCGCCTCGTCGGAGTTGGCCGGATCCAGCTGGTAGCCGCGACGGTCACCGACCTGCGGGGTTGAACCCGCCGCTTCCCGGAAGGGGCCGTAAAAAGCCGAGGAATACTTGGCGGCGTAGGAAAGGATCGCCGTGCCGGGGTGGCCTTCCTCGTCCAGCTGATAGCGGATCGAACCGATCCGGCCGTCCATCATGTCGCTCGGCGCGACGATGTCCGCCCCGGCTTCAGCATGGGAAATCGCCGTGCGGGCGAGTAGCTCGACCGTCACGTCGTTGTCTACCTGTCCGTCCCGGACGAAGCCGCACTGGCCGTGCGACGTGTACTCGCAGAGACAGACGTCGGTGATCACAACAAGATCCGGATGGGCCTCTTTCAGGGCGCGGACTGCCATCTGGACGACCCCCTCATCGTCATAGGCGCTACTGCCCGCTTCGTCCTTCTCGGAAGGAACCCCGAACAAAAGGACGGCCGGGATCCCGGCCTCGCCGATCTCCCCCGCTTCCTCTTCCAGGGCGGCGATCGAAAACCGGTTCACCCCGGGCATCGCCTCTACCGGTTCGCGCAGGTCGGTGCCAGCGGTCACGAACAGCGGCTGGATCAGGTCGTCCGGGGAAAGTGCCGTTTCACGGACCAGCCCTCGCAGGGCCGGGGTGCGCCGCAGGCGGCGTAGGCGGGTGCTGGGAAAGCTCATGGGTTCAGTCTAGAACCGGCGCAGTGCGAGGCGGGCCAGGACGGAGTAGGCCGCGGTGAGGATAGCGAGGTGAAGGAGCGGGAGCCAGATACCGGGGCCGGACAGTTCCAGGCCTCCGGTGATTGCGTCGAGGGCCGGGCGGAAGGGGAAGATCGCGCTGACCAGGTTGATCGCGGTTTCGATCACCGGGCCTACCGTGTCATCCGGAACCAGCGAAAGCAGGGCGACCGGCAGGCAGACCATGACTGCGGCGAGGGTGGCCGCCCGTACTTCCCGGGCTGACGCCCCGAGAGCAGCACCGCCGGCCGAGAAAGCCGCCGCTCCGAAGACCACAGCAAGAAGCCAGAGTGGCGCCCTCCCCCATTCGATTCCGACGAACAAACCTAGGCCGACCAGCAGGATCAGGGCGACGAGACTTCCGATCACCGTCCCCAGACCGATCTTGGCGACAAGGATCTGCCATCGGCTGACCAGCCCGGCTGTCAGTCGGGTGAAGGCGTTCTCCTCTTTTTCGAGCGCGAGTGACCCGGCTACAAGCAGGACGGTCACGAACATCAGGGCGAAGATCGTGGTCACGCCGATCGCGAAAGTGTCGAGTGAAGGCGCCTCGTCACCGACCTCGACCTTTTCGGCCTTGATCGGCTGGGTGATTGCGGTCAGCAGCGGTCCGGCGAGATCCAAGTTGTCGGTGGCCAGACCGGCGAAACGGATTGCCCGCTGAAGTTCTTCCCGGTCGGCACGATCCGGAATTCTCGGCTCGAGCTTCTTGAGGATCTGCTCGCTCCTCTGGAGTCCGAGCACCTCGACGTCCTGGCCAAAGAGAGTGAAGTCGCCACCCTTGAGAATCAGTTCGAGGTAGTCGCTCGCAGACTCGGAGAGACGTTCGGCCAGAAGCAGGTTCGCCTCGGCGAGCATCGCTTCGATGCGATCGTCGGTCACCTCGCTTTCGACCGTGTTCGAACCATTGACGATCACCTGGATTTCGGGTGACTGCGGATTGAGTGAGGCCAGCGAAAGAATCTTCTCGCCGAGATCCTCGGGGACGATCACCGCCGCGGTCGCCTCGCCGGACTCGACCATGCCACTGGCGTCTTCGGTGCTGTCCGCCTCGAGGCAATCAACCCGGTCGCAGAGCTGATCGCGGATCTCGTCTCCGTTGACTTCCTCGCCACCAAAGCCGAGCGAAGAACCGGCAGGCATCGCGTTGAAGAGCGCGACCTTTGTCTCCTCCCCTCCCCGGGTCATGGCGAAGCCGACCAGCAGGGCGATCACGATCGGGTAGAGGACAAGCAGGGCAAGCTGGAGGGGAGACCGGCGGAGGATCTGAAGATCCTTGAGCAGTAGCCAGCGCATGTTCAGTGGCCCCGGTCGCGGAGAAAGTCCAGAAAAGAAGTCTCCAGGTCGCGGTTCGCCGACCCCCCGGCGCCTGAGCCCGCCTCGACCGCCTGCCGGAGCCCGTCGGCGGTTCCGCTGAACAGGCCTTCACCTTCGGCGACCACGACGATGCGCTCCGCATACCGCTCGGCTTCCTGAATGTCATGGGTCGA
>JAUPTY010000185.1 GCA_030917845.1 Actinomycetota bacterium | reverse complement strand
CCAGGGCGGTTTCCTCGTGGGCTGTTCCGACCATGAACCCCGGGGTGTCGACCAGAGAGATGACCGGCAGGCCGAAGGTCTCGCAAAGCTGCAGGAACCGGGCCGCCTTGTCGGCAGAATCGCTGGTAATCGTCCCGGCAAGGTGGCGGGAGTCATTGGCGATTACCCCGACCGGGCGGCCTTCGATCCGGGTCAGGGCAGTAACCATCTCGGGTGCGAATTTCGGGCGCAGGAAGGTGACGGTGTCCGGGTCGGACAGGGTCTCGATTACTGGCCGCACGTCGAAGGCGCGGCGCTCGCGTTCGGGAACCATTTCCCGGAGTGCGGACTGGTCAGGCTCTTCGCCTCCGGCCCAGGCGGTCCGCCCCTGGAAGTAGCCGATCAGTTTCTTCGCGGCGGCCACGGCCTCCGCTTCGTCGGCGACGACCAGGTCGAGCACTCCGTTCGGCTCCTGAAACGAAACGGGTCCGACATCATCCGGCGCGACCTCACCGAGGCCGCCGCCGGCGATCATTGCCGGCCCGCCCATGCCGAGCGAGGAGTCCTCGGTCGCGATGATCAGGTCGGCGCAACCGGCGATCACCGCGTTGCCGGCGAAGCAGCGTCCCTTGACCACTGCAACCCGCGGGACCAGCCCCGAGAGTTTGGCCCAGAGAGCGAAGGCACGAACCTGGAGGGCCGAGACCACGGGGAAGTCGGTGTCGCCGGGACGGCCGCCGCCACCTTCGGCGAAGAAAATGGTCGGCAGCCTCATCTTCTCGATCAGTTCGAAGAGCCGGTCCTTCTTGAGGTGTCCGACCGCGCCCTGGGTGCCGGCAAGAACGGTGTAGTCGTAGGAGAGAACGGCGCAGCGGGAGTCCTGGCCGAAAAGGTCGCCGTTGATCTGCGCGGTGCCGGCGATCAGGCCGTCGCCGGGAGTGCGGGCGATCAGGTCTTCGGTTTCGAACCGGGCGCGCTGGGCCGCTATCGCATGGCGGCCATATTCGACAAAGCTGCCTGGATCGACGAGGTCCTCGAGGTTCTCACGAGCGGTGCGGCCGCCCCGATCGTGACGGCGCTGGACCGCCTCAGGCCGGGCTTCATCGAGGGTCAGTGAACGCCGTCGCCGGAGCTCGGAAAGGTCGGGTCGTTCATCGGAACTTTGCGACATCCACCAAAACTGTCACATCCAGCCTTACGGCGTCCCATTGCAGGTTCGGGGCAGACGGTCCGCCTTTTCCTGCGCCGGGAGTTGATATGCGCCATGATGTCGGCCTGATGGGAGGGATGGGTTCCAGATTCGCATTGGGCCTGGCAGTCACTTTGGCTGTCTTCGGCACCCTGGTCGGCGCCGCGAGTGCCGGGACGACGATCTTTGCCTCAGCGGACTGCTGCAACTACGAGCCCGGCCCCTACGTTCAGGATCTCGGCGATCTCGCCACCTTCGACAACACTCTGTCCACGGCACCCCATGACGTCCGGGCGAATCAGCTCGGTCCTGACGGCGCTCCCCTGTTTTCCTCTGCCGTGATCTCCGGCGGCGGGACCTCGACCGTCAGGGGCACTCAGTACCTCAAGGCCGGCACCTACCCGTTCTTCTGCATCATCCACGGAGCATCGATGAGCGGCGACCTGACGATCGACGGCAGCAAGGGGACCGCCGTGCCAAGACCATCGATCCGGGTTTCTTTCGTCAAGCAGAAGCTCAGGCAGATCCGGAAGTCCGGCGTCCGGGTGAAAGTCACGGCCGTCACCGCCAGCACGCCGGTCGGGATCGTCGCCAGCAAGGGCAAGACCAAGATCGCAGTCAAGAGCGGTCTGAGTCTCGGGGCCGGCAAGTCCAGAACCCTGACCCTGCCGCTGAGCAAGGTCGGTCGCAAGGCGATCAGCAAGGGCAAGACCGTCCAGATCAAACTCAAGGCAACCGTCCCGTTCGGCAAGCCGTCAACTGCATCACGGAAGGTGAGGTGACCAAGTGAGTCTCCGCAAGTTTTCCGTCCTGCTGGTCACCCTCGCTGCAGTTGTCGCGCTGCCTCAGGCTGCTTCGGCCACGCTTCCCGCATCTTCGGTCCAGTACCTCGATAACGGAGTCGAGCGAACCACCTACCGGATCGGCCCGCTGACCGTGACCCCGGGCCAGAACCGGATCGACTACATGCCGATCACCGGCGTCGCCAAGCCCTCCGAGGATGGCTGGTTCACCAGGCTCAAGCCGAACATGGTCGAGGAAGACGGCTCGATTCCGCTTTCGAGCAAGGTGATGTTCCACCACGGAGTCTGGCTGAACCTCTCCCGCCGGGATGCGACCGCCGGCGGACCCGAGCGTTTCTACGCGACTGGTGAAGAGAAGACGATCACCTCCTTCCCCGAGGGCTACGCCTACAGGTACAAGGCATCGGATAACTGGCTGCTGAATCACATGATTCACAACCTGACGCCGGAACCGATGACGCTCTACGCGACCTACACGGTGGACTTCATCCCGGAAGACTCGCCCGCCGCCGAAGGACTCAAGCCGGTCACCCCGATCTGGATGGACGTGGACAACGGCAGCCTTTACCCGGTGTATGACGTCTTCCGGGGCAGCGGCGGCAAGGACGGCAAGGCCACCTTCCCCGATGACTACAAGAGCGCGTACCCCGGCGGAGAGAAGAAGAACGAATGGACCGTCGACCGTGACGGCGTCCTCGTCGCGACGGCCGGGCACGTTCACACCGGCGGCCTTTACACCGACCTTTACCTGAAGCGTCCCGGTGCCAAATACATGGGACCGAATTGCGTCAAGCCGGCGTCGATCACCGTCCGCGGCCTCAAGGGTCTGAGTTCCAGGGCGAAGGCCAGGGTTCGGAAAGCCAACCGGGAGAAGATTCGCAGATACAGGGCGAAATTGAAGAAGTACAAGGCCTGCCAGGGGACGCAGCCGAGAGTCAAGGGAAACAAGGTCCACCTCTTCCGTTCTCACGCGAAGTACTTCAAGGGCAACGGTCCGATCTCCTGGGACATGGCCATGTACGGCACCCAGCCTGACTGGAAGGTCGAGGTCAAGAAGGGTGATGTCCTCTCGATGAGTTCGACCTACGAGACGAAGATCGCTTCCTGGCCCGAGTCGATGGGAATCATGGTCACCTACCTCGCCGAGGCCGATAAGGGCAACGATCCTTACCGCAAGCGCGTCGATTTCAAGGGCATCCTCAATCACGGTCACTACGACGAGAACAACGATCATGGCGGTGGCCTGCCGGTGGTTGGCCGGGACGCGACCAAGCTGCCCGACGGCGCCAAGGCCGGCACCAATCCCTTCGTGATCAGCAACTACTTCTACAACGGCGCCGACTTCCGTCTGCCCGGCGCTCTCGGCAACCCGCCCGTCGTTCCGAAGGGCAAGAGCATGCGGTTCGAGATGTCCGAAGAGGACCTTGAGGACGAGGTCTGGCATTCGCTGACTTCCTGCAAGACACCATGTAATCGGTCC
>JAUPTY010000184.1 GCA_030917845.1 Actinomycetota bacterium | reverse complement strand
GGTCGACCCTCGATCCCCCTGCCGGAATGGGCCTGCCCGGTGTCGATCGAGGACCTGAAGCACCTGATCCGCGAGACCGCCCGGCTGTTGCCGGACGTCGGGGTCCAGGTCCCCCCGAATCTCTCCGATTGGTGGTCCGAATTGGTAGGGGCGGGTGCAACCGACCTCGGAGGACTCTCCGCCAACGGCGACCACATCTCGCCGGAACATCCTTTCCCCAGCCCGCATCAGGTCCGCAAGGAACTTCAGCCTCAGGGCTACGCCCTTACCGAGCGGCTCTGCGTATACCCCCAGTACATGAACTCTGAATGGATGGAGCAGGGGGTCCTCGACGTGATCAAGCTGAAGTACTGGAGCTTCATCCCGCGACTCGGTTCCGGCCGGGTCAGCGAAGAACAGATCGACCCGGGTCTGACCATCGAAGCCATCGCCAAGGGCCGGGAAGGGGCGGAGCTGACAGAAGACGAGCTGACCGCCCTGTTTGCCGAAACCAGGCCGGATGTGATCGAGTCGATGCGAATCGCCGCTGACGGCCTCAGGGCGGAGCTGGTCGGCGATACGGCCACCTTCGTGGTCAATCGCAACATCAACTTCACCAACATCTGCACGGTCGGCTGCGCGTTCTGCGGTTTCGGGCAGGGCCGGCGCTCTCCTGACGCCTACGAATCGACCGAAGAGGAGTTCATCGGCCGGGTTGAGGAAGCGATCGCCTTCGGAGCGACCGAACTCTGCATGCAGGGAGGCATCCACCCGGAGCTCGATCTCGAGTCATACGGCGGCTGGCTGAAACTCGCCAGGTCGGTCGCCCCGGACATCCACCTCCATGCCTACTCGCCGATGGAGATCAACCACATGTGCGAAACCTCGGGCCTTTCCCCGGAGGAAGTATTTGAGTACCTGATCGATTGTGGTCTCGGTTCGACTCCGGGAACCGCGGCCGAGGTGCTCGATGACGGCGTTCGCCAGCGGATCTCACCGAACAAGCTGCCGGCCGGTCGCTGGGTCGAGATCATCGAGGCTTCCCACCGGTCTGGCCTCAAATCGACATCCACCGTCATGTTCGGTCACATCGAGGAACCTCGCGAACTGGCCCGCCACATGAAGGTAATCCGCGACCTCCAGGGCCGAACGGGAGGCATCACCGAGTTTGTGCCGCTCAGCTTCATTCCCTTCAACACGCTGCTCGGGCGCACTCACGGGGTCGAGGAAATCTCGATCGAGGAGAACCTCAAACACACAGCAGCGTTCCGTCTGGCCCTTGGCCATTCGGTCACCAACCTTCAGGCGAGCTGGGTCAAGATGGGGCTCGAGGGGGCCACCGAAGCCCTCAACTGGGGAGTCAACGATCTCGGCGGCACCCTGATGGAGGAGAGCATCTCCCGCATGGCCGGCTCTCAGCACGGGGTCAGGCTTGAGGTCGAGGAACTCGTCGAGTCGGCGCACAGGGCTGGCCGGCACGCAGCACAGCGCAACACGTCCTACGAGATTCTGCGGGAGTTTCCTGACCCGCTGGCACCGCCTGACCTGCTGGCCGATCTCGCCGGGCCCGCAGCCGCCTGAGGGCATGAGGACTGACGCGATGCGCGCCATGGTCCTCGAACGGCAGCCGGGCAAGCTTCGCCAGCTGGAGGTTCCGATCCCGGAACCGGGACCCGGTCAGGTCCTGATCCGGATTTCGACCTGCGGGGTCTGTCGAACCGACCTGCACATCGTCGACGCCGACCTGACCGAGCCGAAGCTTCCGCTGGTCCCCGGCCATCAGATTGTCGGCACGGTGGAAAGCGCCGGGCCGGGCGCGAGCAGGTTCCGGTCCGGTGAACCGGTGGGCGTTCCCTGGCTGGGATGGACCGATGGTGATTGCCGGTTCTGCGGTGAGGGCCGTGAAAACCTCTGCGAGAACGCCCGGTTCACCGGCTACGACATCGACGGCGGCTACGCCGAGTTCGCCGTCGCCGACCAACGGTTCTGTTTCCCTTTGCCGGAGACGATCGATGACACGCATGTGGCTCCGCTGCTTTGCGCCGGGATGATCGGTTACCGCGCGATGGCGATCGCGGGGGACGGCGAGCGGCTCGGTCTGTACGGGTTCGGATCTTCTGCCCACATCCTCTGCCAGATCGCCGCCGCTGAAGGTCGCCGTGTTTTCGCTTTCACGAAACCGGGGGACGCGAAAGGCCAGGAGTTCGCTCGATCGCTGGGAGCCGAATGGGCGGGAGGCTCGGATGAGAAGCCACCCGAATCCCTTGATGCGGCGATCGTCTTCGCACCGGTGGGACGCCTGATGATCGATGCCCTGAAGGCGAGCGATAGGGGCGGCCGCATTGTCAGCGCGGGCATCCACATGAGCGACATTCCTTCCTTCCCTTACGAGCTGCTCTGGGAGGAGCGCAGTCTCCATTCGGTGGCCAATCTGACCCGGGATGACGGTACCGCGCTGCTGGAGCTGGCCGCAAGGCATGGTGTCGAGCCGTTGGTCGAAGTCCTGCCTCTCGAGGAAGCCAACGAGGCTCTGGATGCGATCCGCAGCGGTACTTCCGAAGGCTCGACGGTTCTCAGGATCTGACTGTGTACTCGAGGGCTACGGTGCCCTTGGGAAACCGCCGCATGTCAACCAGTTCCAGCTTCTCCATCGGGTAATCCGGCGTGAAGAAGGGCTTGCCGCCACCGATCGTCACCGGTGTGATCCACAGGTGGTAGACGTCGATCGCGCCGATCGCGTCGAGCTGTGCCGAAAGCAGGCCACCGCCGACCTCGATGTCGCCGTCGGTCGACCGTTTGAGATCGAGAATCGCTTCGATCACATTCCCTTCGAGCAGCTGGCAGGTCTCATGGACCTCCGTGAGAGTTCGGGAGGCCACATACTTCGGCAGCTTCTCCCAGATCCGGGCGAACTCGAGTTCGATCTCGGAGTCGCTGCCTTCCCGGAGGACGTCATGCCAGTAAGGGACCATCGCTTCATAGAGCCGACGGCCCATGACTATCCCGGCGAGCTCACCGACCTTCTCGTTGGCGTAGGCGTGAAGTTCGGGTTCGGGCATCGACCATTCGATCGTGCCCTCGGCGTCCTCGTAGTAACCGTCCAGCGAAACCACGCCGGCTCGAGTCAGTCGTCCCATCTGCTCAACCCGTCCTTTGTTCTTTAGCGGAAGAGGTCATCGTCGGTACCGCGCAGCTGGGCGGCGCAGCCCGGGCCGTCGCTTTCGGTCACGAAATGTTCGAGACCGCGGATAACGACGGCAGGTACCCCGCCGGTCTTGGTCCGAACCAGATCGGAGGCGCCAGCGATCTGATCGGCAGTCGCGATTACGGTGGCGGTCATCTCCCGGCCCCTCTGGTCAACCTGCCCCCGCCAGTCATCGAGCGGGTCAATCCCGGCGCAACCGATCGCAACCTCGGACTGGCCAAGCCGCCAGGCCCGGCCGAAGCTGTCGGTGACCAGCACCGCTGACCGGATTCCGGAAGC
>JAUPTY010000183.1 GCA_030917845.1 Actinomycetota bacterium | reverse complement strand
ATTCGGGGCCCGCCGGTGAGGAAGCTGTACAACCAGGCATCGTCAGGGCCCTGGCACCACACGTCGGTCGTGAGAACGCTGGTCCAGGAGAGGACGCCGTCCTCGATCCCGTACTCACCGTCGATGCGGTTGCAGCCGGCGTGGAAACCGAGGAGCGACACGGGCACCAGTTCGCCGTTTGCAACGGTCCTCAATCCGTCTCGGAAACCTATTTTCAGCCCTGAATCCAGCTTCTTGCCGATCGTGTCGATCAGTTCGTATTTCTTCCCGTCGACGTTCTCCTTGGTGGCCGGAACGGTGACGCGGGGTTCGGGGTCCTCGTCAATTCGGTCGATCGGCTTCCGCTTCGGGGGGACCAGTTCGAAGACGAAGCGGATGCGCTCCGCGGCACGGGTCAGGATCAAGCGGTTGCCTCGCGCCCGGATTTTCAGTCCCTTGCGGAACTTGCTTCTGATCCAGGGATCGGGATCCTTCGAGCACGCCATCTTGGTCCCGGAGACCTGGCCCTTCAGGAAGAGGCGTCCCTTTGGGACCACGAATCGAGCTCGCCAGGCGTTGCATCCGCCCCGGACGGTGAGATGGGCCTTCGACGCTCTGCCGGCGAAGGCGATCCGGATCTGCTTCGGGCCGATTGCGGGATTGCCGGTCACCTTGACGGATGCGAACCTCTTGCCGATCAGCGACTCGACCGACGGAACCGGGCCACCGGTCGACGCGCCAGCGGTCGAGGCTCCTCCCAGGAGCCCAGCCGAAATTGAAAGGACAACGAAGAATCTCCCTATACGCCTCATGCTGATTCGAGCGTAACGGATCAGGCGCGGCGTTCGCCGAATCCGTCCGGCGTGAAAAAGGTGGCGGGCGAGGGTCGCGGGAGGCAGGGGGTCCGCGCGACCCTCACCACGCCTGCGCGTCGGTAGCCAGGGAGGGATGCCGACGCGAACGCTTCCGGGGTTAAACCACCGGAAGCGGGCTTTGGAAATTTGAAATGAAAGGCAACCCCTCCGGGGCGCTCCGGTCCGATCCTGCTCCTTCCCTATTCTCCCTATGAAACTGCGGACCTGCAGATGATCTTATACACCCATCCGGGTCCCGCGTCAATTGCCCGAGATGTTGCGAACAGTCTGTTCATCAATGAGGTCAGGCTAAGGAGTGAGCGCTGTGAGGACGATTCGCTCCTGCTCACGGATGTGGGCGACCGAATAGCCCTCCGAAGGGCTCGACCTTTCGGGACGGCCCACGTACTCGAGGGTCACCCCGTCGGGAAGGATGTCCGGCAGGCGGCGGCGCATGACGCTCCACGCACCCATGTTGGCCGGCTCCTCCTGGGTCCAGACAACTTCCTTCAGGTTCGGATAGCCCTCGAAGAGGCCCGCGATCTGCTGTTTCGGGAAGGGGTAGAGCAGCTCGACCCGGGCCACTGCGACGTTTTCGGCGCCTTCTCGCGGTGAAGCGGTGTCGATGTCGTGGTAGATCCGGCCGCTGCAGAGGACCAGGCGCTCGACCTTCTCGCGGCGCTCCACGGCCTTCGGGTCATCGAGGATGAAGTGGAAATGCTCGGAGGTCAGCTGCTCCAGGGTGGCGGTTGCGGCGGTCTGCCGCAGCAGCCCCTTGGGCGTGAAGACGACCAGCGGCCGGGCCTTCTTGATCATTGCCTGACGCCGCAGCAGATGGAAGTACTGGGCTGCGGTCGAGGGGTTCGCGACCCGCATCGAACCTTCGGCCGCCAGCGAAAGGAAGCGTTCCATGCGGGCGCTCGAGTGTTCGGGGCCAGCCCCTTCGTGACCGTGAGGTAGCAACAAGGTCAGCCTCGAGGTCAGACCCCACTTCGATTCACCGGAAGCGATGAAGCTGTCGATGATCACCTGGGCCGAGTTGGCGAAGTCGCCGAACTGGGCTTCCCAGAGAACCAGGGAGTCCGGGTTCGAGGACGCGTAGCCGTACTCGAAGCCGAGGCAGGCAATCTCGGAGAGCGGGCTGTTGTGGAGTTCGAACGGCGCGCTGGCGTCCTTGAGGTGCTGGATCGGGGCGTACTTGAGGCCGGTCTTTTCGTCGTGAAGGACCAGATGGCGCTGGGAGAAGGTGCCGCGCTCGGTGTCCTGGCCGGTCATGCGGACATGCTTGCCTTCGGTGATCAGAGAAGCGAGGGCGAGGGCCTCCGCGTGGGCGAACTCGACGCCACCCTGCTCGAGCGCTTCGACCCGGCGGTTCAGCGGCTTCCTCAGCTTGCGGTGAATCGTGAAGCTGGCCGGCACCTCGAGCAGCGCCTCGTTGAGGGCCCGGAGGCGATCGGCCGGAACCGCAGTGTCAACCGGCGGGCTGGCCGACCGGTCGAGCTCTCCGGTACCTACGTTGGTGACGGTCGGATCCTCGTAGACCCCGGTGTCCATCTTCTCCCGCAGCCCGTCGAGGGTTGCCTTGAGTGAAGTGCGACGTTCGTCGGCTGCGGCTTCGACTTCCTCGGCCGTGACCACCTTCTGCTCGATCAGTTTCTCGGTGTAGAGCTCGGAAACCGGCTTGTGCGCCTTGATCTTCGCTGCCATGAGCGGCTGGGTGTAGGCGGGCTCGTCGGTTTCGTTGTGGCCGAAGCGCCGGTATCCGATCACGTCGATCACGATGTCGCGGTTCCAGCGGTCCCGGTAGGCCATGGCGAGCCGCATCGCCTGGGAGCAGGCTTCGACGTCGTCGGCGTTCACATGCAGGATCGGAACGTTGAAGCCCTTCGCCATGTCCGCCGCGTACGGGGTGGAGCGGGCGTCGGTCGGATCGGTGGTGAAGCCGATCTGGTTGTTCTCGATGATGTGGATCGTGCCGCCGACCGAGTAGCCCTCGAGCGACTGCAGGTTGAAAGTCTCGGCGACCACGCCCTGGCCGGGAAATGCGGCGTCGCCGTGGAGCACGACAGCGACGGCCTTGGCCGGTTCATGGGTCAGGTTGCCACCGTCGATGTCACCCTGCGAGTAGCGGGTGGCGCCGGCAACGACCGGGTTGACGAACTCGAGGTGGCTCGGGTTGGGATAGAGGTGGACGGCGATCTGGGTGCCGTCGTGATGTTCGGCCACCCCTTCGTGGCCGTAGTGGTACTTCACGTCGCCGGTGCCGCCATGGGGGATCGCGGCCACGGCCTTCACGTCCTCGATCCGCTTGCCGCCTTCGAACTCGGCGAAGATCGCTTCGGGCGGGCGCCGCACGGTGTGGGCGAGCACGGACAGGCGGCCACGGTGAGCCATCCCGAGCACGACTTCCTTCGCCCCGCTGCCAACCGCGAGGGTCGTCAGTTCGTCGAGCATGGTGACGATCGAGTCGAGTCCCTCGATCGAGAACATCTTCTGGCCGAGGTAGGCCTTCTCGAGGAAGCGTTCGAACTCGAAAACGTCGATCAGTCGGTCGAGCAGGCGCTTCTGCTCTTCCTTGTCGAAGGGTTTGCGGTGGGCGCCGGTCTCGACCATCTCGCGCAGCCAGACCCGCTGG